>JBGGNG010000043.1:0-10189 GCA_041287635.1 Actinomycetota bacterium | reverse complement strand
ACGACGAGCTCCGTCCGCCCCTCCGGGACTCCGCTCCACACGGCGGTTCCGCCATCGATCGACATCCGCTGGCTCGCCCACACGATGCCGGTACCCTGCGGGGCGCTGATCTCGACCGTCATCTCCGTGGGCTTCACGGTCGTCTGGGGGAGCAGGACCAACCGATAGGTGCCGCCGGACGAGTTCCCCTGCCAGACGCCGCGGCGATGGGTGACGATCTCGAGGGCCGTGCTCGAGCCACCGGGTGTCGTGAAGAAGTCCTGATACCACACGAACCCGAGCTCCTCACCCCTGGCGAGCGCGACGTCGGTTCCGTTGCGGGAGGCCGTCACCAGCCCGCACGGGTGAGGGCAGGACATCGAGACGAGCGAGACGTTGTCGCCCGGCTCGTATCCCCGCACGTTCGGGTCGATCACGTACCCGGGGATACCGCTCGTGGGCGCGTCGTTCCTGATCGTGATCGCGGTGGTCGCGAACACCTCGCCCTCGCCGCCCAGACGCACGTCGTAGTCGATCGTCCTCTCGGCGTAGAAGTCCACCTTGCTCCCCGAGCGGCTGTTCACGTGGACGGCGAGGAGGTCGGCACCCTCGCGGGCGCGGAGCCCGGAGTCCAGGCCTGCCGTGATGAGGGCGTCCTGGCTCGTGGCATCGGTCGTGTAGAGCCGGAGGTGTCCCGCGGCCACGGATCGGACGATCGCCTCGAGCTTGTCCGTCGGACTCCCGGGCTGTGCGAGGAACTGGTTGAATGCCTCCCCGACGACCGCCCCGAGCACGGCCTTGCGCAACCGGCCGCGGAACGGGAACAGGGTGTATGCCTCGTTGGTCATGAAGTCGACCACGGTTCCCGCTCGGATCGAGACGCCGAGCGACGGGACGACGGCGGGGCCGGTGACGCGGATCAACTCCTGCACGGCGTAGGGATCCGCAACCAGCACACCGTCGAGTCGAGACCCCGTCGCATGCTCGAACGCTGAGAGCACCGCCCGTGACGCCGAGGGGAGGTCGGGGGTCATGTTGAGGTCGCTCCATGCTCCGGCCCCTCCGTACTGGTCATAGTTCTCCCGGTAGTCCGGGCTCGGCGCCGGAAGCTCGTCGGGTGAGATCTCGGGGAAATCCGCGAGCTGCGAGAAGGACTCGAAGGTCAGTCGCCCGTCTCGTGCCGTCATGACGGTATAGGCACCCCAGATGCCGCCGGTGCCCCGCTGCTCGGCGGGGCTCTCCGCGATCAAGAGGTAGCGCTTCGCTCCGTCCGCGCCGAGGATCGCCGGGAGTCGCGACGTCAGCACCGAGGCGGCCTCGAGCGTCCGGGCGAGTTCGGCGACCTGTTCCTCCGCTTCGAAGCGAGCCTCGGCGACCGTCGCGGGGATCAGGGTCAACGGGGTCGCGCGCACGGACGCGAGCGCGGTTTCCCCTGCCGCCGCCGCCGCCGCGACGTCGTCGGACAGCTCGGCCAGCGTGTCGATCGGGATGCGCCCCTGGACGGGGGCGAGCGACCCGAGCCCATCCGGGAGCTGCTCCAGGGCGGTCGTGAGGTCGACTGCGGCGCCTGCGAGCACGACGCCGGCGTCGGAGATACCGGCAGCGACATCCATCGATCGGCCGAGGATCGGGACCCTCGCGACCAGACCGCCGATGCCCCCGCTCGAGCGAGATTGAGCGTCCTCGAACGCCGCCTCGGCGGCGTTGAACCTCTCGAGTGCTGTCGCCAAGTCGCCATCGGACAACGCCCGCCGTCCCTTCGCGATCTCGATCTTCGCGTCCGCGGCATCTCGTTGCACGCCGAGACCGACGATCACGGTCGCGATCACGGTCGCCGCGAGCAGGGTGGCGAGCAGAGCGAGGGTCCATCGGATCATCGATCGGCGGGAGTGGTGGTCACGCGGCGCGGCCGTCCCCGCGCGATCGATCTCGCCGGGTGGCTCCGCGGGGGTCTGGGTGGACGTCGTCATGGCGGATCCGAGGGGCTGAGCCGATGCGTTCGGGGGGACGCCCGGCGCGGTCGCCAGGACAACATCGAGCCTATCATCGCGCGCTTGGCAGGTCGCTTGTTACGCTTCCCGGCCAATGCAGGTCGCCTATCAGGGGGAACCCGGTGCCTACAGCGAGCGAGCGGTTCGCTCGTTGTTCCCCGACGCTGAGCCGATGCCATGTGAGACCGTCCGGCTCGTCTTCTCGCGGGTGACCAGCGGTGAGGCCGACCACGGCGTCGTGCCGCTCGAGAACTCGCAGGCCGGCTCGGTCAACGAGACTTACGACCAGCTCCAGCACACGAGCCTGCTGCACATCGTGGGGGAGGTGCTCGTGCGTGTCGATCACGCGCTGTTGGGCGTGCCCGGGGCGCGGCTCGAGGAGGTCCGCCGCGCGCACTCCCACTGGCAGGCGCTCGCCCAGTGCGAGGAGTTCCTGTCGTCGATGCGCATCGAGCCGGTGCCCGTGCACGATACGGCCGGCGCCGCGCGTCTCATCGCGCAGCGAGGCGACCGGGAGGACGCCGCGATCGCGAGCGTCGAGGCCGGCGCCGCGCTCGGGCTGACGGTCCTCTCGGAGCGGATCCAGACCGAGAAAGAGAACTTCACGAAGTTCGCCGCGATCTCGACCGGTGCTCCCGATCTGGGACCCGCGGACAAGACGTCACTGGTGATGGCCGTGCGCGACCGTCCCGGCTCGCTGCTCGCGTCCCTGCAGCCGTTCGCGGAACGCGACATCAACCTGCACAAGCTCGAATCCAGGCCGAGGCGAGGTAAGCCGTTCGAGTACGTGTTCTACGTGGATCTCATGGCCGCCGCCGACGCACCGGAGGTGGAGGACGCGCTCGCCGCGGTTGCCGAGCACACGTCGCTGCTCCGTGTGCTGGGCAGCTACCGGTCGGCGGGCGAGCCGGTCTGAACCGCATCCGGCAGGTTCCTCGCTGCCGATACGATGGGCCGCATGACCCCGGACGTTCGTTCCTTCCGACCCTCCCGTCGGAGCATCGGCATCGCCGCGGGCGTGGTCTCGGCGCTGATGGTCGCCGCGGTCGGATGGGCGTTGGTCCGCGGCGGCGATGATGCCGGCAGCACCGGCGCGGCTCCGCCTGCCTCGATCTCCGTGCGAACCCCGAAGCCCGCGAACCGAGCGGTCCGGGGCGTCACGACGTTCCGAGGGAACGCGACCCGCTCGTACTACGGGCGGGGCCCGGTGCCGCTCGATCCCGTCGTGCGATGGCAGCACCCGGAGGTCACGAAGCTCTGCTCCGAGTCGATCGTGGGTGTCGACGTCACGCAGTGGTGTGGCACCGGGTGGACGGGCCAGCCCAACGTGGTCGAGGTGCCGGGCGGGGGCATCGAGGTGCGAGAGGGCGCCTACGACGGGAAGTACCACTTCGTCGACGGTGACACGGGGGAGCCGGTTCGCCCCCCACTCGTGACGAAGGATCTGGCGAAGGGATCGGCGACGACCGATCCGGACGGCTTCCCCCTCTACTACGCGGGATCCCGCGACGGGCACCTGCGGGTGGTCGCGCTCGACCGCGACGAGCCCGAGACGCTCTGGAGCCTCGACGGTGGAACGAGTGTGCCCCGCCCTCTGCGCAACGACGACTGGGACGGCGCGCCGCTCGTGATCCGTGACCACCTGCTCGCGGGCGGGGAGAACGGCTGGTTCTACGTGATCCGCCTCGACCGCTCGTACGGCGAGGACGGACTCGTGACGGTGGCCCCCGAGATGGTCGCGACGATCCCGGGCTTCGACGACGAGTTGCTGGCGGCGCTCGGGGACCAGGAGGTCTCGATCGAGAACTCCGTCGCGTTCCGCAGAGGTGTAGCCTACTTCGCGAACTCCGGAGGTCTCGTGCAGGGATGGGACATCGCCGGCCTCTTGGACGGCGGCACCGAGGTCGAGCAGGTCCTGCGCTTCTGGGTCGGCGACGACGTCGACGCTTCGATCGCGATCGACGGACAGGGCTTCCTGTACGTCGCCGCCCAGTACCAGCGCTTCAACGAACGATCGCGCGAGATCGGCCAGCTCATGAAGCTCGACCCACGCCGGCCGGACGATCCGCTGATCTGGAGCATCGACGCCCGGGAGATCGGGTTCGAGGGCGCGGGCGGCAGCTGGTCGACCCCGGCGCTCTACGGTGACGTGGTGTTCTTCTCGACGGCAGCGGGCCGGGTGCTCGAGGTGGATCGGGGCACCGGGACCGTACTGCACGAGCTGCAGGTGGGCGCGCCGTCGATCGCGTCGCCGGTCGTCGTCGACGGCGTGCTGATCCTCGGGGATTGCCTGGGCGACCTGTACGCCTGGGATGTCTCCGATCCGTCGGTCGCCCCGCCGCTGTTGTGGAAGATGAGGTTCGAAGGTTGCATCGAGTCGACGCCCGCGGTCTGGCGGGGGTGGCTCTACCTCGGTACGCGCGAGGGATACCTCTACGGCATCGCCGACGCCGACGGACCGTGAGCCAGCGCCCAGGGTTCGCTCAGAAGAACGCGGGGAACTCGGTTCGGTACTGTGCCGTCTTCCACGCCGCGAGCGCGAGCGCACCCACCGTGAGCGCGGCGAAACCCCCGACCGCGATCGCCGTGCGCATCGAGCGCGTGCCCCATCCCTCGGCGACGATGCCGGCCGCTAGCCCGGCGACGAATCCGCCGAGGTGGGCTCGCCAGTCGATGACGGAGTTGAGGCCGAAGGCCAGCACCATGTTCAGGATCAGGAACGGCACCAACCCTCGCAGGCGCGCCGCCGCCAGCGCCAACTCGCGGTGCCGGTAGTTGTACGCGACGAAAGCCCCGACGACCCCGAAGATCGCCCCGGACGCCCCGACGCTCACCTGCACCGGGTCGCTCGCGAACGCGTACGAGGCCGCACTCGCGAAGAGCCCCGTCGTGAGGAAGATCAGGAGGAAGCGCCCGCGCCCGAGCTCGCGCTCGACGACCGGCCCGAACAGCCACAGTGCATAGGCGTTCATCAACAGGTGCAGGATGCCGCCGTGCAGGAAGATCGCGGTGACCATGCGCCACTGCTCGCCCACCGCGATGCCGACCACGTCGCCGTTGGGGAGCTGCGCGAGGCCGATCGACGCCCCGAGCCGCACCAGGTGGATCGTGTTCGGCCCGCTCATCAGCGATCCCACGCCGCCCAGGACCACCTCGAGCAGGTATCCGATGCCCATGAGCGCGAGCAGCACGCTCGTGACCGAGATGGCCTTGGCGTTCGCGATCGCCACGCGCCGGCCGGGCCCCTTCCGGTACTCGCTGCGGGCCTCGGCTACACACGTGGGGCATTGGTGCCCCACCGGGGCCGCGATCATGCATTCGGTGCAGATCGCGCGCCCGCACCGGGTGCAGTGCACGCCGGTGGCGACCGAGGGATGCCGATAGCAGTGGTCGCCCCCGGGTGGGGGCGGCGGGATCACCGGCTGCTGTTCCATGTCGTCCATGCTACGGGCACCCTGCCTGGAAGATGTGATCGTTGGTGGCGTCCCTCAGGAACGAAGGGCGTCGAGCGAGGCTCGCACGTCGTCGAGGTCGAACAGCGGGCCCCAGCGCTCGACGATCACGCCCTTGGCGTCGATCAGGAACATCCAGGGTTCGGTGAGGTCGCCGTCGCGCAAGAGCCAGTCCGCGGCCGCCTGGTTCACGGTGCTCTCTTCGAAGTCGCGCCAGATCTCCACGTGGATGAACTCGGCGACACCCCCGTACTCCTCGGCCAGCGCTTCCTGAGCCTCGACCGTGGGTCCGCAGAACTGACTCTGGCAGTACACAGGCGTTGCGAATTGGACAAGCGCCGGGCGGCCGCGACGGAGGGCGTCGGCGATCGTGGTGTCGTGCAGCTCGGGGTCGGGTACCTCCGCCCCGTCCTGTGCGCGGGAGTCGATCGCGACGGCCGGCACGCCCTTGGAATCGGTTGTGAGGTTCTTCGTGGCGAGTGCCTCGTCGCCGGGTGCGGGAATCCGGTGCTCGGGGTACACCGTGAAGGCTGCATCGAGCGTCATCGGCGGGCCGCCGTCGACCGAGGTCGTGATCGCCGCGTTCCAGATGCCCGGCTCGGGGAACGTGATGTCAGGTGTCACGTAGACGCCCGCGACGTCGGACGGGTTCGTGAGCGTCGGGCCGTCGCCGTCGGCGGGGTTGTCGCCGGGGGCCGGGACGAACTCGGCCGTCGTCGCCGGGCCTTCGAGCGGCGCCTGGCTCCCGTCGCTCCCGAGGTAGCTGAAGGCCACGTCGATCTCCCCGAACGACAGCAGCTGCACGCCGGCCTTCTCGGTGCTGGAGAAGACGCCCACCTGCACGGCTTCCGGGAGGTCGGCCGCGAGGTCCGAGCTCGCCACCTGCGCGGAGAACGATGCCGCATCCCCGGTCGGTGAGGCGGTGGCCGACGTCGCCGCCGGGTCTGAGCCGTCGTCGCCGACGCACGCGGCGAGCAGCGTGAACCCGAGCACGGCGGAGAGGAGGCGTCGCGTCATTGGAGACCATCCTCTCGCACGGGCGATCGAACGACCGGCCCTCTCCAGGGCCCTCACGGCAGCGAGCCCTCGTGTCGCAGGAGCCACCGCTTGCGGTCCTCGTGGCGCCCGTAGCCGCCGATCATGCCGCCGGCGTGCACCACCCGGTGGCACGGCACGAAGAGCTCGATCGGGCAGCCCGCGAGTGCGCTCCCGGCGGCGCGCGCGGCTCGTGGGCTTCCCGCCATGCCGGCGACGTCGCCGTAGGTCCAGAGCTCGCCGAAGGGGATCGTGGCGACAACTTCGAGCACTCGGCGTCCGAACCCCTCGCCCACGAGGGAGAGGTCCGGTCGGACCGAGAGCACCTTGATGCGGCCGGCGAAGTAGCCTCGCGCCTCCCGCTGCGCCGCCGCCACGACCGCCCCGGCGACCGAGCCGTCGCCGGCCGCGCCCGGTCGCTGCGCGAACCATCGCTCGATGCCCTCCAACTCGTGGTCCCGATCGTCGTCGAAGATCGTCGCCACCACCCCGCGAGCGGAGCCGACGATCGTCAGCGCGCCGATCGGGGTGTGCACCGTGCGGTGGCGCAAGGCGTTCATCGCCGCGCGGTCACACGGGGGGCCAGGGGTAGGGGCGTTCCCCGATCGGCGAGGGGAACACCGGCCGGGCCACGACGGTGTCGACGCGGCGTCCCAGTGCGGCGACCTCCTCGTCGGAGAGCAGCGCGCCCAACTGCTCGCGCGGGGAAGCACCCCCAGCCAGCGCTTCCCCGAAGGCCCCGAGCCGGTCGACGAGCTCTTGCGGGATCGGCTCGTCCATGTACTCCCAGATCACGGTGCGCAGCTTCGGTTCCTCGTGGAAGCAGACCCCGTGGTCGATCGCCCAGATGCGGCCGTCCTCGCCCAACAAGCAGTGCCCGCCCTTGCGGTCGGCGTTGTTCACCACCAGGTCGAACACCGCGATCTCTCGGAACGCGTCGGGGAAGCGGTCCTGCAGCGTGAAGTAGTGCTCTTGCGGCTCGAACGGAACGAAGAGCTGCACCGACCCTGCTCCCTCGGGCCCATCCCGCAGCACGGTGGGCGGCACGTTGGGCCAGCCGAGCGCGGCAGCGACGAGGAAGGCGGCGACCTCACGCCGCCCGAGCGATCCGGCGGGGAAGTCCCAGAGGGGACTCTCGCCGCGGTGTGGTTTGTACACGGCCAGGACCTGTTCACCGTCGGGCGCCGAGGCGCGTGCGAGGAACGTGTAGTTCGACGAGTTCGGCAGCAGGCCGAGCAGCTCGAGGGCACCGCTCCCGATCGCCGGTGAGACGCCCGGGGTCGTCAGTTCCGCTTCGAGTGGCCGTTCATCGCGGGACACGCATGGCCCTCCGCATCGATCGGGTTCCCGCAGAACTGACACGCCGGACGGCCCTGTTCGGCGACGGCAGCGCCGTAGCGCGAGAGGGCGAACATCTGTTCCCGGGTGGCAGCGAGCTGGACCACCTCCGGCTCGGCGGCGCCGTCGAGTATCGAGGGAGGCTCGTCCCCTTCGGTCTCCGGCATTGACTCCTCGATCTCGAGCACGAAGAGCTGCCGGTCGTGGTCGTAGCCGATCGAGAGCCTGCCGGCGCGCCACATCGGGTCGACCGGGTCCTCGAGGCCGAGCTCGTCGTCACTCGGGCCGACGCCGGTCTCGAGCTCGAGATCGGCGAGGAGTTCGAGGATGGAGGCCGACAGCAGTTGCACCTGCTGCTTCTCCACGACGACCGTCACCAGCTGATCTCGCGCCCGAGCCTGCAGGTAGAACGTGCGGGATCCCGGCTCGCCGATCGTGCCGGCGGTGATGCGGTCGACGGAGCCGAGGTCCATGCGGCCTATCCTCGCAGGTTCCCTTCCGAGCGCCGGTCGGCTCGCGACGGGGTCGCGGCCTCCCAGACGGGCGTGCCGCCGCCGGGGGCGAATCGGCCCAGATCGCCCGTGTCGTTCACGAGGAGTACCCGAGGGTTGCCATCCCGTTCGAGCGTCACGACCGAGACCGACGCCGTGTCCACGACGATACGTTGGAACCGCTCGAGTGGAGCCCCGGCGAGGTCGGCGAGCATCACGCGCACGATGTCGCCGTGGGTCGCCACGACGACGCGGCCCCGTCGATGCCGTCTCGCGATCGTCTGCAGCTCCCCGATCGCGCGAGCGCGGGCTTCCTCGAAGCTCTCGCCGCCCCCCGGGAACCGGAACGCCTCGGGCCGCTGCTGCACATCGCCCCACGACTTCGTGCGACGCAGGCGCGCGAGCGGTTTGCCGGTCCAAGAGCCGGCGTGCATCTCGATCAGATCGTCGCGCTCGACGACCGTGAGCCGGCACGCCGCCGCGAGCGGCTGCACGGTCTCGACGCATCGCTCGAGCGGGCTGGAGTAGATCGCCGTCGGTCGGAGCGGAGCGAGTCGCAGCGCCAACTGCTCTGCCTGCGCCAGCCCGCGGTCGTCGAGGCCGATGCCGCGGGTCTGGCCGTAGAGCACGCGCCCGGTCTGGGCGGTGAGTCCATGGCGCACGAGGAGTAACTTCGTCATCGAGAGCGCAGCATACGGTGACGCTGGTCGCACGCCTCCGCGCGCGGGGTCAGTCGGCTCCGGGCGTCGAGGCGGTCGGCAGTCGTACGACGAACGTCGATCCGGCGCCGAGCTCGCTCGTGACCGAGGCCGATCCGCCGTGGTTCTCGGCCACGTGTCTTACGATCGACAGGCCGAGCCCCGTGCCTCCGGTCTCGCGCGACCGTGCCCGGTCGACGCGGTAGAAGCGCTCAAACACCCTCGGGAGATCACGGACGGGGATCCCCACGCCGGAGTCGCTGACCGTGAGCTCGACCTCGTCCCGACTCTTCTCGACCCGGATGTCGACCACCCCGCCGGGGCGTGTGTACCGGATCGCGTTGTCGATCAGGTTGCGCGCCAACAGAGAGAGATCGCGAGCGGCTCCGCGCACCGTCGCCGGCGTCGGGGCTTGGACCGTCAGGCGAACGTTCGCCTCGCGGGCCTGGTCCTCGTATCGCTCGGCCTCCTCTCGCACGAGGGCGTCGAGGCGCACCCGCTCGCTCAGCTCGCTGCCGGATTCGAGGCGGGAGAGGTCGAGCAGGTCGGCGACGATCCGTGAGAGCCTGAGCGCCTCGCGTTCCAGTTGGGTGGCGAAGCGCGTGACTGCCTCCGGGTCGTCGTCCACGACCGAGCGCAAGGTCTCGGCGGCCGCCTGGATCGAGGCAGCCGGCGTCTTCAGCTCGTGGGACGCGTTCGCGACGAAGTCGCGGCGCACCGACTCGATGCGGCGGGCATCGGTGATGTCGGTCACGACCACCAAGACCGATCCGTCGCCTGTGGGGGCGGCGGTCACGCGCAGCCATCGCGACGGAGCGCTCCGCTCCACCTCGACCGTGATCGGCGCCGAGGACTCCGCGACCTCACGAACGGCCTCGCGCAGGTCCAACGGGAACAACTGCGACACCGACGCCGGCCGGCTTCCGAGGTGCCGCTCGAGCGCGGCGTTGGCGAACGCGGTCCCGAGCTCGGGGTCCAGCAGGAGCACGCCTTCTTGCATCGACGCCAGGATCAGGTCTTGGACCGCCCGCTGCTCTCGGGCGGCCTCCTCACGGCTCGCGAGATCCGCCGTGGCCGAGTCTGCGCGACCACGGGCCTCTTCGACCTTCGACCTCGTCACCGCGAAGCCGAGGAGTGCACCCAGACAGCCGACGGCGACGATGCCGAGCACCACGACCACGATCGTGCCCGCATCCATGTCGACC
>JBGGNG010000042.1:0-11140 GCA_041287635.1 Actinomycetota bacterium | reverse complement strand
GAGGGCCCGCCGCCAGATCGCCTCGGCATCCTCGAGGCGCTTGCGGGTCCACGGCACCCACCCGGCGAACAGCAGCGTGCGGGCGATCGCGGCCGGCTCGCCGAGGCGCTCGGCGGCGTCGAGGGAACGCTCGAGCAAGATCTCCGCCCGGTCGACGTCGGCGGCGACGTTGATCGAGATGTCGCCGAGGAATCGGAGCGCGAGCGCGAGGGTCCAGTCGTCGTCGTGGCGCGTGCCGAGCTCGACGGCCTGCTCGAGGACCTCGGAGGCGCCCGGGTACTCACCGAGCCAGTAGAAGGCCTCGCCCATGCCCGCCAGCACCCGCGCCTCGCGCACCCCCCACCCGTCTCCGTCGCCGGCGAGGGCGAGGGCGCGCCGGTAGCGGCCGAGGGCCGATCGATTCTCCATGCGCCGGCGCGCGCGGTCCCCGGCCTCCGCCAGGGCGTCGGCGGCCCGGTCGGGCAGCTCGCGCGACGCCGGCTCGAGATCGAGCGCGGCGAGGGCCGCCTGCTCGAGGTGATCGGCCGCCCAGGACCGATGGCCGTCGGCGACGAGGCGATCGGCGACGACCAGGTGCAGTTCGCGCCGTTGGCGCTTCGGCAGGCTCGCGTACGCCACGTCGCGCAGCGTCTGGTGGCGGAACCGCCATCGCGGCGCCCCGTCATCGACTCGCACGAGCAGCTCGGCGTCCTCGAGCTCCTGCAGCCGCGTGTCGATCGCGCCCTCCGCCGGGGCCAACGCCGCGGCCTCGTCGCGGTCGAACGACGACAGGAAGACCGACGAGCGGCGTGCCACGTCGCGGGCGGGCGTCGGGAGGGCGTCGAGTCGCGCCGCCACCACCGCCTGCACGGTCGGCGGCACGGCGCCCGCGTGCCGGTGTCCCTCGAGCAGCATGCCGGTCGTCTCCACGATGAAGAAGGGGTTCCCGCCGGCCCGCTCCGCGATCGTCCGGGCGTCGCGCTCGTCGATGCGGTCTCCGCCGGCCTGGCGCACGAGCTCCGTGGCCTCGTCGTCGGAGAGCGCCTCCAGCGCGAGCAGGGTGTGGGCGACGGCGTCGGTGCCCCACCGGGGACGCTGTTCGAACAGGTCGGGACGGGCGAGCGTCACTACCAGGGCCGGTCCGCGGCGGCGACCGGAGCCGAGTCGCTCGATCAGGTCGAGCATCGGCGCCGCGAGCTCGTGGGCGTCCTCGAACGCCAGCACGACCGGCAGGCCGGCGCTGAGCCCGTCCACGAGCCGGAGGAACCCCCCTTGCACGTCCTGCACGAAGGCGGATTCGTCGAGGCTCGGCTCGGCCAGTCCGAGGCTGAGGCCGAGTCCGCCGACCACGCGATCGGTCTCGGTCGCGTCGCAGCATCCGTCGACCAGGTCGCGAAGGCGCTCCGTGACCCGCTGCGGCGGGTCGTCGTCGTCGATGCCCGCGAGCTGGCGCACGATCGCGGCGACCGGCGCGAAGCTCGCGCTGCCGGCCGGCACCTGCGCGTGTCCGTGGAGCACGGCGACACCGGGCTCGAGGCCGGCGAAGAGCTCGTCGGCGAGGCGCGACTTCCCGGACCCGGCCTCGCCGACGATCGTCACGAGCGACGGCGTGCCGGCCGCGACCACGTCGTGGAACGCTTCGCGCAGCGCGTTCAGCTCGCGCCCACGCCCGACGAACGGGATCGTGCGCCGGACCGACCTCGTCGACAGACCCTGCACCGGATGCGCGCGCAGCGGCTCGTCGAATCCCTTGGCCGCGACGTCGCGGGCGTCGGCGAACGACACGGCGATGCGGGTGAGCGCGTGGGTCGTCGTGCCGACCAGGACCTCGCCCGGCGCCGCGGCGGTCTGCAGGCGCGCCGCGGCGTTCACGACGGAGCCGGTCACGAGCAGCTGCTCCGACGGCCCGCTGCCGGTGGCCGCCTCGCCCGACTCGATGCCGACCCTGACCTCGAGCTCGTGGGCGAGCCCGAGCTCCTCGCGCAGGCGGTGCGCCCGGGCTCGAATCGCGAGTCCGGCCCGCACGGCGCGCAGGGCGTCGTCCTCGTGCACCTGGTGCAGGCCGAAGACGGCCATGACCGCATCGCCGATGAACTTCTCCGGCCGTCCCCGCAGGTTCAGCAGCTCGTGGGTCGCGGCATCGTAGAACCTGCCGAGCACCTCGCGGGCGCGCTCGGCGTCGAGCTGTTGCGCAAGCCCGGTGGAGTCGACCAGGTCGGCGAAGAGCACCGTCACGACCTTGCGCTCGTCGGTCGCGAGGGAGCCCGCGACGGCCGCGCCGCAGCCCGAGCAGAACCGGGCGTCGTCGGGCAGGGGGCGGCCACAGGCGGCGCATATCATGGGTCCCAGCATAGGATCCGGCGCCGACGTCTCGAAGGGCCGCGGCGTCAGGCTCGCGACGCGGTGAGCTCGCGTTCCAGCGGGGTCCGGAATCGAGGCCGGACGCGCACGTCGCCCAGCCAGTCCGCGAGGCGGCTCCGCTCCTCCTCGATCGCTGCGGCCGCCTCGGGGTCCACCCGCTCCAGTAGGCGCGTGACGATCTCGCCGTCGTCGGCCTGGCTCCAGCCACCCACGACGCGGCCGTCGACCCAGATCGTCGGTCCGGCGTTGCCGTTGCGGTCGAAGAGCTCGCCGGCGTGGGGGCCGAGGTACCAGTCGCGTTGCTTCCAGCCCATCACGGTCGAGTCGAGCGACGGCAGCAACGCGACCCACGATGATTGCGTCGGGGCCGGCTCGAGGTCGTCGGGCAGCACCCATCCCGTGCCGTCGTCGAGACCGACCTCGGCCGCCCCGATCGCGGAGAGCGTCGATGCCGACAATCTGGCGGTCCAGCCGGTCCACCATCGGACGTCGGTCGTCGTGGCCGGCCCGAACGCCCGCAACCACCGCCGGAGCAGCTCGGCGCAGGCCTCGTCGTGGGGCACCATCGGCAGCCCGCCCTCGATCCAGCGATCGGTGGGAGCCCATCGGTACTGCCCCGAGGTCCAGCGTCCCAGTGGTCGGGCCCGCACGATGAGACCCGCGGTCGCGAGCAGGAACAGCACGCGCGTCGAGACGCCCACCGTGCCCCCCCAGGTCGTGCCTTCGCCGAACGTGAGCTTGGTCGCCAGCTCGGGCACATCGGCGGTGAGCTCCCTGGCGCTCGCCTCGCCGCGGGCCCCGAGCGCCGCGAGGGTACGCCTCGACACGTCGTCGAGCCATGCCTCCGCCTCGTCGGTGACGGCCTGCTCTGTCAGCATCGCGATCAGACGCCTGCGCTGAGCGGGGAGGAGCGCCTTCGTGCACGCCTCGTCCATCACGCCGGCGAGGTCGATCGGCACGACGAACAGCGTGCGCCGCATCCCCAGCATGCGCACCACCGAGCGACGGTCGTACAGGTCGCGCTCGAGGTGCTCGGGCTCGAAGCCCTCCACCCGAGCCCGCGCCGAGAGGAACACCGTGGCCGGATCGCTCGAATGCAGCCCGACCACCGCATCGACCGCCTCCCCGATCGTCGAGGCGCACGCAGCCAGGTGGTGACGCACGCCGAGCCGGACGCGCCGTTCCTCGTCCCCGATCGTCCTCACGCTCGCATCATCGCGGACGACGGGGGCCCCGCGCGACCACCGCGTATCGTGTCCGGATGACCGAGGACCACGTGCTCGCGAACCGACAGAGCTGGGACGCCGACGCCCACGAGTGGGTCGACCGTGGTCGCCGTGACTGGCAGAGCGAAGAGATCACCTGGGGTGTGTGGCACGTCCCGGAGGCCGAGCTCGGGCTCCTTCCCGAGCTCGACGGCCTCGACGTCGTGGAGCTGGGGTGCGGCACCGGCTACGTCTCGGCATGGCTCGCCCGGCGCGGCGCCCGTCCCGTGGGCCTCGACAACTCCGGTCGCCAGCTGGCCACCGCTCGAGCGTTCCAGCGCGAGTTCGATGTGCCGTTCCCGCTGATCCACGCCGACGCCGAACGCGCACCCCTGCGCGATGCCGCGTTCGATCTCGCGGTCTCGGAGTACGGGGCGGCGATCTGGTGCGATCCGTATCGCTGGATCCCCGAGGCCGCGCGGCTGCTGCGCCCGGGCGGGCAGCTGGTCTTCCTCGGTCACTCGTACCTGGCGATGCTGACGTTCCCCGAGGAGGATCTGCCCGCCGGCGAGGTCCTCGTGCGTCCTCACTTCGGCATGCACCGGTTCGTGTGGCCCGAGAACGGCGGTGCGGTGGAGTTCGCGATCCCGCACGGGGAGATGATCCGGCTGCTCCGCTCGAGCGGGTTCGATGTCGAGGACCTCGTCGAGATCCAGGCGCCCGACGACGCCCGGACGCCGACCGACCCGCTCGCCACCGCCGAGTGGTCGCGCCGCTGGCCGATCGAAGAGGTGTGGAGGGCCCGCAGACGCTAGGCGCGGCCCTCGTTCCAGACCTCGGCGATCTGCGCGAAGCGCGCGGGCTGGAACGCGAACAGGGCCCCGGCGTCGACCTTCACGGACTCCGTCTGGGTGCCGGCCGCGAAGATCACGGGCCCATGGTCGCGCACCGTGGGGTCGACGATCGTGTCGATGCCCAGCAGCGGCGCGATCGGTGGCAGGGCTCCGAGCTCGAACCCTCCGAAGTCGTGCGTGATCTCGCCCTCGGTCGCGAGCGTCGCGTCGGGGTCGTCGACCGCCTCGCGCACGAGGCTCATGTCGAGCCGCTCCCCGCTCGGCAGCACCACCGCGACGTGCCCGTCCTTCGTGTCGAGGATCACCGTCTTCAACACCTCGTCGGCTTTGATGCCGAGCGCGTGGGCCTCGTCGATGCCCGTGAACGCCCGCTCGTGCATCAGCACCTCGTACTCGATGTCCTTGCCGTCCAGGTAGTCGGTCAGGATCGTCATGGCGCACCACCTTCCCCGTCACCTCAGCCAACCAACCCCGACCGCGAGCGGCACGGGCACCCGGACCCCTGAGCGAAGGGCCCTCAGGCCGAGCGGGGCGGGAATGCCACGCGCGGCCCCCGCGTTCAGATACCCCAGGGGGTATCGTTGTGGCCCCCACCCATCCGACGAGGAGGAAACCGACGTGTCAACCGTGGACCTGACCGAAGCGACGTTCGAGCAGACCGTGAACGGCGACGGCATCGTGCTCGTCGACTTCTGGGCCGACTGGTGTGGTCCCTGCCAGATGTTCGCGCCGATCTACGAACAAGCGTCGGAGACCCACGACGGCGTGGTCTTCGGCAAGGTCGACACCGAAGCCGAGCAGGCGCTCGCCGCCGGGTTCGGCATCCGTTCGATCCCGACGCTGATGGCCTTCCGTGAGGGCGTGCTGGTATTCGCGCAGCCCGGGGCGTTGCCCGAACCGGCGCTGCTGCAGTTGATCGGGGCCGTGCGCGACCTCGACATGGACGACGTGCGCCGCCAGGTCGCCGAGACCGAGGAGCGGGAGGCGGCGGGGAACCGGTCGTGACCGCGTGAGTCGCGGCGGATCCGTCTCGACCCAGGGTACGCTTCCCGGCCGATGACCCCCGATCACGACCTCGAGCCGATCGTCACGGAACGGCTGGTGCTGCGGCGCTCGCATGCCGACGACGCCCCGACGATCTCCGCGTACCGCAGCGACCCGGAGGTGCATCGCTACCAGGGATGGGAGCGCACCGACCACGAGGGCGTGCGCGAGGAGATCGAGTCGATGGCGAGCCGGGCGCCTGGAGAGCCCGGCGGCTGGGTGCAGTTCTCGGTCGAGGAACGAGAGACGGGCCGGCTCGTCGGTGACGTCGGCATGAGTCCGGCCGAGGACGAGCCCGGCGTGATCAAGGTGGGCTACACGATGGATCCCGCGTTCCAGGGGCGCGGCTACGCGACCGAGGCCGTCGTCGCCCTCATCGCGTATGCGTTCGACGCGCTCGGCGCCGACGTCGTACGGGCGTACGCGAGCGCGGCGAACCTGCCGTCGATCAGGGTCGCGGAGAAGGCCGGCATGCGCCTCGTCGAGCGCTTCGAGCGCACGTACGAGGGCGAGACGTGGCAGGGCGTCCGCTACGAGATCGATCGCTCCTGACCGGCGCTCCTCGGGACGAGCATGAAGAGCGCCGCGACCCAGAACGCGATCGCGAGCCCCACGTTCTCGGGTGCGAACGCGGCGGCGCCGACCACGTCGGCCCGCTCCTGGAACACGCCCGCCGCCAACATGTTGATCTGATAGACCGCGCCCATGACTGCCATCGCGGTGCCCAGGAGGTACCCGAGCGGCAGCCGCCGGAACAGCAGCACGCCCGCCAGCACCAGGCTCGGCACGAGGAGCGCCAAGTCGAGCGCGAACACCAGGTGCTGTCCTGCCACCGGCACCTCGGCGATCAGCTCACCCGTGGCCACGTTGCGTGCGAGCACGAACAGCCAGAGCATGCCCTGCATCGCGCCGACGACGGCGAGGAACATCCCCACCCATCGGGCACCGCGCACCCGGGTGAACGTCGCGGCGACCGCGACGAGGTCGGTACTCACGATCGCGCATGCCAGCGCGAAGATCGACGTGGACAGGATCGCGATGTGCAGCAGGAAGGCGTCGTTGAACGTCGTTCCGAACGCGTAGAACGCGCCGTTGTACACCGCGTACACGAGCATGCCGATCCACACCGCGCGGGCCCGTTGCGATCCGCGCGTGGCCAGCACGAGTGCGACGAGCAGCAGCGGCGCCGCCAGCAGCAGCGTCACGAGGTCGCCGCCTCGCAGGGCCTCGCGGGCCCACCCACCTTCGTCGTACAGATCCGGCGCGAACAGCCCCACCGCGGATGCCGCCACCATCAAGGCGACGATCACGCCCGAGAGCACCACGGCGGCGCGCTCGGCGGCGCGGGCGTGCGTGGCATGGGCGAGCACCTCGGGAGACTCCGGGATGCGCAGGTCCGAGCCGGAGGGATCGAGGGCGTTCATGTCCATGGGCCTTCACCTCCGGCTTCGACGTTAGGCTCCGCGAGACGTGTCGGCATGGTCCAGGTGTCCCGGTCGGCCGGGGCCACTCGTTCCGTGTTCGGAACGCTCGGGTCAGCCGGCGCCGTCGTCTTCGAGGCGAGCGGTCGCGTCCTTCAGGCGCCGCTCGACGCGGGCGAGCTCGAGCTCGCCCTCGGATGCCGCCGTCGCGGCGTCCGCGTGCTTGCGTTCGACGACCTCCAGGCGTCGGCGCATGCCGTCGAGCTCGTGCGCGAACGCGTCCGCGGCTTCACGAGCTCTCCGAGTGCGGCGCGCGGCCGCGTCGCGATCGCGGCGGAGCCTGGCCACCTCGGCGCGGAGCTCGGCTCGCTCAGCCGCCGGGACGCCTGCGCCACGAGCCGCGCGCTTCGCCGTCGGGCGGGACGCTCCCGGCTTCGGTCTCGGGGCCTGCTCGGCGGGTTCCCCGCCTCCCTCGATCGACGTGAGCCCGAAGACGTCGCCGAACCCGGCACCGGCGGCCGGCGGCCGCTCCATCGTGCCGGCGGACAAAGCCTCGCCCGCATCCGGGTCGACGGAGCACACCTCGAGGGCGGCGCCGATCGCATCGGCGTGGGCGGAGGAGGCCCGGCCCGCCTCGGCCAGCGCATCGAGCGCGGAGCTCGAGAGGGCGCTGACCGCTTCCCTGCGGGCCGCCCCGGCCGAGCGGAGACGCTCGGCCGCCCCTCGCTTCGACGACAGCGCGGCCTGCTGGGCCGCCCGGACCTCGGCCCCGGCGTCGACCAGGGCTCGGACGCCGTCCGGATCTCGGTCGCTGAGTTGGTTCAGGGCCCACGCGACCACGGTCGGCTTGCGGAGGGCCTTCACGGTCGCCGCGTCGTCGCCTCGGCCGTCCTCGCGCAGGCGTGAGGCGAGCGCATCGCGGGCCGCGATGAACGCCTCGGGCGACTGACGGAAGAGCGAGGCGGCCTCGTCGGGGAGGGCGGCGGCCGGTGTCATGGGGCATCCTTAGCACAGCGCGGTCGATGCAGGCCGGGCGAACCAGGCGGAGCGTCCAGGCTAGGGGCCGAGCACGTCGAAGCGATCGACCGCGACCCATCCGCCCCTCGACGTCGGTGAGTGGCGACCGAGCACCTCGATCTCCAGCGTGTGCGCGCCGTCCGCGAGACCGTCGACGCTCTCGATCACGTCGAACGTGCGCGCCGGGGCGAACAGATCGACGACCCGCACCGCTTCCCCGTCGATCCAGAGGCGGGCGCGCCCGCGGTTCGGTCCGGTCACGGTCACCCAATCGATGCCCATGCCGTCGAAACGGACACGGACCGACGACCCCGCGCGCTGGCTCATCGCGAACACACCGCCCGACGCTGCGCCCGAGCGGACGAGCCGCCACGCGCGGGTGGGCGCGAGCGTCACCGGCGCGTGTCCCTGTTCGACAGACCGCCCTGCCTCGAATGGATGGCTGACCTCGACAGCGGCGTTCCCGACCCGGTCGACGACCGGATCGGCGCTCGGCGGGTCGACGAGCACCTCGTAGGCACGCCCGGGCACGAGTGGAGCGGAGGGCGTGAGCACCACGGAACGCAGCAGTCCGTCGCACCCAACGGCAGCGCCGTCGACCGAGCGGCATCCACGCGTCACCGTCACCCGCTCGCCGCCCGCGCGCTGCAGCAGCACGTTCGCCGCGTTCACGTTGCGAACCGGCTCGTCGAACGTCACCACGACCGGCCCGCGGAACCCGCCGGCCACCTCGACGCTTCCGGTCGGCCTCGTGATGTCGGTGACGAACGTCGCACGCACCGATCGGTTGCCGCGCATCGCGATCGTGCACGTCTCGTCGGTCCCCGAACAGGCCCCGTCCCAGCCCGTGAAGTAGGCGCCGTCGTCGGGCCGGGCGGTGAGGGTGACCCTGGCGTTCGGGTCGACGCTCTTCTCGCAGGTCGCGCTGCATCCGAGGCCCGCAGGCGCGCTGACGATCGTGCCGGCGTCACCGTTCACCTCGAGCGAGAGGCGGCGGATCGTGATCGGCCCGAGCGAGTTCCCCTGCACGACGTCGAGGTCGACCCTGCCCGCGATGCCGGCGACGTGCCCGTCGCTCGTGTACTGCCAGACGTGCCAGCCGTTCCCGTCCCACTCGCCCGCAGGGAGCAGCGGCGACTCGACGCCCCAGTGCGCCACCCACAGCGGCGATCCGTCGCGCGCCAGGGCGCGGGAGTCGCCGGTACGGCTGGCCCAGCCGTAGGGGCTCGTGTACACGAGCGGCGTGACCCCGGTGAGGCGCCGCACCTCGGCGGTCCAACGCCGGGCCCACAGCGTGACGCCCTGTTGGTCGAGGCCGCGGCTCGTCTCGAGGTCCAGCACGGGCAGCAGGTTGCCGGGGCGGGGGTCGGCCTGGCTCACGAACCACCGGGCCTCCTCGACCGCATCGCCCTTCGACGGGTCGGGGCGGGCGAAGTGGTAGGCCCCCACGAGCAGCCCGTTGGCGCGGGCTCCAGAACGGTTCGTGAAGAACGTGGGGTCGAGGAACTCGTGTCCGTCGGTCGCTTTGAGGAACGCGAACCGCTTGCCCTTCTCGGCCACCCGTTCCCAGTCGATCGTGTCCTGCCAGTGGCTCACGTCGATGCCCGGAAGCGTCGGGCCCACGTCGAGGCGCACACCTTCGGTTCGCCTGGGACCGGCGTCTCCGGAGGAACCTGCGAAGCCTCCACCTCGGCTCTCGCGGCCGGCTCCCGGGTTCGATGCGTCGGCGATCGGGGTGGCGATCGGCACGGCGAGAACGGCGAGCACGGCGAACGTGAGAAGTGATCGGCGGATCGGAGGCGATGTGGTCGACATGAGCGGTGACGGATCCCGGTCGAGGGTACCTGTTCCCTCTCGGCCACCGGATGCTCGGGCTGTAGACGTGATGGTTCGTGAGGTCCCGCGGGCGACGGGACGGGCACCTTCGGCTCTGATCGCTGCCGGAGCGGAGTCCGGCGTCGACGGATGAACGGAGGGAAGCCCCCAGGTTGTGTTTTATGTACGATTCGTCCCGCGCGACGCGGATTGAAAGGGGCCACGAATGACGGAGACCACGTTCCACACGGCCCACCGTTGGGAGCTCGAATGGCAGGACGACGTCGACGTGCTGACGCTCGGCAACGGCGTGCAGGTCAAGATCCTGTTCGACGATCGCGAGAGCGAGCTGCTCGACCTCCTGATCAAGTTCCCACCTGGCTACGTGGAGCCCGAGCATGCCCATCACAGCACGCACTCGATCTTCGTGCACGAGGGTCTGCAGATCGTCCGCGGTGAGCACCAACGACCAGGCGACTACCTGTGGGCGGCAGCCGATGAGCCGCACGGGCCGTTCGAGTACCCAGAGGGGTGCGTGGTCTTCGGCAGCTTCCGTGGTGCCTCGGCCCAGCACCGCTACCCGGGGTCGCCGGGTGGCGAGATCTGAACACGAGACCACGATGGCCGGCGAGGAACACGGCACGTTCGATCCGGCGGCGTTCGCCGACGAGCTCGCGGCCGCGCACGAGAACCACGACCTCGGCACGACGCTGTGGCTCGAGAACGATCACGTGCGGGTCTTCGAGGTGCGCCTCGAGCCCGGTGAGCGTGGGCCGTTCCACGTGCACGATCGCACGTACTTCTGGACCGTCGTCGAGCCCGGGCGCGGCCTTCAACGGTTCGCCGACGGCAGGTCGGTGACCCGCGACTACGAGCTCGGCGAGACGCGGTACCTGGTGCACTCCCTCGACGACGCGCTCGTGCACGATCTCGAGAACGTCGGCCCCACGACGCTCCGGTTCGTCACGGTCGAGCTGCGTCGCTGAGGTCCCAACGTGGCCGACTCGATCGAGGGGCTGCGGGTCGCGATCGCCGGCGGTTCCCTGGGGGGTCTGCTCGCCGCCCTTGAGCTCCGCGCCATCGGGTGCGATGCACACGTCTACGAGCGCTCGTCGGTCCCGCTCGAGGGTCGCGGCGCGGGCATCGTGCTGCACTCGGCGTCGACGGGGTTCCTCGAGCGGCGGGGATCGTTCGATCTCGACCGCGTGAGCTCCTCGGCCGCGTCGCTGCGCTACCTCGACGCGTCGGGCGCCGTCGCGTTCGAGGAGCCGATCGCGTACCGGTTCACGTCGTACGCCACCCTCTACGCGGCCCTGATCGACGCGCTCCCGTCCGATCGGTACGCGCTCGATCGCGCGGTCGTCGCTGCGGCCCCCACGTCCGACGACCGTGTGGCCGTGACCCTGTCCGATGGCTCGACCGTCGTCGCCGATCTGCTGGTCGG
>JBGGNG010000041.1:0-3459 GCA_041287635.1 Actinomycetota bacterium | reverse complement strand
CCTGTGCATGTTCACCGACCTGCAGGGCCGGTTCATGGGCAAGCGGGTGCTGCCCGACTTCTTCCTGCACGAGATCCTCGGGGAGGAGGGTCTGCACGCATGCCTGTACCTGCTCGCGATCGACATGGAGATGGAGCCGCTCCCCGGCTACGAGTACGCGAGCTGGGAGACCGGGTACGGCGACTTCCGCATGGTGCCCGACATGTCGACCCTGCGGTGGTGCCCATGGCTCGAGAAGACCGTGATGGTGATCTGCGACGTCGCGGATGAAGAGACCGGGGACCCGGTCGAGGTCGCGCCGCGCACGATCCTCAAGCGACAGATCGAGCGAGCGGTGAAGGCCGGCTACACGATCAAGACGGGATCCGAGCTCGAGTTCTACCTCTTCAATGACGGCTACGACGAGCTCGCGGAGCGCGGCTACCGCGACCCCAGGCCGTCGTCGAGCTACATCATGGACTACCACATGCTCCAGACCACCAAGGACGAGTGGATCATCCGCCAGATCCGCAACGGCATGCGCGGCGCGGGCATCCCGGTGGAGTTCTCGAAGGGCGAGTTCGGCAAGGGCCAGCACGAGATCAACATCACCTACGCCGACGCGCTCACAACGGCCGACTACCACTTGCTCTACAAGCACGGGGTCAAGGAGATCTGCGCCGCCAACGGTGTAGCCGCCACGTTCATGGCGAAGTGGACGATGGAGGAGGCCGGCTCTTCGTGCCACATGCATTCGAGTGTCTGGAACGCGAAGGGCACGAAGTCGCTGATGTACGACGAGAAGGGAGAGCACCACCTCTCCGAGACCTACCGCCACTACATGGGCGGTCTCATGGCCACCGCGCGCGAGATGTCGTTCATGTTCGCGCCGTTCGTGAACTCGTACAAGCGCTACCAGCTCGGCTCATGGGCGCCGACCGCGATCGTGTGGAGCCGTGACAACCGCACGTGCGGGTTCCGCACGGTCGGCGAGCACACCGGCGCGCGCGTGGAGAACCGCATCCCGGGGGGCGACGTGAACCCCTACCTCGCGTACGCGGCGACGATCGCGGGCGGCCTGCACGGCATCGAGCAGCAGATCGAGCCCCCGGCGATGTTCGTGGGCAACGCGTACGAGGCCAAGCGCGTGCCCCGGGTGCCGTCGAGCCTGCACGAGGCGATCGACGTCTTCCGCAAGAGCAAGGTCGCGAAAGAGGCGTTCGGCGACTTCGTCTTCGGTCACCTGCTGAACACCGCCGTGCAGGAACAGTCGATCTTCGACAACCTGTGCGTGACCGACTGGGAGCTGGCCCGGTACTTCGAGCGCGGTTAGGACCCTCGGGCGCCAACGAGCACGACGTCGACTCCGGCCTGCACGACCTCGTCGCGCTGGTTCACGACGCGGACGTCCATCGTGACCACGCCGCGGTCGGGCTTCGATCGCGATCGTCGCACGTCCGTGACGGTCGACAGGGTTCGGATCGCATCGCCGGCGTACACCGGAGCGACGAACCGGCGCGTCTCCTCGAGGTAGATGCCCAGCGCCCATCCATCGGCGGCCGTGGGTTGCCCGCTCGAGATCGATGTGATGAGCAGGCCGTGAGCAACGGGAGCGTCGTAAGGCGATCCCTCGGCGACGGCCGCCGGATCCGAGTGCAGCGGGTTGTGGTCGCCGGTGAGGTGGGCGAAGGCGGAGATGTCGTCGGGGGTGATCGTGCGGGCCGGGCTCGCGAGCACGGAACCGACCTCGATGTCCTCCAGATGGATGCGGTCCATTGAAGCCTTCCACTGAGGGTCCCTCGCCTGTATCGCGAGCCTAGCAACGGCTAGCATCGGCCCGTGAACATCGCGGTGCTCGTGAAGTGGGTCCCCGAGCCCCAGGGCACGCCTACGCTCGGGCCTGACCACCTGCTCGTGCGAGAGGGTGCCGTCGGTTCGCTCGACCCCGGCGACGAGTACGGGCTCGAGCGAGCCCTGCAACTGGTGGAGCGCGACGGCGGCGAGGTGATCGCGATCTCCATGGGTCCCGAGGTCGCGGTCGCGGCCGTGCAACGCGCCCTCGCGATGGGCGCCGCGCGCGGCGTGCTCGTGACCGACGACGCTCTGCGCGGCGCCGACACCCTTGCCACCGCCAGGGTCTTGGCCGCGGCGATCCGCTCGGTCGATGCCGACCTCGTCGTCGCGGCGGTGGAGTCGACCGACGGGTACACGGGAACCCTTCCGATCACCGTCGCCGAGCTCCTCTCCCTGCCGAGCGTGACGTTCGTCACGTCCCTCGACGTCGTCGGGTCCGAGCTCCGGGCCGAGCGACAGACCGCCGCAGGAGCCGAGGCCGTCGAGAGCCCGCTGCCCGCGCTGATCACCGTGACGACCGGCGTGGCGGAGCCCCGGTATCCGAGCCTCAAGGGCGTGATGGCCGCGAAATCGAAGCCTCTGGACCGGCCTTCGCTCGCCGACCTCGGGCTGGCCGGCGACGACGCGAGGTCATCGCAGACGGTCGCCTCGGTCGAAGCCGCGCCGGAGAAGACACGGGGGCGCGTGACCGAAGCCGGACCCGAGACGGCCGCCGAGATCGCCGACCTGCTGGCCGAAGCGCGGGTGATCTGAGATGGCGGGCGTGTGGATCTGGGCAGACGTGGCCTCCGACGGGGTGGCCTCGTCCGCCCCCGAGCTGCTCGCGAAAGCACGCACCCTCGGGGACGACGTCTGCGTGGTGGCCCTGGGGCCGGGCGCAAGGGGAGCCGCGGAGACGCTGGGCGAGCACGGCGCCGTTCGCGTCTACGCCTCCGACGACGAGCGCCTCGACGAGCCGACCTCGCGCGTGGCCGCTCACACGCTCGCCGCGCTCGTCGTCGAGCACTCCCCCGACCTCGTGCTGTTCCCGTCGTCCTACCG
Source organism: Actinomycetota bacterium (assembly GCA_041287635.1). Taxonomy (GTDB): domain Bacteria; phylum Actinomycetota; class UBA4738; order UBA4738; family HRBIN12; genus JAOUEA01. Next base: position 585 of record JBGGNG010000041.1, on the reverse strand, counting down.
AGGACGTGACGTCGCCGGACGTCTCCAGGCGATAACCGGCTCCACGCTCATGGCCAACGCCGTCGACCTCCCGTCGACCGACCGAGCGCGCGCGGAGATCCTCGGCGGCACCGCGATCGTCGACGTCGATCTCGGTGGTCCGGCACCGCGGCTCGTGCTCTTGCGGCCACGGTCGTTCGAGCCGTCGGTGGTGGGCGGCTCCGCCGAGGTCGTCGAGATCGATGTGGTGGAGCCGGACGGGTTCGTCTCCACGCGTGTGGTCGAACGCACCGACGCCGTCTCGACGGGAGCGAGCCTCGAGGAGGCGCAGGTCGTGCTCGCAGGAGGACGAGGGCTCGGGGGGCCTGACGGCTTCCGCATGCTCGAGGAGCTCGCCGAGGCGATCGGCGGCGCAGCGATCGGCGCCTCGCGCGCCGCGGTCGACGCCGGCTGGATGCCCTACGCATCGCAGATCGGGCAGACGGGCGCCACCGTCAAGCCCGAGGTCTACCTGGCGGCGGGCATCAGCGGGGCGCTGCAGCACGCCGTCGGCATGAAGGGCTCGCGGCGCATCGTCGCGATCACGAAAGACCCGGAAGCGCCGAT
>JBGGNG010000040.1:0-9851 GCA_041287635.1 Actinomycetota bacterium | reverse complement strand
GCCGCCGCCGCGGGCGCTGGGCCACCAGCCGCGGCCGCCGCTGCACCAGCTGCTGCTCCCGCGGGGGCCCCGGTCGCCGTCGCAGCCGCCTCGGTCACCACACCGGTTCGCGAGGCGCCGCTGCCCACCGGCAACGTGCCGACGCCGAAGAAGGGCGCGGAGGACAAGCACCGATTGCTCGCGCTCGTACCCCCCGAGGGCATCCAGCGCGTGGAACGCGAACAGGGCGATCGCGTGAACGTCTGGCCCCACCTGCTGATCGAAGAGTTCGTCGCGATGTTCATCCTGCTCGCCGGCTTGACGCTCTTCTCCACGTTCATCAACGCGCCGTTGCGCGAGCTCGCGAACCCGAACCTCACCCCGAACCCGTCGAAGGCCCCTTGGTACTTCCTGGGCCTGCAGGAGCTGCTGCGCTACTTCCACCCGATGGTCGCCGGCATCACGATCCCGACGTTCATCCTGATCGGGCTCGCCGCGGTCCCCTACGTCGACCGCAACCCGAGCAACAAGCCGGGCGACCGCAAGATCGCGATCACGCTGATGACGATCCTCTTCATGTTCGGAGGGGTGCTCACGATCATCGGCTCGTTCTTCCGCGGGCCAGGATACAACTGGGTGTGGCCGTGGGCGCAGGGGGTGTTCTTCGAGCTGTGAGCACGCTGCTCTCCGGTTCCTCGGCCGGTCTCTTGGGTATCTCCACCCCGCTCGTCGCCGCGATCCTGGCTTTCGTGGTGCTCGACATCTTCGCGATCGTCTTCGGCCTCTCGTTCGTGCGCGCGAACCGCGCCGCCCGAGAGACCGCCGACGGCCAGATCGAGGTGGCGGGCAAGCCGGTCAAGTCGCTGTCACGCCGCGACTTCTTCCGTCGCTCACTGCTGACCTCGCTGATCGTCTTCGGCGCGCAGTTCGGCGGTGCCACGATCGCCTTCCTCTGGCCGAACCTCAAGGGCGGCTTCGGATCGTTGGTCGACGCCGGCAACATCGACGACATCAAGGCCGAGATCAGCGACGCCGGCGTGGCCTACAACGGCACGGGACGGTTCTACGTGGTCGAGTACAGCGGGTCCGCGTCGGGCGATGTCGACTACGCGACCGAGGGCGTCACCGCCGAGGGCATCATGCCCCTGTACCAGCGCTGCGTGCACCTGGGCTGCCGCGTGCCGTACTGCGGCTCCTCGAAGTGGTTCGAGTGCCCCTGCCACGGCTCGAAGTACAACGGCGCCGGGGAGTACAAGCTCGGCCCCGCGCCACGGGGCATGGACCGCTTCAAGCTCGAGATCACCGACGGCAGCGTGGTGGTCGACACGAGCGAGGTGATCCTCGGACCGCCCCGCGGCACCGACACGATCGACCAGCCACCGCAGGGCCCGTTCTGCGTGGCGACCGGATAGGAGAGGAACGGCCACGGTGATGCTCGCAGCCACGAACACCGCAGGCGTCCTCCTGCTCGTGCTCGGCGCGATCTTCGTCTTGGCGGCGGGAGCTGCGCTCTACTTCCGCAGCCGCCAGAAGGAGCAACAGCTCGACATCCCGCGGGGCATGCGCCCCGGCCCGAGCGATGCTGCCCTCGAGACCCCGCTGCTGCAGAAGCTGCAGGGCTGGGGCGTCGTGCTCGTCGCGTTCTTCGTGATCTTCATCCCCTACAACTGGCTGCGTGAGCCGAGCGAGAACCTGCGCCAAGAGGAGGAGCTGCTCACGCTCGCGTTCGACCGCGGCGAGCTCGCCGTGCAGAACTTCAGCGAGGAGAACCAGCTCGGCGTGGGCTGCGTGCGCTGTCACGGCCCGGAGCTGCGCGGCGGCGTGATCCAGTCGGGTGACGCGCTCGCCTATCCGCCGAACCTCACGAACATCTGCGCGGGGCCCTTCGGCGACCCGCCGCACAACGCGATCTTCTCCCAGGAGGACATCTATCAGGTGCTCGAGGAGGGTCGCAACGCGATGCCCTCGTGGAGCATCCGCTACCAGGGTGCCCTGAACGACCAGCAGATCAACGACCTCGTCGTGTACCTCGTGGAGATGAGCTCGGAGGACGTGCCGTTCGAGGACAACGTCTGCCTGAACCCCGAGGCGTCCGATCGCGCGCTCGCCGAGACCGACCTGAACCCGAGGGACCCGTAGATGGAGCACAGCTGCCTGGGATTCGCGGTCGAGTGCGACACCCTGTGGAAGGGCGCGGGGGTCACGATCATGGGCTTCACGCTGTTCATCTTCAGCGTCTACCTGCTGCTCACCGCGATCTTCGGGCGGTGGCTCGGGTTCCTCGTCCTGATGGTCTCGTTCTCCGGTTGGATGATCCTGCAGTCGAGCCTCTGGCTCTTCGGCTTCTGGTCGCAGGGGTTCGAGACGCCCACGAACCTCGGGCCCCGCGGTGCCGAGCCGGCGTGGGTCGCGCTCGAGGCGGCCGTCGACGAGACCTCGACCGAGTACGTGGCCTACGAGACGTGGCCGGGCGACCCGTGGGTGATCCCCGACGAGACCGACCCCGACCAGTCGGCCGACGTGCAGAGCGCCAGCGGTGCGGTGACCGCGTTCCTGGCCGAACAGACGAACGAGGAGCTCGGCCTGGCCGAGACCGACCCGACCGCGATCCAGGGCAGTCAGTTCTCGATCGACTCGATCCGGTTCGCCGCGGACGAGGGCACGAAGCTCGCGGTCGTGCAATCCCACTTCACCGGCGGCGGTCCGTTGTGGACCGTGTCGCTGTACTACGACTCGGGCAGCGTGCCCCGCTACTCGTACATGTTCCTGGCCGGCTCGATCGTGGCGTTCGGGGTATTCCTGCCGCTGCTGGATCGGGCCGAGAAGAAGCGCAAGGAGTTCCTGACCGGAGGCGGCGCGCCCGCCTGGTACGGCCCCGCCTAGGCACGAGAGAGGGACACACGATGATCGCCAACCTGGAGCTTCCCTTCCTCGAACAGGGAAGCGTGCAGTTCATCCTGATGGGCGTCATGATCCTCGCGGTCTTCGCCGCGCTCTGGGTCACGATCTCGAAGTAGCGGTCCTCATCTCCCGGCGACGTCGGCCACCGCCCGGCCCCGTCGCTTCACCTCCGCGAGCGTCGCCTTCCGCTGCTCGTAGAACGCGAGGATCTGCAGCTCCACCGCCAGATCGACCTTTCGCACGGAGACCCCCGGCGGCACCGTGATCATCGCCGGCGCGAAGTTCAGCACCGACCGCACGCCGGCGTCGACGAGCCGGTCGGCGACCTCCTGGGCGGCGGCGGCCGGCGTGGCGATCACCCCGATCGCCACGTCGAGCTCGTCCACGATGCGCGGGAGGTCATCGACGGGCCGCACCCGGATCTCGCCGATCCGCTCCCCCACCCTGGCCGGATCGGCGTCGACGAGCGCCGCGACGCGGAAGCCTCGCTCGGCGAACCCCCCGTAGTTCGCGAGGGCCTGGCCGAGGTTGCCGATGCCGACGATCACGATCGCCCAGTCCTGCGTGAGACCGAGCTCCCGCCTGATCTGGTGGATCAGGTAAGCGACGTCGTATCCGACGCCCCGCGTGCCGTAGGAGCCGAGGTGCGAGAAGTCCTTGCGAACCTTCGCGGAGTTCACCCCCGCGGCCCCCGCGAGCTCGTCGCTCGAGACCGTGCCCGCACCGGCCTCCGCGAGGTCGACGAGCGCGCGCAGGTAGACCGGGAGTCGGCCCACCGTCGCCTCGGGGATCGATCGTTCCCTCACCACGGGGACGCGCTCCGCTGCATGGGTTCAGCCTAGCTCGGGGTCCGGGCCGTTCACAAACTCACAAGCCGTCGGCGTCACCGTCTCAATAGGGCGGTGAGCTCGCCGGGGTCGACCGTGTACTCGAAGACCTCCAGCCCGTCGAGCGTGACGACCGGGATGCGGATGCCGTACTCGGCGAGCAGCGCGTCGGACGTCTCGATGTCGACCTCCACGAGCTCGAACGGCGTGCGGGCGCGCTCGGCGTGCAGCACGGCTCTCGCCTCGTCGCAGAGGTGACACCCGGCGCGGGAGTAGAGCGTGACCTGCATCGGCGCAGCCTATCCGGCGTCACCGGCGGCCGCCGGGTGTCTGGGAGGATACGGCGCATGCGCGACGGCGATCGAGACGACCTCGAACTGCACCGCGGTCTGTCAGCAGGCGATCGTGGCTCGTTCGACGCGCTCTACCGCCGCTACTCGTCGTCGGCGTACGGGCTGGCCTATCGCATCACCGGCCAGCAGGTGCTGGCCCAAGACGTGGTGCACGAGGCGTTCATGGCGCTCTGGCGAGCGCCGGAGGCCTTCGATCCGGCGCGGGGCGCGTTCCGCACGTTCTTCCTCTCGCTCGTGCACCATCGGGCGGTCGACACCGTGCGGCGGGAGGAGCGCATCCGCTCTCGCCAGCAACGCGCGTCGAACCTCGAGCCCGTCACCGTCGAAGACCCAGCGGAGGGCGTGACCGACGCGGCCGATCTGGCCGACCGTCGGACCGAGGTCCGTGCGGCGCTCGAGACGCTCCCACCCGAACAACGACAGGTGCTCGAGATGGCGTATTACGGCGGCAAGACGCAGGTGCAGATCGCGGAGGAGATCGATATCCCGATCGGCACGGTGAAGACGAGGACCCTCGCGGCGATGCGCAAGCTGCGCGTGATCCTCGATCGCACGACGGCCCCCCACGACGACCCGGAGGTTCAGTGACCGACGACCACGATGCGATCGAGGAGCTGCTGGCGGGCTACGTGCTCCGCAGCCTCTCCGGCGCCGACGCCGCCGAGGCCGACCGGCTGCTCTCCGAGCATGTGCCCGGCTGCACGAGGTGTCATGACACGCTCGACGACCTCCATCGGCTCACCGCCGATCTGGGTCTCGCCGCGGCGCCGCTGACCCCGCCCGAGACCCTCCTTCCGCGCCTGCATCGCGAGCTCGAGCCGCAGGCGCCCCGCCGTCGCCCGATGCAGCTGTTCGCCGTGGCGGCCGGCGTGGTCGCCGTCGTGGGGCTCGCCGGGCTCACCGTCAGCCAGAACATCCGGGCGAACAACGCCGACGTGCGAGCCGACTCCCTGGCGAACGCCGCACAGCTCGCCGCGCGACCCGATGCCCGCATGGTCGACGTCGGGCCCGTGCAGGAGATCTCGGCGCCGGGCGAGGAGCACCTCTACGTGATGGGAGAGGGAGTGCCGGCCCCGCCCGCGGAATCGGTCTATCGCGTCTGGCTCGTGTCCGACGGCGTCCCGACGTTGGCAGGCGACTTCGTCCCCGAGGGCGGCGAGGTTTTCCTCGACGTCACGTTCGACCCGAGCCGCCACGACGACCTGTGGATCTCGATCGAACCCGCCGGCGCGCCCACCGACGCGCCCACCAGCGCCGACTGGTGGTCGGCGAACGCGAACGACGCCGCCGCCTGAGTCGCGATCACGCCGCCTGAACCGTCGCCGCCACCGGCGCCGCCGCGGGCCGCCCCGCCCGCAGGAACCCGAGGAACATCACGCTGATCCCCGTCGCGAGGGCCACGGAGAAGGCGGCGAGGAGGCCCAGGGCGGCGAAGGCCGACCCGAAGCCTGCGATCACGGTCGCGCCGAGGGCGATCAGCAGCGTGCCGACGAACCGATCCCGCAGCTCGGGCCGGCCCCTCATGCGCCAGGCCGACCAGAGCGCCCCGCCGAGCAGCACGAGGTACGAGGGGATCGAGATCAGCTGCGGCAATCGGTGCGCCGGCGATCCGTCACCGAACACGTGCTTGCCCGAGGGCAGATCCTCGGCGAGCGCGGCGGCGTCGAACGTGGCGCCGCGCAGCACCGAGACGGTGTACGCCGTGAGGAACACGAGCAGGATCCAGATCGCGGCCTGCGCGGTGCGGTTGCGCACGAGCAGCATCAGCTCGCCACCCGCCAGGAATGGAACGTTGAGCACGGCCCCCAGCGCCCAGTAGAGCTGGAACTCCCCGGTCGTCCACCCCCCGGCGACGCCGAACACCACCGCGAGCGAGGCGGCCGCGTACATCGCGAGGGAGATCGCCCACGCGAGCTGGGAGGGACGGCGCCGGCTCAGGTACTGCTTCGCGACGAGGCCGGCGAAGACTGCGGCGACCACGGCCGCGACCAGCGGGAACACCCACATGGCCCTCAGCATACGGGTCACGCAGCGCGCGCCTTCTTCAGCGGCCGTTGCCTACCATGGTGGCGTGAGTGCGCCCGGATTGCTCTTCTCGTCGGCGGCCTTCTTCGCGAGGCCGCTGGCCAACACGTTCCGCATCGTGACCGAGACCGGGTTCACCGGGGTCGAGGTGATGGTCACGAAGGATCCCGCCAGCCAGGACCCGGCGCGCATGCGGGCCCTGGCCGAGGAGCACGGCCTCACGATCGGGGCGATCCACGCACCCTCGTTGCTGGTGACGAGGAAGGTGTGGGGCACCGACCCGATCGGCAAGATCGACCGGGCGATCCAGGTGGCGGAGCGGGCCCAGGTGCCGGTCGTGGTGATGCACCCGCCGTTCCGGTGGCAACGTGCGTACCGTCGCTGGCTCGAGGACGAGCTCCCGGTCCTCGAGGCACGCACCGGGGTGATCGTGGCGATCGAGAACATGTTCCCCGTGCGCATGGGGCGCCGGAGCGTGACCTTCCACTCGAACCAGGACCTCGACGAACTCGAGGGGCTGCCGCACCTGGTGCTCGACACGAGCCACGCAGCGGTCGCCGGGCACGACCCGATCGATGTGCGCCGGCGTTTCGGGGAGCGGCTCAGCCACGTGCATCTCTCGGACAACGCCGGCAAGGGGTGGGACTCGCACCTGCCACCCGGCGAGGGCGTCCTGGATCTCGATGTCTTCTGTGACGACCTCGTCGAGAGCGGATACGCGGGGGCGGTCTCGCTCGAGGTCGACCTACGCACGCACCTCACCGATCCGGTCCGCCTGCGCGAGGTCATGGTCGAGATGCGGGAGCGCGCCGAGCGGGCGCTCGGCATCAGGGTGTCCGACCGCGCCGGACGCGACGGCGAGGCCTGCTAGCCTGCCGCCCCCATGCGCCGACAGACCCTGATCATGATCGTCGTGCTGCTGCTGCTGATCGGCGGGGCAGCGGTCGCCCAGCTCGTGATCGTGAGCGGAGGCGGCGATCCCTTCCCGGGCCCCGCGAGTCCCGGGCAACTGCCGAGCTCCTCGGCCAGTTCCTCGGCCAGTTCCTCGGCCAGCACGTCGGCCACACCCAGCGCGCCTGGCTCCTAGGTCACTCGAGCACGACGGCGCTGCCCGCCTTCAGGCTCAGCGTCTGGGCGGCGCTGCCGTGGTTGACGACGAGGGCCACATACCCCTGCGAGTCGACGATCGCGGCGAGCTCGCCCTCGGGCACGTCGGCGAAGATGCCCACGAGCGGCAGGGTTCGCCCGGACACGGAGAAGGGAGGCCCGATCCCGGCGGCCTCCACGTCGGTCGGTCGCGCGCTCAGCTGCACGTTGCCGAACGCGTCGACCTCGATCACGCGGGTGCCGACCGCGCCGGGCGTCACCATCGCGCCGGGCATCTCCACGATCCGCAGCTCGTCCACGTCGACCGCCGGTCCGACGTCCTCGAGCAGGAACCCGGCAGCCAGGTGTGCGGCGGCGGGCGCGAACACGTCGCGTCCGTGGAACGTCTTGGACACCGGCGAGAGCATCACGCGCTCGTCCTCGATCGCGGTGGCCGCGTCGGCGCCGCCGAGGGTCTCCCACGCGAGGGAGAGCAGGCCGTTGTCGGGCCCCACCAGCAGTGCGCCGGCCGCGGTCCGCACCGCGATCGAACGGCGCTCCGAGCCGACCCCGGGGTCGACCACCGCGACGTAGACCGCGTCGCCGGGCATGTACGGGGTCGCCCGTGAGATCGTCAGGGCGCCGCGCAACACGTCTTGGCGAGGCACGGCGTGCGTGAGGTCGATGATGCGCGCGTCGGGCGCGATGCGAGCGATCACGCCGTGGCAGACACCCACGAACACGTCCGCCGACCCGTAGTCGGTGCAGAAGACGATCGGCCTCGTCATGCGCCTCCCTCGGCGGGTGCCTGCACGGGCAGGAACTGCGCGAGCCACACCGTGAGCAACCTTCGCACGTTGGGGCCCTGGTTGCCCTCGAGGAGCTCGGTGCCGTGGTCGTCTGAGGGCACGATCTCCACCCGCTTGGGTGGCACGCTGAGGTCGTACATGCGTTGCGCGTCGTCCGCCGCCGGGACATCGCCGTTCCCGGCGACGAAGAGCTTCGCCGAGGTGGCCGCGACTAGCGTCTCAGGCGTCACCGCGAGCCCACCGATCGCCATCGGGGCTGAGAGCGTCGCGACGGCGCCGATGCGAGCGCCCGGTTGCGCGGCGGCCACCAGGGCCGCGGTGCCTCCCATGCTGGCCCCGACCACCGCGACCCGAGGGATCCCGGTCGATCGCAGGTACCGCACGGCCGCCTGCACGTCGCGCCAGAGCATCGCGAGGTCGGTCTCCCCGCCCGAGCACCCTGCGTCGCCGCCCGGACAGTAGCCGCGGAAGTTGAACGTGAGCGTGCGGTACCCCTCGTCGGCGAGGGTCTCCGCTTCCTCGAACCACGAGGACTGATCGGCGGGCTGCATGTGCGCCAGCACGATGCCGGCCGATGCCCCCTCGGCCTCGAAGATCCGGCCCTCGAGCTCGACGCCGCCGGACGCCGTGAAGCTGACGGGACGCGAGCCCGACGACGGTGGGGGCGACGACGGACCGCAGGCCGAGAGCGCGAGGACCACGACCACGACCGCGATCGCGGCCGAGGACCGGACGAACCGGAACCGTGGCGCGCGCACGAGCGTGCTCGCGCTTACTTGCCCAGCTTCATGCGCTGGTGCCGCGTGCGCTTCAGAAGCTTCTTGTGCTTCTTCTTGCGCATCTTCTTGCGGCGCTTCTTGATCAGCGACGGCAAGCGGTGACCCTTTCACTCGGTTCCGAAGAGGTTCCGGAGATCGACGCGCTTCACGCGGAAGCTGTCCTCCAGACGAACGGAGCCCAGTCTAAGCGCTTTCGGCGGCTCTGCCACGGGCGAGATCAGCCGCAGGCCCTGGTCCTCGGGCACGTACTCGAGGTAGCCGAGCCCGGTGAAGCCGCCGGCGCCGTCGGACAGGCCCACGAGCAGGCGGTCGAGTTCGCGCAGGTCGAACAGGGGCGGCAGGCTGGGCATGAACACCGTGGGCTTCACGCGGAAGCGCTGGAGGTCACCCTCGAAGTAGGCCGCCATCGCCCCCTCTCGCTGCTCGGACCGTTGATCCACGCTCGTCGCCACCACGTTCGGATGCACGGGGAGGGTGACGAGATCCACGCCGAAGAATCGCTGGATCACGCCGAGCACCGGCTCCAGCTCTTCGCCTCGCTGCAGCCCGACGACGAGGTCGGGCTCGAGCATGTCGACCTTGTAGTACTTCACGAGCTGGCCCCAGATGCCGCTCACCATCGCGCTGGTGTCGACGACGATCAGGTCGGCGCCCTCGGCCCTTCCCCGGTCGCGCAGACGAGCGAGCGCCCCGACGAGCGGCAGCACGTGCCCCTGGGGGCTGGTCGCGCCCACGAACCCGAGCGCGTCGGCGGTCGAGAGACGGTCGAGCGTGAGGTCGTCGGGCTCGCGCACGTGCTTCAGGCCGACGGTCGCCGGCGGCCCCACGGTCTTCTGCGCCACGTCGGCATCGAGGTAGGCGACCGTGCGACCGAGCCGCAGCGCGAACGCCGCGGTCGCCCGGGCCAGGGTGCTCTTCCCGGCGTCCAGGCCGCCGACGAACAGCACGGTACGTGCCTCGCGGGCGGCCCGATCGACGAGCCGGTCGTGCTCGTTCACTGCGCCCCCTCCGTTCTCCACGGAGGTCGGCTGAGCGCGCGTGCGCGGGAGCGGTGTCGTGTCTGCCGGACTCAGCCGGCCTCGGTGTACCGCT
>JBGGNG010000039.1:0-33820 GCA_041287635.1 Actinomycetota bacterium | reverse complement strand
GCTCCCGTGTAGCATCTGGGGGCACACGGGCGCTTAGCTCAGTGGGAGAGCGCTTCCTTGACGCGGAAGAGGTCAGAGGTTCAAATCCTCTAGCGCCCACCGATGAACCCGCTGTCCGCAGCGGGTTCATTCATTCATCGTCGAAGCACCCGAGGGGGGGGCATGTGATCGACGCGGCGCGGCTCCGATCCTTCCCGCTCTTCGGGGATCTCGACGAGTACGACCTGTCGCAGGTCGCGCGCTGGGTCGTGGAGGTCCAAGCTGCGCCCGGCGAGCTCTTGATCGAGCAGGGGAGCATGCCATACGAGCTCTTCGTGATCGAGGAGGGCACGGTCGACGTGGTTCGCGACGATGAACCCCTGGCCTCACTCGGTGCGGGGGACGTCGTCGGCGAGATCGCGCTCCTCGCCCGGCACCGTCGGATGGCCTCGGTGGTTGCCCGGACCCCGGTCCGAGCCTTGGCGTTGCACGTCGACGCGCTGCAGGAACTCACCGAGGAGATGCCCGAGTTGGGGGACGAGCTCCGATCCTTGATGGAACGCCGTCGAGCCGAGAACGACCCCGGCTGAGCATCGCCGGCGGCGCCTCCCCGCCCTTGCAGATGTCGTGTCATCATGAAACACTTCGACCCTCGGTGGGTGTCCGGGCTCCGGCTCGGGCCGACGGCGGCACGACGCGGGCACGTGCCGCCGTCACTTCGTTCGGACTCGGCGCGGGTCGTCCATCGTCTTGCTATCGTGAAGCCCCCGGGCGCGTAGCTCAGCGGGAGAGCGCTCGCCTCACACGCGAGAGGTCGCAGGTTCAAAACCTGCCGCGCCCACCGGACCTGCGGGAACGCAGATCGGACGCCTGACCCCTACTCGGCCGGTTGCGACCGGTTGCGACCGAGGTTCGAGGGAAGTCGATACCGGCCTGCCGTTCGCGCCCAGACGATCGCTCACTCTCGAACCGTGATGACGGTCTTGCCGACCCCACTGCTCCCAGCCTGGAGGTCACGCATCGCGTCAGGGACGCCAGTGAGCGGATACGTCCTCCCGACGATGGGGGTGACCTTTCCTGCTTCGATCAGCTCCCTGAGGGCGGAGAGGTCGTCGCCGTTGTGCTTCACTCCGAACCCGACGAGCCGTTGTCTGACGAACGGCGAGAGCAACGGAGCGTAGATCAATCGGCCACCACGGCCGAGCCACTTGCCACCACCTTCGCCTCCACCGACGACGAGCGTCCCTTCGGGTGTGAGGGCTTGTCGAAGGCGAGACACCGAGTCCCCCCCTCCGAACACAACGATCACGTCGTATCGCTTGTCGAGATGCGTGAAGTCGTCCTTCGTGTAGTCGACGATCGGGTCCACGCCGAGCGAGCGGACGAGTTCGATCTGCGTGGTGCTGCAGACCCCAGTCACGCGGGCACCCAGCGCATTCGCGATCTGGACCGCGAACGACCCAACGCCTCCCCCCGCTCCGACGATCAGCACCGTCTGCCCCGCTCGCACCTTCCCGGCATCACGCACCGCCTGGAGGGCGGTCGTGCCGGCGATCGGAACCGTTGCTGCCTGTTCGAAGGTCAGGCTCGCTGGCTTCACGGCGATCTTGCTGTCGGAAGCGGCGACGAACTGGGCGAACGATCCATCGCATGTCCCGTAGACGTCGTCGCCGGGCTGAGATCGTGAGCCGGGACCGACCGTCACCACGGTCCCAGCCACGTCCTGCCCGCGAACACGAGTCTTCGGCCTGCGGAGGCCGAAGCTGGGGCGGATCGCGTAAGGGAGACCCGCCATGATGTGCCAGTCGCCGACGAACAGGCTGGCGGCTCGTACCTCGATGAGGACCTCACCAGGGCCGGGCTCCGGCGTGGCGATCTCCTGTAGTTGCAGGACGACATCGGCACTCTCGCCATAGCGACCTTGCACTATCGCCTTCAACTCTTGACCCCCCTGGATGGCCCTTAGCTCTTCGCCGAAGCGACCTTGCTCGGGAGGATGACATAGGTCGGATTGGCGCGCTCATGAACGCGCCATCTCTCGGGACATTGCGCACGGTTGCGATCAGTTGCGTTGGTTTCGATGGTTTCGACCATCCCACATCTCCGCAGGTCAACCCGGACGCCGGTCGACTCCATCGGGCGCTATCGGGCACGTTGAAGGGCGCCTCACACGCGAGAGGTCGCAGGTTCAAACCTGCCGCGCCCACCGGATCCCATCGCCCACGAGCACATGGTGGTCGTTACCTGCGTGTTCGATAGGGTGAAGAGCGAACCGTTCCCGACCGCGAAAGGCTCTGCGATGGATACCGCTCTGCCCTCCGCGCCAGCCGGCGCAGCTGCCCGCGCCGATGAGTTGTGCAAGCTGTACGGCGAAGGCGATGCCGCCGTCGAGGCCCTGCGAGGCATCTCGATCGAGTTCGCGCGGGGGGCGTTCACCGCGATCATGGGACCGTCGGGCTCGGGGAAGTCGACCCTCCTGCATTGCCTGGCCGGACTCGACAGCCCGACGTCGGGCAGTGTCTGGATCGGCGACGTCGACCTCACGACGTTGAGCGAGAAGCAGCTCACCGCCCTGCGCCGGGACAAGGTCGGGTTCGTCTTCCAGGCATTCAACCTCGTGCCGACGCTCACGGCGTCCGAGAACATCACGCTGCCCCTCGATATCGCGGGGCGCGACGTCGACGCCGCCTGGTACGACCAGGTGGTCGACACGATCGGGCTGCGAGACCGGCTCGCGCATCGACCCAGCGAGCTCTCGGGCGGACAGCAGCAGCGCGTTGCCGGTGCCCGTGCGCTCGTGAGCCGGCCGGAGATCGTGTTCGCGGACGAGCCGACCGGCAACCTCGACTCGCGGTCGGGCGCGGAGCTGCTGGGATTCTTCCGCGAGGCGGTCACGACGTACGGTCAGACCACCGTGATGGTCACGCACGACGCGAACGCCGCGAGCTACGCCGACCGTGTCGTGTTCCTGGCGGATGGGCTCGTGGTCGATGAGATGCGGGAGCCGACCGCCGCGAGCGTGCTCGACCGGCTGAAGTCGCTGGAGTCGTAGCGCCGTGTGGCGAGCGACCTTCAAGAGCCTGCTGGCCAAGAAGCTTCGGTTGGTGCTTACGGCGGTCTCCGTCGTGCTCGGCATCGGTTTCGTCTCGGGCACATACGTGCTGACCGACACGATGAACGCGGCATTCGAGGAGCTCTTCGCTCAGACGTCGGGTGCGTCCGACGTCGTCGTGCGGTCGGCCTCGGCCTTCGACTCCACGGCCGCCGGCCCCGGCGGCGGTAGCGGCAGTGACGACCGGGAGCCGCTGCCGGAGAGCGTGCTCGACGACGTGGCGGCGGCGCCCGGCGTGGCGATCGCGGTCGGCGACGTGCAGGGTTACGCCCAGATGGTCGATCCGGCGACCGACGAGGTGATCGGCGGAGTGGGCCCTCCCACGATCGGCACGAACTGGAACGAGCTCGCCGATGAGATCTTGTCGCTGCGCGGAGACAGCGTGCCGCCGACCGGGCCGGACGAGGTGCTGATCGACGCCGCCACCGCCGGCAACGCAGGGCTGGAGATCGGCGATCGCATCCGCATCCTGTTCCAAGGGCCGCCGCAGGAGTTCTCGATCGTGGGCATCGCGGGCTTCGGTGAGGCTGACAACCTGGGCGGAGCCACGCTCGCGGTGTTCGACACCGAGACCGCTCAAGACGTGCTCGGCAAGCCAGGCGTCTTCGATGCGATCAGCGTGGTCGGTGACGAGGGCGTCGCGGCGTCGAAGTTGCGTGCCTCGGTCGCTGCGGTGCTGCCCGAGGGGGCCGAGGCCGTCACGTCGACCACCGTCGCCGACGAGGCGTCGCAGATCCTGCAAGAGGGTCTCGGATTCTTCCGCACGGCATTGCTCGTGTTCGCGGCCGTGGCGCTGTTCGTCGGATCGTTCATCATCTTCAACACGTTCTCGATCATCGTGGCGCAGCGCACGCGTGAGCTGGCCCTGCTCAGGGCGCTCGGGGCGTCGAGGCGACAGGTCGTGGTCTCGGTCGTGGTCGAGGCATTCGTGGTCGGGCTCGTCGCCTCCGTGGTGGGCATCCTCGCGGGTATCGGCATCGCGATCGGGCTCCAGGGCTTGCTGGGCGCTTTCAACATCGACCTGCCGAGCACCGCGATCCAGCTGCTGCCACGCACGATCATCGTCTCCCTCGTGTTGGGGGTGGTCGTGACCGTGGTCGCCTCGGTGCTGCCCGCCCGCAGGGCGGGCTCGGTGGCGCCGATCCAGGCGCTGCGAGAGGCCGCCGACGCGCCGCCTCCGCGGGGTCTCGTCGGGCGCCGACTCGCGATCGCCGTGGCCGTGACTGCCCTTGGGGCCGGCATCCTCGCCTATGGGCTCTTCGGCGCCGAGACCAACGGCGCATCCGTGGTCGGCGTGGGCGCCGCGATCACGTTCATCGGCGTCGCGATGCTCTCCCCGCTGGTCGCCAGGCCGATCGCCGGTGCTCTGGGGGGCCCGATCAAGCGGCTGTCGATCCAGGCGCGTCTCGGGCGTGAGAACGCGATGCGAAGCCCGAGACGGACCGCCTCGACGGCGACCGCCCTCATGATCGGCCTCGGCCTCGTGTCGATGGTGGCGATCTTGGCCTCGTCGCTCAAGGCGTCGTTCGACGCCGCGCTGACGGAGACGCTGAAGGCGGACTACACGCTGTCGACGAGCTCGTTCACATCGTTCAGTCCGGAGGTCGCCGCCCGTGTGGCGGCCCTGCCGGAGGTCGGCGCCGTGTCGGTCTTCCGGCAGAACGGATTCCGGGTCGACGGGGCGACGTCGTTCGTGACCGCGGTCGACCCCGCGACCGTGGAGGAGGTGGCCACCCTCGATGTCTCCGAGGGCTCGGTCGCGTCGTTGTCCGAGGCTACCGAGACCGTGCTCGTGCATCGCGAACTCGCGGAGGACAACGGCTGGGCGCTCGGAGACGATCTCCCTGCCGAGTTCGGGTCCTCCGGCGACGTGCCGCTCACGATCGCCGGGATCTTCGACGAGAACCGACTGGTGGGCGACTACGTCATCTCGCTCGAGTCGTACGAGGGGCTCTACAGCGAACAGCTCGACTCCTTCGTCTTGGTGAAAGCCGCCGAAGGGGTGCCGCTCGACGAGGTCGACGCTGCGATCCAGGAGGCGGTCGCCGAGTTCCCCAACGTGCAGGTGCAGGATCAGGCCGCGTTCCGCGAACAGCAGGCGGGGTTCATCGACCAGCTGCTCGGCTTGGTCACGGCGCTCCTCGCGATGGCGATCGTGATCGCGCTCTTCGGCATCGTGAACACGCTCGGGCTCTCGATCTACGAGCGGACCCACGAGCTGGGACTGCTCAGGGCGGTCGGGATGAGCCGGCGACAGGTCAAGCGCATGATCCGGTGGGAGGCGATCATCATCGCCGTCTTCGGTGCCGTGCTCGGCGTCGCGATCGGCGTGCTGTTCGGTTGGGCGCTGCAGCAGGCACTGCGGAACGAGGGTGTCACCGAGTTCGTCGTGCCGGTCGGTCAGCTCGTCGTCTACTTGATGCTGGCGGGACTCGCGGGGGTGCTCGCGGCGATCTGGCCCGCGCGCCGGGCGGCCAAGCTGAACGTGCTCGAAGCGATCTCGTACGAGTAGCGGTGGGCGTGGTCGCTATCATGCCCGCATGCCGACCCTGACCCTTCCCGAAGGCGTGCACGTCGAGCTCCCCGAGGGGGAGCCGGTCGGTGCCGCGCTCCCGAAGGGGACGATCGCTGCGCGCGTCGACGGCCACCTGCGCGATCTCTCGTTCGTGCCGGGGGACGACGCGCAGGTGGAGCCGATCGCTCCGCACTCCGACGAGGGGCTGCACTTGCTGCGCCACTCCACCGCCCACGTGTTGGCGCAGGCGGTGTGCGACCTCTACCCGGGCGCGAGGTACGCGATCGGCCCGGCGGTCGCCGACGGCTTCTACTACGACTTCGACCTCCCTGAGCCGGTCCACGCGGCCGACCTCGCGAAGATCGATCGGCGCATGCGCCAGATCGTGAAGCGCAACCAGCGGTTCGTGCGCGAAGATGTGCCGCGCGACGAGGCGCTCGAGCGGCTGCACGACCAGCCTTTCAAGATCGAGATCATCGAGGGCATCGGCAGCGACGCCGACGAGACGAGAGACGAAGTGACCTCCGGCGAGACCGTCTCGCTGTACTCGAACGATGGTTGGACCGACCTGTGCATGGGCCCGCACGTGCCGCACACGGGCATGCTCGGCGCGTTCAAGCTCACGAACGTGGCCGGCGCCTATTGGCGCGGCGACGAGAAGAACCCCCAGCTCACGCGCGTCTACGGCACCGCGTGGGCGACGAAGGACGATCTCGACGCCTACCTGCACCGACTCGAGGAGGCCGAGCGCCGCGACCACCGCACGGTCGGCGCCGACCTCGACCTGTTTTCGTTCCCCGAGGAGATCGGCTCGGGGCTCGCGGTCTTCCACCCCAAGGGCGGGCTCGTCCGCCGGCTGATGGAGGACTACTCGCGGCGCCGGCACGAGGAAGCGGGCTACGACTTCGTGTACACGCCGCACATCACGAAGTCGGACCTGTTCGAGATCAGCGGGCACCTCTCGTGGTTCGCCGACGGCATGTTCCCGCCGATGGAGCTCGACGGCGGCACGCAGTACTACCTCAAGCCCATGAACTGCCCCATGCACATCTTGATCTACAAGAGCCGAACCCGCAGCTATCGCGAACTCCCGATGCGGCTCTTCGAGTTCGGCACGGTGTATCGCTACGAGCTCTCTGGAGTCGTGCACGGGCTCACGCGCGTGCGAGGGCTCACGATGGACGACGCCCACATCTTCACGACGAAGGAACAGGTGGGGGAGGAGCTCGGGTCGGTGCTCACGTTCGTGCTCGACTTGCTGCGTGACTACGGGCTCGACGACTTCTACATGGAGCTGTCGACCCGTCCCGAGGGCAAGGCTGTCGGCACCGAGGAGGAGTGGGACGAGGCCACCGAGACGCTACGGCAGGCCGCCGAGACGATGGACGTCCCCCTCGTGATGGACCCGGGGGGCGGAGCGTTCTACGGCCCGAAGATCAGCGTTCGGGCGCGCGATGCGATCGGACGCACGTGGCAGATGTCGACGATCCAGGTCGACTTCCAGCTGCCGCAGCGGTTCGAGATGGAGTACTCGGGCGACGACAACGCCCGGCACCGGCCGGTCATGATCCATCGAGCGCTGTTCGGCTCGGTCGAGCGGTTCTTCGGTGTGCTCACCGAGCACTACGCGGGTGCGTTCCCACTGTGGCTCTCGCCCGAGCAGCTGCGGTTCGTGCCCGTCGCCGACCGACACGTCGAGCACTGCGAGGCGCTCGCCGCCCGGGCGAAGGATGCCGGCCTGCGCGCCTTCGTCGACGACTCCAAGGAGAGCGTCGGCAAGAAGATCCGCGCGGCACAGCTCGCGAAGGCTCCCTACACGCTCGTGGTGGGCGACCAAGAGCTCGAGTCCGATGCCTACACGGTGCGCGATCGCGCCGGCACCGAGTCCGGCGGGGTGTCGTTCGGCCGGATCGTCGACGCTCTCGTCGCGGAAGACTCGAGCCGTGCGCTCGAGCAGACCGACTTCGGATCGGCCTGAGGGTCGCAGTGGATCACCTGTGGAGCCCCTGGCGCATGGAGTACATCGCCACGGCTCGCGACGAGCTCGAGGAGGACGGCGGCTGCGTCTTCTGCGCGGTGCCGACGCGAGAGCCCGAGCGTGTGCTCGCCCGAGGCGAGCTCGCCTACATCGTACTGAACAAGTTCCCCTACAACCCGGGGCACCTGCTGATCGTGCCGCTCCGGCACACCGGCGACGTGGAGGATCTTACGGCGGAGGAGAACGGCGAGCTGCAATCGCTGCTGCAGCGGTCGATCCGAGCGCTGCGCGAGGAATCGGAACCCCATGGGTTCAACGTGGGCATGAACCTCGGGTCGACCTCGGGGGCCGGCATCCCCGATCACTTACACTGGCACGTCGTGCCCAGGTGGAATGGCGACACGAACTTCATGCCGGTGGTCGGGGAGGTTCGTGTGCTCCCCGAGCTGCTCGCCGACACAGCCCGCCGCCTCGCCCCGAGGTTCGCCGATGCGTGATGGCGAGGACGGTTTCGTCGATCTGCCCCACGGGGGACGGCTGCACTACGAGATCGCCGGCGACCAGGCGAGCCCCGCCGTCACCCTGCTGCATCCGGGGCTGTGGGACGCGCGGACGTGGGACCCGCACTTCGAACGCTGGGCCGGGCGCTTCCGCGTGATGCGATACGACCAGCGAGGGTACGGGCGGTCCTCGAGGCCCGACGGCTCCCCCTACTCGCACGTTCGCGACCTCGTGGCGCTCCTCGACCGCCTGGGTCTCGAACGCACGGCCCTGGTGGGCTGCTCGATGGGCGGGGGGGTCGCGATCGACACCACGCTGACGGTGCCCGAGCGCGTCTGGGCGCTGGTGCCGATCGCTCCCGGCCTCGGCGGGTTCGAAGAGACCGAGGACGAGGAGGCCTGGTGGGACGAGCTGGCTCCCCCGATCGATGCAGCGATCGAGGCGGGCGAGTACGAGCGCGCACAGGATCTGCTGCTGGGGATCTGGGCGCCGTTGGGGGTCGACGACCCGGCAGGAGCACGCATCAAGCAGATCGCCCGAGACAACATCCACGAGATGACGATGGACGAGTCAGGCGAGGAGTCACTCGATCCGCCCGCTGCGATGCGGCTCGGTGAGATCGACGTGCCGACCCTGGTCGTCGACGCCTCGGAGGACCCGCCGGACATGCGGCGCGCATCGCAACTCATCGCGCGCGAGGTGCTGGACGGAAGGCTCGTGACGATCGAGGCCGACCACGTGGTGAACCTCCGTGCCCCGGATGCGTTCGACGAGGCCGTGCTGCCGTTCCTCGATGAGCACGCGCCCCGCTGAGCTACTTCCTCTCGGCCCTCGCTGCCTCGTACTCGTCGATCACCTTCTGCGCGAGGTGCTGCGGCATCTCCTCGTAGTGGGAGAACGTCGCGGTGTAGGCGCCGCGCCCGCCCGTCATCGATCGCAGATCGATCACGTAGCGTGCCACCTCGGCCTGCGGCACCTGGGCGTTGATGCGGGACTTCCCGCCGCCGACCTGGTCCATGCCGGCGATCTTCCCGCGCTTGGAGTTCAGGTCACCCATGATGTCGCCCGTGTAGGACTCAGGCGCGATCACCTCGAGGTCGACGATCGGTTCGAGGAGCGCGACGCCCGCCTGTTCGACCGCGTCCTTCAACGCCATCGAGCCCGCGATCTGGAACGCCATGTCGCTCGAGTCCACCGGGTGGAACTTCCCGTCGACGAGCGTGACCTTCAGGTCGACCATGGGGTTCCCGCTGATCACGCCCTCGGCCATCGTCCTGACGATGCCCTTCTCGATGGACGGGATGAACTGGTGGGGGATCGAGCCGCCGAAGATCTTGTCCTCGTACACGAATCCCTCGCCGTGGCCGAGCGGCTCGATCTCGATGTTGCAGACGGCGTATTGGCCGTGACCGCCCGTCTGCTTCACGTGGCGTCCGAGGCCCTTGGCGCTGCCCCGGATCGTCTCGCGGTACGCGATCTTCGCGGGTGCCGTCGTCACCTCGACGCCGAACTTACGCTTGAGGCGTTCGATCATCACCTCGAGGTGGGCCTCACCCATGCCGTGCATCACGGTCTCGTGCGTCTCCTCGTTCCGGGAGACACGCAGGGTCGGGTCTTCCTCACGCAATCGTGCGAGACCGGTCGCGAGCTTGTTCTCGTCGCCCTTCGTCTTCGGAGCGATCGCGTAGGCGAGCAGAGGCTCGGGCAGGTCGAGGGCCGGCACGTGCACCGGCGCGTCCTTCGGGGCGAACGTGTCGCCGGTGTGTGCCTGCTGCAGTTTCGCCACAGCGCCGATGTCGCCGGCCGTGACCTCCGACACGGCGTCGTGGTCCTTCCCGACGAGCGTGAAGAGTTGCCCGACGCGCTCGTCGACGCCCTGGGTCACGTTGTGTAGTGAGGAGTCGGGTCTCACGGCCCCGCTGAAGACCCGGAACATCGTGATGTGGCCGACGAATGGATCTGAGAGCGTCTTGAACACGAAGGCCGCGACGGACGCGGACGCGTCGGTCGCTCGTTCCGACTTCGCGCCATCGTCGCCGACGACAATGATGGGAGCGCGATCGAGCGGTGACGGGAACTCCTCGACGATGAAGTCGAGCAGTCGGTCGATGCCGATCGCCTTCGCGGCCGATCCCACGATCACGGGGGCGAGTCGGGCGTTCGCGAACCCGAGCTTGGCGCCGGATACGATGTGCTCCTCCGGCAAGGTGCCCTCCTCGAGGTACTCCTCGATCAACGCGTCGTCGGACTCGGCGACCGCCTCGATCAGTTTCTCGCGAGCCGGGTCAGCCATCTGGTGGATCTCGTCGGGCCACTCGGATTCCTCGGCCTTGGGACCCGACGGATAGAAGTCGGCCTTCTCGTGGAGCAGGTCGGCGACGCCTTCGAACTCGTGCTCGGCGCCGATC
This sequence comes from Actinomycetota bacterium, assembly GCA_041287635.1. Lineage (GTDB taxonomy): Bacteria > Actinomycetota > UBA4738 > UBA4738 > HRBIN12 > JAOUEA01. The sequence continues at coordinate 23,327 of JBGGNG010000039.1, read as the reverse complement.
GGCAGCTCGAACGGCGCGACCTGGTTCCCGAACGACCCGACCAACTGGTCGAGCGTCGCCTGGAAGTCGGAGCGTTCCCGGTCGAGCTTGTTCACGAAGATCGCTCGAGGCAGGCCCGCCTCGACCGCGAGCTCCCACGCAACCTCGGTCTGAACCTCGACGCCGTCGACCGCAGAGACGACGACGATCACGGCGTCCGCCGCCCGGATCGCCGTGCGCACGTCGCCGATGAAGTCGGCGTATCCGGGGGCGTCGAGCACGTTGATCTTGACGCCGTTCCACTCGATCGGCGCCATCGAGAGGGAGACCGAGATGCCTTTGCGCTGCTCGTCGGGGTCGTGGTCGCTGACGGTGTTGCCGTCTTCCACCACGCCCATGCGCGTGATCGCGCCGGCCGTGTACAACATGGCCTCGAGCAGGGTGGTCTTGCCCGACCCCCCGTGGCCGACCAGCAGGACGTTGCGGATGTCCTTCGCGTCGTAGGTCTTCAACGCGCGCTCCTTCAGCTTCAGCGGGTCATCAGGCGTGCGAGGTCTGGGCATCCTACCCAAGTGGCGAGTTGCTACGCTCGCCCGGTCCTCGCCCATGGTGCGATTCGAACGACAACCGCCGGGCACCGCGATCACCCGCATGACCTTGTCGGTGGGTGCGCTGCTCGCTGCCCTGGCGGCGTGGCTCGTGGTCGCCCGGGAGCCGGAACAGGCCGCTGTCGCGGCGCTCGGATCGGGCATCCTGCTCCTGCTGGGTGGCCACCGGGCGAACCATGGAGCGGGCGGTCCCACCGACCGCATGCTCGACGAGTTGCTCGACCGGGTGTGGGACGGCGCGGTCCTGGGATCGATGGCGTGGGTGGCGAGGACCGAGGACCCGAGCCTGGCGATCGCGGCCCTCGCGGCGCTCTGCGTGAGCGCGCTCTCCGCCTACGTCCGCGCTCGCGGCGCGTCCCTCGACTACAGCGTGGAAGAGAGCCATCTGACGAGGGGCCTGCACTACGTCTTGGTCGTGGCGGGTCTCGGCTTCGACCTGAGCTGGGTGCTCTGGGTGGCGGTGGCCGTCTCGGCCCTCGCCGTCGTGGTGCGCACCTCCCAGGTCGCCCGCGAGGAGCGTGGATGAGCGCGAGCGACCAGACCCGGCGCGAGATGATCGCGTTCCACGTCTACCGTTCGGTGGCGTGGCTCGCCCGCGCGCTGCCGGAAGGCACAGGTCGGCGGCTGTTCCGGCTCGGGGGCCGGCTTGCGTTCGAGCTCGCGCCGGCATCGCGGGCCGTGGTGGCCCGCAACCAGGCGCAGGTGCTGGGTCGCGCTCCCGCCGATCCGATCGTGCGTACCGCGACACGTGCGGCCTTCGACGCATACGCGCGGTACTGGTTCGACTCGTTCCGGTTCGCCGTGACACCGCCCGACCAGGTCGCCTCACGGTTCGAGGCCGTCGACGCCGATCATCTGTGGCGGGCCCTCGACGAGGGGAAGGGCGCGATCGTGGCGCTCCCTCACATCGGCAACTGGGACGCCGCGGGCCCGTGGTTGTGCTCGTTGGGCAGGCCGCTCGTGGCGGTGGCCGAGCAGCTGCGGCCACCGCGCCTCTACGACCTCTTCGTCGCCAACCGAACCGCGTTCGGTGTCGAGGTGGTCGGCTTGGGTGACCCCGGCGTCGCCCGCACCCTCGCAGGCAAGCTCGCGGACGGCTACATCGTGGCCCTCGTCGCGGACCGTGATCTGACCGGTCGTGGCGTCGAGGTGACGATGTTCGGCAGGATGCGTCGGCTGCCGGCCGGCCCCGCGCTCCTGTCGATCACCACGGGGGCCCCGCTCATCGTGACCCCGGTCTTCCAGACCCAGGATGGTTGGCGCTGCGTGATGACCCCGCCGCTCACGGTCGACACGACGGGCGATCGCCGCGCCGACGTCACCGCGCTCACGCAGCGGATGGCTGAGGCGTTCGAGCGTGCGATCGCGTCGGCGCCGACCGACTGGCACATGTTCCAGCCGGCGTGGGAGGACTGACCGGATGCGCGTGGCCCTGGTCTGCGCGTACGACCTCGACGCGCCCGGAGGCGTGCAGGTGCACGTCACCGATCTGGCAGAGCAGCTGCGGGCGAGGGGGCACGAGGTGGAGGTCCTCGGACCCGGGAAGGGAGGGTTGGGGAGACGGATCCGGGTGCCGTACCGAGGCACGGTGGCGCCGATCGCCCCATCGCCCACCGGCGTCCGGCTGGCTCGGCAGGCCTTCGAGCGGTTCGCTCCCGACGTGGTCCACGTGCACGAGCCGTTCACGCCGAGCGCGTCGATGTGGGCGACGCTGGCCGCGACCGCGCCGGTCGTGGCGACGTTCCACGCCTGGCTCGATCGTTCGCGCATCTACGAGCATGCCGAGCCGCTGCTCCGGCACGTGCGGCGTCGCGTGGCCGCCTCGATCGCCGTCTCCGCAGCAGCAGCGGCCTTCGTCCGCCGAGCGATCCCCGATCTCGATCCCGTGATCGTCCCCAACGGCGTGTCGGTGACGCGGTTCGCCGGCGCGACCCCGCGAGCGTGGCCGCCCGGACCGCGCATCGCATGGGCGCATCGGCTCGACCGACAGAAGGGGTTCCCGGTGCTCGTCGAGGCGTTCCGGACGCTCGCGGACGACCGGTCCGACCTCCTGTTGACCGTCGTCGGTGACGGCGCAGACCGTCGAGTGGTCGAGGGCCTGCCGGCGTCGGCACGTTCACGGGTCGCGATGCTCGGCCGGCTCGACCATGCCGAGGTGCCGTCGTTCCTCGCGGGCGCCGACGTGGCCGTCGCCGCCGCCACCGGTCAGGAGAGTTTCGGCTACTCCGTCGTCGAGGCGATGGCCGCAGGGGTGCCCGTCGTCGCCTCCGACATCGAAGGCTATCGGCAGGTGGCGACCGACGGACTCGACGCCGTGCTCGTACCACCTGGGGATGCCGCCGCCCTTGCAGTGGCGCTCGGGCTCGTCCTCGATGACGACGGCCTCGCCCACCGGCTCGAGGCGGCGGGCCGAGAGAGGGCGGCCGCCTTCGACTGGGAGGTCGTGGTCGAGCGCATCGAGGACGTCTATCGGTCGGTCCTCGCCGGACCATCGCTACGATAGGGCTCCATGTCACCGGTGATCTGGATCGTGCTCGGACTCGCGGCGATCGCGCTGCTGGCGCTCGTCTGGCTCTACAACCGATTGGTTCGCCTGCGCACGAGGGTCGACGACGGCTGGGCCACGATCGACGTGCAGCTGCGACGCCGGTACGACCTCATCCCGAACCTCGTCGAGACCGTGCAGGGGTATGCGACTCACGAGCGCGAGCTGTTCGAGCGGGTCACCGAGGCCAGGACGCGAGCGATCGCTGCCGGTGGCGTGCAGGATCAGGTCGGTGCGGAGAACGCCGTGACCGCCGGCCTCGGCAAGTTGATGGCCGTCGTCGAGGCATACCCCGATCTCAAGGCAGACCAGCACTTCTTGGCCCTCCAGGAAGAGCTCGTCGGCACCGAGTCGAAGATCGCCTACGCCCGGCAGTTCTACAACGACCAGGTCCGGCGGCTCAACACCGCGATCGACACCTTCCCGTCGAACCTCGTGGCGAACGCGTTCGGGTTCGAGGAGCGAGCGTTCTTCGACATCGACGATCCCGTGAGCGAGCCCGTGCGCGTCGACCTCGGGCGGGACGAGTAGATGCACGAGCAGATCGCGGCGAACAAGCGGACATCGGTGCTGCTCGTAGCCGGCGCGTTCGTCTTCTTCGGCCTCGTCGGCATGGCGCTGGGCTACGTCTTCGGCACCGGTGTGACCGGCCTCGTCGTCGCGCTCGTCGTGGCGACCGTGCTCTCGGTCAGCTCCTACCTCTACGGCGACCGGTTGGTGCTCGCGTCGTCGCGGGCGCGCGAGGTGACGGCCCAGGACGAGCCGCGCCTGCACAATCTCGTGGAGGGGCTCGCGATCGCCGCGGGCATCCCGAAGCCCCGCATCTACGTGGTGCCCGAGCAGGCGCCGAACGCGTTCGCGACCGGTCGAGACCCCGAGCACGCCTCGATCGCGGTCACCGAGGGCCTGCTCGCGACGATGAGCCGGGTGGAGCTCGAAGGCGTGATCGGCCACGAGCTCGCGCACGTGCTCGACCGTGACATGCTGCTCGGCACGATCGTCGCCACGCTCGTCGGCGCGGTGGTGCTGATGTCCGAGTTCCTGATGCGGTCGTGGATGTGGGGCGGCATCGGCGGGCGACGCGGCAACGACAACACCGGAGGTCCGGCGACCCTGGTCCTCTTCGGCATCGGGTTCGCGCTGATGGTGATCGCGCCGATCGCGGGGGAGATCATCAAGCGCGCCGTCTCGCGGAACAGGGAGTTCCTGGCCGACGCGCAAGGCGCGATGCTCACCCGGTATCCACCCGGCCTCGCCGCGGCCCTGCGCAAGATCGCGGCGTCGCCGACGGCGATGCACTCCGCGAACAACGCCACCGCACACCTGTGGCTCTCCCAGCCCTCACGCATCGAGGGCGAGAAGCTCGGGCCGATGGAGAAGATCTTCGCGACGCATCCGCCGATCGCTGAACGCATCCAGCGCTTGGAGGAGATGTGACGTTCGTGTCGAACTCGGCGCAGGTGTTTGGAACGTCCTCGTCGCGGGTCTAGCATCGCTGCGCCGGTCCCCCTCCGGGGATCAGCCCATCCGGTCACCTCGTCAACCCCGATCGTTCGCAGGAGGTCCCCTCATCGTGGCTCTCACCTCACGCGGCAAGGCTCTCGTTGCCGGCGGCGCGGTCGTCGCCGTGCTCGGGGGTGGCATGGCTGCACTGGCACTCTCAGGTAACGCACCAGGTCCGGTCCAGGAAGCGCTCCACAAGATCGGTGTCGCTCCCGCGCCGGTGGAGCCCTGCCCGCTCACCGGGGAGACCGTCCCCGGCGACAAACAGCCTCCCAACCGCCCGGTCCTCGCGGTCAAGGTCGAGAACACGCCCGACGCACAGCCGCTCGCCGGTCTGCAAGGCGCGGACATCGTCTACGAGGAGGTCGTCGAAGGCGGCATCACACGCTTCGTCGTGTTGTTCAACTGCGACGATGCGGATCGGGTCGGCCCGGTGCGCAGCATCCGCACGACCGATCCCGAGATCCTGGCGCCGTTCAGCGAGCACCCACTGCTCGCGTTCAGCGGCGGTTCCAAGGGCGTTCGCACGGTCGTCGAGGACGCCGGGATGACGGCGATGGACGAGGACAGCGCCGCCAAGGCCTTCACCCGAGACGATGCGCGCGTGGTGCCGCACAACCTGTTCACGTCGACGAAGTCGCTGTGGGCCAAGGGCAAGTCGCTCGCCAAGGGGGAGCCCGCGCCCTCGTCGCCGTTCGTGTTCAGCGACGACGTGCCTTCGCCGAGCAAGAAGGCGCGCAGCGCGACGGTGGTGTTCTCCGGTCTGGCGACCGCCGAGTGGCGCTGGGCCAAGGGTCAGTGGGTCCGCTACCTCGACGGCACGCCCATGGCGCTCGAGAGCGGCGGTCCGATCACGGCCGACAACGTGGTGATCCAGGTCGTGAAGACCACGGAGAGCGAGTTCCAAGACAGCGCCGGCTACCCGTCGCCCGAGGTGCTCACCGTGGGCAAGGGCAAGGCGTGGGTCCTCCGCGACGGCAAGCTGATCGTCGGGAAGTGGGAACGCTCCGACGAGGGCGAGTTCACGACGTTCCTCACGAAGTCGGGCGAGGAGATAGCGCTGAAGCCGGGTACCACGTTCGTGGAGCTCGCCCCGGTCGGCATGTTCGACGCCGAGATCTCCTTCGGGTGATCGACGCGGTCCCTGCTCACACGTCGGGCAGCAGCGAACGGTACAGCGCGTGCGCCTCAGCCACGGTCGCCGGCGCGATCTCGCGCCGGACCCGCTGCTCCACCTCGGCCCTGAGGGCATCCCGCGACGGTGAGGGACGAGGGATCACGGCCTCCAGGCGTTCCCCGGAGCCCTCCCGGGCTCGGTAGTCGCGCTCGATCTCGTCCTCGATCCGCATCACGTTCTCTGGCGTGTGCTCGAACGGGGCGAACGCGGTACCGAACCGAGCGTTGAGTCGCTCGATCGCCGTGCCGAACGAACCGACGACCTCGTCGAACGTCGCGGTTACGAAGCCCCCTCGTCGAGCGACGAGCGGTCCGTGGAACCGCAGGTAGCCCCGCATCGCCGCCCGTGCGCCGAGATCGGGGCTGCGGATCAGGTGGGAGACGACTGCGTCGACCGCCGGCCGCACGAGCACCATCGTGGGCAGTCTCCTGCGGACGCCTTCCAGCACCTGAGCAGGCATGTGCGTGTGGTGGGCGATGCGCGTCGGATTCGGCTCCTGTGCCAGGCGGAAGGCCGCCACCGCGAACGACGACGCGCATCTCGGGAACGCCTCGATCACGACCTGGGTGTCGTCGTCGATCAGCTCGCCGCGTCCACGGATCCGCTGCAGCGGCAGGGCGATCGGGGGGAAGCGGGCCAACGATGTCTTCGCGTCGTACAGCGCGTCGGCGGCGACGTGGCGGAGCACGGGGCGACCCTAGCAGCGGGCGCGGGCGCCATGCGTCGGGGCTTCGACGCTTCTGGTTGCGCGGTCACCTCCGGTACACTCGGATGGTCGGTCCTGGTTCCCGCAGGGCCCCGATCAGGAGGCGATATCCGTGCAGCGCGAGACCGGCACCTTCACCGTGAAGTCCGGCCTGGCCGAGATGCTCAAGGGCGGCGTGATCATGGACGTCACGACCGCCGAGCAGGCGAAGATCGCCGAGGACGCCGGCGCCTGCGCCGTGATGGCCCTCGAGCGTGTGCCGGCCGACATCCGCCGCGACGGCGGTGTCGCGCGCATGGCCGACGCGACCAAGGTCGAGGAGATCCAGCAGGTCGTCACGATCCCGGTGATGGCGAAGGCGCGCATCGGTCACTTCGTGGAAGCTCAGATCCTGCAGTCGCTCGGCGTCGACTACATCGACGAGTCCGAGGTGCTCACCCCGGCCGACGAGGAGTTCCACATCGACAAGTGGGCCTTCACGGTGCCGTTCGTCTGCGGTGCCCGGAACCTCGGAGAAGCCTTGCGCCGCATCGCCGAGGGCGCGGCGATGATCCGAACGAAGGGTGAGGCCGGAACCGGCAACGTCGTGGAGGCCGTGCGGCACGAGCGCGCGATCCTGCGCGAGATCGCCGAGTGCACGACCCTGCGCCCGGAGCAGTACGTGACGAAGGCGAAGGAGCTGGGCGCCCCCGTCGAGCTCGTGCGTATGGTGGCCGAACAGGGTCGTCTGCCGGTCGTGAACTTCTCGGCGGGCGGCATCGCGACCCCGGCCGACGCGGCCCTGATGATGCAGCTCGGGGTCGACGGCGTCTTCGTCGGTTCGGGCATCTTCAAGAGTCAGGACCCGGCGACGATGGCGCGCGCGGTCGTCGAGGCGACGACGAACTTCGAGAACGCCGACGTGCTCGCCAAGCTCTCCCACGGGCTCGGCGACCCGATGGCGGGCCTCGAGATCGGCTCCCTCGAGACGCGCATGCAAGAGCGCGGCTGGTAGGCGGGCTCGCGGGGGTCCGACGTGAAGGCCGGCGTCCTCGCGCTGCAGGGAGACTTCCGTGAGCACGCGCGCGCCCTGGCCGATGCCGGCGCCATCCCCGTCGAGGTCCGCAACCCCGAGGAGCTCGCGAGCGTCGATTGCCTCGTGATCCCCGGCGGCGAGTCGACCACGATCGGCAAGCTCGCGCGTGCCTACGACCTCGTCGACCCTGTCCGGGCCCGTGTCGCTGCCGGGATGCCCGTGTTCGGCACGTGCGCGGGCATGATCGTGCTGGCCGATCGGGTGCTGGGCGGCGATCCGCTCTTCGCCGTGATGGACATCGGGGTCGAGCGCAACGCGTACGGACGGCAGGTGGAGTCGTTCGAGGCCGACGTCGTCGTCGCGGGCATCGAGCACCCCGTGCGCGGGGTGTTCATCAGGGCACCGCGCATCACCGACGTGGGGTCCGGCGTGCGGGTGCTCGCCGAGCACGAGGGCGCCCCGGTCGTGCTCGAAGAGGGCAACCTGCTCGTATCATCGTTCCACCCGGAGCTGATCGGCGAGACGGGGCTGCACCGCTACCTGCTCGACAAGCTCTGAGGCATCGACCCCGGGGAGGGGAGTCCCATGTCAGGCCATTCCAAGTGGGCCACGATCAAGCGGAAGAAGGCCGCGAACGACGCGAAGCGCTCGAACCAGTACGCGAAGCTGCTGCGCGCGGTCGAGGTCGCAGCGCGCGAGGGTGGCAGCGGCGACGTCGCGGCGAACATGACGCTCGCGTCGGCGGTCGAGAAGGCTAAGAGCTTCTCGGTTCCGACCGAGAACATCGAGCGCGCGATCAAGCGCGGCACAGGCGCCGACGACAGCGGTGCGCGCTACGACGAGATCAGCTACGAGGGCTACGCGGCCGGTGGGATCGCGCTGTACGTCGAGGCCCTCACCGACAACCGCAACCGCACCGCTCAGGAGGTCCGCCACGCGTTCACGCGCAACGGCGGGAACCTGGGTGAGACCGGATCGACCGCGTGGATGTTCACGCGCATGGGCGTGGTGGTGGTCGAGAAGGATCGGGCACCCGACGAGGAGCGACTCCTTGAGTTGGCCCTGGAGGGCGGCGCCGAGGATCTGCGTGACTCCGAGAGCTCCTGGGACATCATCAGCGACCCGGCTGCCTTCGGTCAGGTGCGCGACGCGCTGGAGGCCGCCGGAGTCGAGGTGTTCTCCGCGGAGATCTCGATGGTGCCGCAGTCGACGATCCCGGTCGACGGCGGAGAGGCGAAGCAGGTGCTGAACCTGATCGAGGCGCTCGAGGATCTCGACGACGTGCAGAACGTCTACGCGAACTTCGACATCCCCGAAGAGGTCATGGCCTCGCTCTGAGGTCGATGCTCCGAGAGCACCGGAATCGAGCAGGGCTGCTTGCCCAGCCCGTCCTCGGCACTAGACTGCACGAACGGATGTTCGATTCCTGTGTGCTCGGGGTGGACCCCGGCGTGGCGAACCTCGGCCTCGCCGCGGTCGCGCGCGACGGCCGGCGGCCGGTCCTCATCTGGGCCGACACCGTGACGACCGAGGCCGATGTGCCCGAGGCGGAGCGACTGCGGGTCGTGGCCGAGGCCGTGCGCACCGCGATCGCGACGCATGCGCCGGTGAGCCTTGCCGTGGAACGCGTGTCGTTCAACCGCAACCAGGTCAGCGCGCTCACGGTCGCGCGTGCGACCGGCGCCGTCATGGTGGTCGCGGCCGAGGCCGGCATCGACGTCGACGAGTACAGCCCCACGGAGGTCAAGAGCGCCGTGACCGGCATGGGCAACGCCGACAAGGCGCAGGTGCGGTTGGCGCTCGAGCGGGTGCATGGCTTCCGCGATCTCCCCGCGAAGCCCGACGCCGTGGACGCAGCGGCCGTCGCGTTGACCCATCTGGTGGGGGCGCGGTTGAAGGCTGCGGCGCGCGCCGGAGGCGCCGGGTGATCTCGTTCCTCGAGGGAGAGGTCGTCCACAAGGGCGCGACGAGCGTGGTGCTCGCGGTGGGCGGCGTGGGCTACGACGTCTCCGTGCCGACCTCGGTGGTGAGTCGGCTCCCCGGCGTCGGGAAGACGGCTCGCATCCATACCCGCATGGTCGTGCGCGACGACTCGATGACCCTCTACGGCTTCTCGAGCACCGATGAGCGCGAGCTGTTCGATCTGCTGACGGGCGTGACCGGCGTGGGGCCGAAGGTCGGCCTGTCGTTCCTGTCGGCGCTCTCCGCCGACGCGCTCCGGCGGGCCGTGATCGCCGGTGACGCCGACGCGCTCACCATCGCGCCCGGCGTCGGGAAGAAGGTCGCGCAACGGGTCGTGGTCGACCTCCGCGACCGCTTCGGTGGCGAGGCGGGGCTCCCGAGCGAGGGTGGTCCCATCGTCGACGTGCGCGACGCGCTCGTCTCGCTGGGCCTGACGCCGCAGGAGGCCGCGGAGGCCACGCGCGACGTGGATGCCGACGGTCGCGAGGTTGACGACATGCTCCGCGAGGCGTTGCAGAAGGTGGGTCGATAGCGTGGACGACGATCGTCTGATCGAGGCCGCCGTCGTCGATCCGGAGGATCGCGAGTTCGACGTCGCCCTGCGGCCGACGTCGCTCGGCGACTTCGTCGGCCAGGAACGCGTGAAGGAGCAGCTGCAACTCCTGATCGATGGTGCGCGCCGCCGAGGGGAACCCGTCGATCACCTGTTGTTCAGCGGACCCCCCGGCCTCGGGAAGACCACGCTCGCACAGATCGTAGCGAACGCGATGGGCGCCGGATTCCAGCCGACGAGTGGTCCGGCGCTCGACCGGCCCAGCGATCTCGCCGCGATCCTCACGAACCTGGAGGACGGCGATGTGCTCTTCGTCGACGAGGTGCATCGCATGCCACGTCCGGTCGAGGAGGTGCTGTACCCAGCGCTTGAAGACTTCGTGCTCGACGTCGTGCTCGGCAAGGGGCCGACCGCGCGGTCGATCCGGCTCGAGCTCCCGAAGTTCACGCTCGTCGCCGCCACGACACGGCCGGGGCGCATCACGCTTCCGCTGCGCGAGCGGTTCGGGTTCTCGCCTCGGCTGGACTACTACCCGGTCGAGGACCTCGCGCGCATCGTCGGGCGGTCGGCCGGCATCCTCGAGGTCCGGCTCGACGAGGAGGGCGCCGCCGAGATCGCGCGGCGGTCACGCGGCACGCCGCGCATCGCGAACCGGCTGCTGCGCCGCGTGCGCGACTTCACCGAGGTGCGTCACGACGGCGCGATCACAGGAGAGATCGCCCGTGCCGGGCTCGAGGTCTTCGAGGTCGACGAGGAAGGGCTCGACCGTCTCGACCACGCGATCTTGCAGGCGATTGTGCAGCGGTTCGGCGGGGGACCGGTCGGCCTCTCGACGCTCGCCGCGTCGGTGGGCGAGGAGCCCGACACCGTCGAGGACGTCGTCGAGCCCTACCTGCTCCAGCTGGGGTTCCTGCACCGGACGCCTCGGGGTCGCGTCGCGACCGAGCGCGCGTACCGCCACCTGGGGACGCAGCCGCCGGGTACCCTGCCGCTCTAGCCTCGGGGCTGTTCCTGGGCGGTAGACTCGGCCGGTCGGCGAGACGCCCGACTCCTTCGGAAATCAACGAAAGGTCGATCCATGTTCGAACTCCTCGCCCAGGATTCATCGGGAGGCGGCAGCAGCCTGGTCGCGTTCCTTCCCCTGCTCTTGATGGGTGGCATCTTCTACTTCCTGCTGATCCGTCCTCAGCAGCGGCGGGCCCGAGCCCAGCGTGAGCTGCTGAGCAGCGTGGAGGTGGGAGACGAGGTCGTCACCACAGCGGGCGTCTTCGGCACGGTCACGGCGATCGACGACGAGGACGACATCGTGACGGTCGAGATCGCCCCTGGGACGCGGGTGCGCATGGTGCGAGCAGGCATCGGCAAGATCGTGGTCGCCGAGGATGCGCCGGACGGCCAGGATGGGCCGATCCAGCAGACGTGACCGGCGCGCCCCCTCGGGACGACGGCGACGCCGGAGCGCCGCTCGACCCATCGACGGTCATCGCGTCCGACACGACGCCTGAACCCGCCCCGCTGCCCGTCGATCCGGCGCCGCCGACCGGCGTCGACGTTGCCTCGGTGACGCTCGAGGACGTCCAGGCCAACGAAGAGCTCTCCCGATTCATCGCGTCCGCCGATCGCGTGATGGACGCGATGGGCTTCACCGAGCACGGCTTCCGGCACGCCAACCTGGTCGCACGCATCTCCTACCAGGTGCTCTCTCGGCTGGAGTACGGGGAACGCGACGCGATGCTCGCGTGCGTGGCCGGCTACCTGCACGACGTCGGCAACGCCCTGGCCCGTGACGCACACGGTCAGACCGGCGCGGTGATCGTGCATCATGCCCTGCGCGACACGGTGGCTCCGGCCGACCTGATGCCGATCATCGCGGCGATCGCGAACCATGAAGAGACCGAGGGCACCGCGATCTCGCCGATCTCGGCGGCCGTGATCCTGGCCGACAAGTCCGACGTGCATCGCAGCCGCGTGCGCACGAGCGGACAGATCGATCTCGACATCCACGACCGGGTCAACTACGCCGTGGAGCAGTCGTTCCTTCGGGTAGACTCCGCTGCCCGCACCGTCAGCCTCGAGCTGACGATCGACACGGGCATCAGCCAGGTCATGGAGTACTTCGAGATCTTCCTCGGGCGCATGCAGCTCTGCCGCGTCGCGGCCGAGCACCTCGACGCGCGGTTCCGCCTGGTCGTGAACGGAGCGGAGTTGGCGTGAGGCGAACGCGCGGCCTGTGGGCATCGATCATCTTCGTGCTGGTGCTGACGCTCGCGTCGCTGGTCGGCTTCGCGACCGGGGCGCTGGAACCGATCCTCGGGCTCGACCTCGAAGGGGGAGTCTCGGTGACTCTCTCGGCCCCCGACGGCACGCCGGACGAGGTGATGGAGCGAGCCCGCACGAACATCTCGAACCGGGTCGATGCGTTCGGGGTCGGTGAGCCCGACATCGCCGTCTCGGGCAGCACGATCGAGGTGCAGATCCCCGGTCTCTCCCAGGCGACGATCGAACAGCGAGCCGAGACGCGGTACTGCCTCGTGGGTCCCGACGGCGAGAACTATGGGTGTGCCGCGTCGCAGCAGGCCGCTGAGGACGCGTTGGCCGAACTGACGGTCGTGCCACAGGTCGCCGAGGCATGCCTCGTCGACCCTGACGGCGAGCAGTTGGAGTGCTTCGCCACGGAGGAGCTGGCCGAAGCGTCGAAGGCGGCGATCACGGTCGCACCACGGGTCGCCGCGACGCCATCGCCCACGCCCGGCTCGTCTCCCGCCCCTGCGTCGGAGAGGGACGGGTTCTGCTTGGTCAGCGCGGCGGGGGAGCAGCTCGACTGCTTCCCGACGAGGAAGGAGGCCCAGGCGGCCCAGGAGGCCCTGGAGGTCGAGGTCACGGAGCAGACCCACTGCGTCACCGACGGAGCGGGTACGTCCGAGGAGCCGAAGCGCACACCGTCGGCGACGCCCTCGGCCTCCGCCTCGCCTTCACCGTCACCCACGCCCGAGCCGACGGCATTCACGGGCCTCTCGTTGGCCGCGAACGATCTCCCGTGCGGCTTGGCCTCGAAGGATGCCGCCCGGTCGGCGATCGACGGCACGCAGGTGCAGACCGTCGACGCTCTCTCCTGCGTGGTCAGCTCGGCCGGCGAGAGCCTCGGGTGCTTCATCGATCGGGCCTCGGCGGAGGAACGACGCCGCTCCACCGGACAGCAGCGGTTGCTGGACGTGATCGGTCAGACCGCACGCCTCGAAGAGCGCCCCGTTCTCGCGATCGTTCCCCCGGGCGATCCTGCCTACGCCACGACACCCGTGACCTGTCCGACCGACGAAGACCGGCAGACGAAGGAGTGCTCCTTCTCCGCGTTGGAGGATCAGGAGGTCGTCTACGAGGACGAAGCCGGGAACCGGTATCGGCTGGCGCCCGCGATCATCGCCGGCGGCGACGTCGCCGAGGCGAACGCGATCCTGGGCGGTGCGACGGGCTCGGAGTGGACCGTCAATTTCCAGCTCACGGGCGAAGCGGCGGGTCGGTTCGCCGATGCCACGACCACGGCCGTGTCGCTGCCGCCGCCGCAGAACCAGATCGCAATCGTCGTCGACCGGGTCGTCATCTCCTCACCGAGCGTGCAGAGCCCGATCACCGGTGGCACCGGGGAGATCACCGGTGGGTTCACCGAAGCCGAGGCTCGTGACCTCGCCACCGTGTTGAACGCCGGTGCCCTGCCGGTGGAGCTGACGCGCCAGCAGGTGCAGACGGTGAGCCCGACGCTCGGGTCGGAGTCGCTGCGCCAGGGCATCGTCGCCGGACTCGTCGGGCTCGCGCTGCTCTTCCTCTACCTGCTCTTCTACTACCGGCTCCTCGGCATCGTGGCGTGGTTCGGCATGTCGATCTGGGCGATCCTCGCGGTCGCGCTGATCTCGCTCGCGGGCATCCAGTTCGGATACGCGCTCACCCTGGCCGGTGTCGCAGGGCTCGTGATCTCGCTCGGGGTCACCGCTGACTCCTACATCGTGTTCTTCGAGCGGCTGAAAGACGAGGTGCGAGGCGGCAAGACCGCCCGGGCGGCCGTCCAGCCGGCGTTCGCGCGCTCCTACAAGACGATCATCGCCGCAGACGTCGTCGCCGGTATCGCGGCCGTCGTGCTGTACCTGACCGCCGTGAGCTCGGTGCGCGGGTTCGCGCTGACCCTCGGCGTGGCCACGCTGCTCGACCTGTTCGTCGTCTGGTTCTTCAAGCGACCGACCGTCTTCCTCCTCGCACGGAACCAACGGCTCGTCTCCCTCAAGGGATTCGGGCTCGAGGCCGGCGTCGCGGGCGAGACCGACGACGCGGCCGAGGGGGCGGGAGCGTGACCACGCTCCACCACGCGCTCGAGACCTACCGCGGTCATACGATCCCGCACTTCCGATTCGTCGAGCGCCGACGGATCTACTTCGCGATCTCGGCAGCGCTGATCGCGTTGTCGCTGATCGGGCTCGTCTTCGGCGGGCTGAACTACTCGATCGACTTCGACGGCGGCGCGAAGATCCAGTTCCCGCTTGAGACCGACGCCACCGTGGCCGACATCCAGGCGACGCTCGCCGGTGCGGGTCGCGATGGCGCCGAGGTGCAGATCGTGGGAGGCGATCAGGTCGCGATCCGAACCGAGTCGCTCGCCGCAGCCGACGACAGCGATGCGCTGATCGGGAGCCTCGCCGACCAGGCCGGCATCGAGGTGAGCGACGTGAGCGTCGAGGACATCGGGCCCACGTTCGGCGCCGAGGTCCGGCGGCAGGCGATCACAGGGCTGATCGTCGTTCTGGTCGCGATCTCGCTCTACATCGCGATCCGGTTCGAACCGAAGATGGCGGTCGGCGCCATGATCGCCCTGGTCCACGATGTGGTGATCACGGCGGGCCTGTATGCGCTGGTCGGGCGGGAAGTCACACCGGAGACCGTGATCGCGATCCTCACGATCCTCGGGTTCTCGCTCTACGACACGGTCGTGATCTACGACAAGATCAAGGAGAACACGGAGTCCAGCGTACTCGTCACACGCCTCGGGTACGTGGGGGTCGTCGACCTCTCGCTGAACCAGGTGCTGATGCGCTCGGTGAACACTTCGCTGGTCGTGCTGCTGCCGATCCTGTCCCTGCTGCTCTTCGGCGGTGACACCTTGAAGGACTTCGCCTTCGCGATGTTCGTGGGCGTCGCGATCGGCGCATACTCGTCGATCTACCTGGCCGCACCGCTGCTCGCGGTGCTGAAGATGCGGGAGAAGCGCTACCAGCAGGTGGAGGCGCGCCGCCTGGCTCGCTCGCGAGGCGGCGCGTCGCCGGAGGCGGAGGAGGCGGCGGTCTCGGCGACGGCGAGCGCAGCGCGGACCTCAGATGCCGCCGCGCGAGCCGCGACGGCTCGCACGGGCTCGCGCCCACGTCCGAAGAGCAAACGCCGCCCGCCCGCCAAGCGCAAGCGGAGGTAGCGACCCGGCCGACGCGGAGGGAATCATGGACATCGAACAGATCAAGAGCCTGATCCGCGACGTGCCCGACTTCCCGGAGCCGGGCATCGTCTTCAAGGACATCACGCCTGTGCTCGCGGACCCGATCGCATTCTCGACGATCACCGACCTGATCGTGGTGCGGTTCGGCCGAGGCAACGTCGACAAGGTCGTGGGCATCGAGGCACGGGGCTTCATCATCGCCTCGCCGGTGGCCTACCACTTCGGGGCCGGCTTCGTGCCCATCCGCAAGCAGGGGAAGCTGCCCTCGGTCACGGTCGACGAGGACTATGAGCTCGAGTACGGCACGGCCACGCTGGAGCTGCACGTCGACGGCATCAACCCCGGGGAGCGGGTGCTGATCGTCGACGACGTGCTCGCGACCGGCGGCACGGCGCAGGCCGCCGCATCCCTTGTCGAGCAGGTCGGCGGCAAGGTCTGCGGCATCGCCACGGTGATCGAGCTCGACTTCCTGCACGGGCGCGAGCGGCTGGTCGAGCACGAGCTGTACACGTTGATCCACTACTGAGCCGTCGCGCCGCCTCGACCCCCTACACTTGCGGGAGGAGGCGCGGTGGACAGCAGGGAAGACCTCAGGGCAGACCAGCCCCCCGCACGGCGGGGCGCCCGCCTGCCACGCCCGCGCCTGCGCCGGGGAGACACGGGGCAGTCCTCGCCGATCGACCCCGTGCTGAAGAAGGTCCGCGGGTACAACCCGAAGGCCGACGTGCGAGAGATCGCCCGGGCCTACGCATTCGCGGAATCCTCCCACGAGGGCCAGAAGCGAAAGTCGGGAGAGGAGTTCATCACCCATCCTCTCGCCGTCACCGAGATCCTCGCCGACCTGCGGCTCGACACCACGACGCTCGAGGCGGCGCTGCTGCACGACACCGTCGAAGACACCGAGGTCAGCATCGCCGACATCGAGCAGGAGTTCAGCCCCGAGGTGGCGCGTATCGTCGACGGACTCACGAAGCTCGACCGTCTCGAGTTCCACTCCCGAGAGCAGGAGCAGGCGGAGAACGTTCGCAAGATGATCGTCGCGATGGCCGGTGACATCCGAGTGCTGCTTATCAAACTCGCCGACCGACTCCACAACATGCGCACGTTGGGTGTGTTCCCCGAGGCGAAGCAGAGGCGCATCGCCACCGAGACGCTCGAGATCTACGCGCCGCTCGCGCATCGCCTCGGTGTGCAGGAGATCAAGTGGGAGCTCGAGGATCTGTCCTTCAAGACCCTCCACCCCGGCCCCTACCGCGAGATCGTGAGCCTCGTCGACGCACGGCGCGACGAGCGCACCGCCCTGATCGAACAGGTCACGAGCGAGGCGCGAGCCAAGCTCAAGGAGCTGGGTGTGAAGGCAGAGGTGGAGGGTCGCCCGAAGCACCTGTACTCGATCTACGAGAAGATGGTGATCCGCGGCAAGGAGTTCAACGAGATCTACGACCTGGTCGGGGTCCGTATCCTCGTCGACTCGCTCCGTGACACATACGCCGCGCTCGGCGCCGTGCACGCCCTCTGGAAACCTATCCCCGGTCGCTTCAAGGACTACGTGGCGATGCCCAAGTCCAACATGTACCAGTCGTTGCACACGACGGTCGTCGGGCCGGGTGGCACACCGCTCGAGATCCAGATACGCACGCGCGACATGCACCGCACCGCGAAGTACGGCATCGCTGCGCACTGGCGGTATAAGGAGGGCAGCAAGCAGGACAAGTAGGCCTCGGCCGAGGCCGCGTGGCTCGGGCAGATGATGGACTGGCTGAAGGACATGGCCGATCCGCGCGAGTTCATGGACTCGCTGCGGATCGACCTGTACGGGGGTCAGGTCTTCGTCTTCACCCCGAAGGGCGACGTGGTGAACCTCCCGGCAGGAGCGACCCCGGTCGACTTCGCCTACGCGATCCACACCGACGTCGGGCACCGCACCATCGGCGCGAAGATCGGCGGCAAGCTCGTGCCGCTCGACTACGAGCTGCGCACGGGCGACACGGTCGAGATCCTCACCTCGCGCGCACAGGGTGAGGGACCGTCACAGGACTGGCTGCAGTTCGTCAAGACGCCGCGTGCGCGGTCCAAGATCCGCCAGTGGTTCACTCGTGGGCGTCGCGAGGACGCCCTTGAGCAGGGCCGCGACGCCGTCACGCGACTGATGCGCAAACAGAACCTGCCGATCAAGCGCCTCGCGACGACGGAGTCGCTGAGCTCCGTCGCCGAGGAACTGAAGTACCCGAACCTCGAGGCGCTCTACGTCGCCGTCGGCGAGGGGCATGTCTCTCCCCAGTCGATCGTGGCGCGGGTCTCGCGCCTCGTGGTCGGCGATACCGACGAGGAGCACGTCGCAGAGGTCCCGCTCGCCCGGCCAGTGAAGATCGGCCGCGACGACGACATCTCGAAGGGCGTCGTGGTGCGCGGGCTCCCCGACGTCTGGGTGCGGCTCAGCCGATGCTGCACTCCGGTGCCTGGTGACGAGATCTTCGGTTTCGTGACGAAAGGACAGGGCGTCAGTGTGCACCGCACCGACTGCCCCAACGTCACATCACTACGTCAGCAGCCCGAGCGGTTGATCGAGGTGACGTGGGCCGAGGGCAAGCCCACGTCATTCGTCGTCGCGATCCAGGTCGAGGCACTCGACCGCACGCGGCTCCTCTCCGACGTGGCCACCGGGCTCTCCGACAACCACGTGAACATCCTCTCGGCGACCTCGGCCACCGGGAAGGATCGCATCACGCGCTTGAGGTTCACGTTCGAGCTCGCCGACATCGCGCACCTGTCGAGCGTGCTCACCTCGGTGAAGCGCGTGGAGAGCGTCTACGACGCATACCGCGTCGTGCCGAGCTGAGCGTGCGGGTCGTGCTCCAGCGGGTCGCCCGGGCGTCGGTCTCGGTCGTCGGCGAGCGGGTGGCGAGTATCGGCGTGGGGTTCCTCTTGCTGGTGGGGGTGGGCCACGACGACGGGCCCGCCGAGGCGGAGCGTCTCGCCGAGAAGGTCTCGGCCCTGCGGGTGTTCGCGGACGAGGCGGGGAAGATGAACCGCACGATCGCCGATGTCGGGGGCGAAGCGCTGGTGGTGTCGCAGTTCACGCTCTATGCGGACCTCCGCAAGGGCCGCCGCCCCTCGTGGACCGATGCTGCCGAACCGGGGAAGGCGGCCGAGCTCGTGGACGCGTTCGCCGCGGCGCTGGAACGCCAGGGGCTGCCGGTCGCCACAGGGGTGTTCGGTGCCGACATGCAGGTCGAGCTCCTGAACGATGGCCCCGTCACGCTGGTGCTCGACACCGCCGCCATCTAGGGCCGCACGAAGGGCAGGAGTGGGGTGTCAGCTAGCATGGGCGGCCTGATGTGGCTCGACGTGTTCAACGCCAACCCGTACGGCACGAACTGCTGGCTGCTCGCCTCCGACGCGAGCGATGATGCCGTGGTCGTCGACCCCGGCTTCGCGCCCGAGGCGGTGCACGGACTGCTCGCGGCGGCGAGCAAGACGCCGGTCGCCGTGCTGGCGACGCACGCACACTTCGACCACGCCGGAGAGGCCGGCGACTTCGCCGGCGAGCTCCCCGTCTTCGTGCACGAAGCGGACGCGATGGCGTTCACCGACGAGCCCGGGTGGCGAGCCGGATTCGCCAACCCCCTCGCTCCCGTGAAGGAGCTCCGCACGATCGCGGACGGCGACAGGCTTCGGCTCGCGGGCCTTGAGATCGAGGTGATGCACACGCCGGGACATACGCCCGGGCACTGTTCGTTCCGCGTCGACACCGACGTCGTCCTCTCGGGCGACCTGGTGTTCGCGGGCTCGATCGGTCGGTCGGACTTCCCCAACTCCGACCCCGACGCGATGCAGGCGAGCCTGCGTTGCTTCCTCGAGCTGCCGGACGCGGTCCCGGTCCTGCCCGGGCACGGCCCGGAGACGACCGTGGGCCGCGAACGCTCGACCAACCCGTTCCTGTTGGAGCTGGTCTGATGGAGCTCTCGCCCCCTCGCGGCACGCAGGACCTGCTGCCCGACCGGGCCGACGCGATGCTCGGCCTGTACGACGAGGCCCACCGCATCGCGCGGCTGTACGGCTATCGCTACCTCGAGACCCCGACCTTCGAGCAGACTGAGCTGTTCACGCGGACGTCGGGTGAGACCTCGGACGTCGTGACGAAGGAGATGTACACGTTCGAGGACAAGGGCGGTCGGTCCGTCACCCTTCGGCCCGAGAGCACCGCGGGGGTCGTCCGCGCGTACCTCACGCACGCTCAGGCGTTGCCGAACCCATTCAAGGGGTACTACGTCGCGTCCGAGTTCCGACACGGGCGCCCGCAGGCGGGACGCATGCGGGAGTTCCGTCAGTTCGGCATCGAGGTGATCGGCACCGAGGCGCCGGGCGCAGACGTCGAGGTGATCGTGCTGGGCGACCGGTACCTGCGATCGCGAGGCCTCCACGACGTGACGCTTCACCTCAACTCGATCGGCGACGAAGCCTGCCGTCCGTCCTATCGCGCGCGGCTGGTCGCCCATCTTGAGCCCTATCGGGATCAACTCGACGAGGACTGCCGCGCCCGGCTCGCGAGGAACCCCCTTCGCGTGTTCGACTGCAAGGTCGACGGCGAGAAGGACTTCGTCCTCGCAGCGCCCACGATCGCCGAGCACCTCTGTGACGACTGCGCCGCCCACTTCGCGGCCGTGAGGAACGGGCTCGACGCGGCGGGTGTCGCGTATGTGCTCGATCCCCGCATGGTCCGTGGGCTCGACTACTACACCCGCACGGCGTTCGAATGGATCTCCGGTGTGTTGGCAGCGAACAAGGCCGGCACCGTGAACGCGGGCGGTCGATACGACGGCCTCGCGGAGGCGCTCGGGGGCCCTCGGACGCCTGGGGTCGGCTTCGCGATGGGGCTCGATCGTCTGCTGCTCGCCCTTGAAGAGGAGGGTCGGCCCGTCCCGTCCGCCCGGGTGCCGACGTGCTTCGTGGTCGCGCTGGGCGAGGAGGCTCGCGATGCCGGGCTGCGCCTGGTCGACGCGCTGCGGAGCGAGGGCGTCGCGGCGGCGCACGCGTACGAGGAGCGACCGCTCAAGGCGCAACTCAAGATGGCGGATCGCGCCGGCGCCACCTTCGCCGCGATCGTCGGGGAACGGGAGCTCGCCGAGGGCGCGATCACGCTGCGCCGCCTCGTCGACGGGGTGCAGAAGTCGGTGCCGCTCGACGACGTCGCAAGATGGCTCACGAAGCTCGAGGACCGGGCGGAGGAGCCGGCATGACGTCGCCCTTCGGGACGACGATGCGATCGCACGCCTGCGGTGAGGTGCGGCCCGACCAGGCAGGCGCGGATGTGACGCTCTGCGGGTGGGTGGGGCACCGGCGCGACCACGGTGGCGTCACCTTCATCGACCTCCGGGACCGCGAGGGCGTCGTGCAGGTGGTCTTCCACCCCGAGGATGCGGCCGACGCTCATGCCGCCGCGCAGCGACTCGGAGCCGAAGACGTGGTGCGGGTCGTCGGCTCCGTGCGCCTTCGGCCCGACGGCATGCAGAACCCCGACCTCGCCACCGGTGAGATCGAGGTGGTCGCGTCCGCGATCGAGGTGCTGAACGCCTCCGAGACCCCGCCGTTCCCGATCGAGGATCGCATCGAGGCCGGCGAGGACCTGCGGCTGCGTTACCGATACCTCGACCTGCGCCGTCCTGAGATGACGAAGATGCTGGCGATGCGCGCGCACATCGTGCGGCTGATGCGCGAGCACATGGACGACCGGGGTTTCGTGGAGATCGAGACGCCGATCCTCACCCGGTCGACGCCCGAAGGCTCGCGCGACTTCCTCGTGCCGAGTCGGCTGTGGCCGGGCACGTTCTACGCGCTGCCTCAATCGCCGCAGCAGCTCAAACAGCTGCTCATGGTGGGCGGCCAGGACCGCTATTACCAGATCGTCCGGTGTCTCCGAGACGAGGCCGCCCGCGCCGACCGTGGGTTCGAGTTCACCCAGCTCGACGTCGAGATGTCGTTCGTCACCGAGGAAGACCTGATCGCGTTGATCGAACCGCTCTACGCGCGGATCGTGCGCGAGGTCGCGGGGGTCGTGGTGCCGGTTCCGTTCCCGCGTCTCACGTACCGCGAGATGATAGATCGCTACGGCTCCGACAAGCCCGACCTGCGCTACGGCATGGAGCTCGTCGACCTCGCCCCGGTCTTCGCGGCCACGGGATTCAACGCGTTCGCCAAGGTGCTCGGCGACGGCGGGGCGATCAAGGCGCTGGCCGCGCCGGGCGCGGGGTCCTCCTCGCGCAAGGAGCTCGACCGACTGATCGAGGATGCCAAGGGGCGCGGTGCCGCGGGGCTCGTCTGGATGGCCGTCGGGCCCGACGGCTCGGTCCGCTCGCCCGTCGAGAAGTTCCTCACGCCCGAGGAGCTCGCAGGGGTCGTGGAGCGGACCGGCGCCGCCGACGGCGACCTCGTCTGCATCGTCGCCGACCGGGAGGACCGGGCCAACGTGGCGCTCGACGGTCTGCGCCGCGACCTGGCCGCACGGCTCGGGCTGATCCCCGACGATGCGTGGGCCCTCTGCTGGATGGTCGAGCCGCCGCTGTTCGAGTACAGCGACGAGGAGGCCCGCTGGGTTTCCGTGCATCACCCGTTCACGTCACCGTCATCGGACGATCTGGCGCCGGAGACCGCGAGGGCTCGCGCGTACGACCTCGTGCTGAACGGCTTCGAGGTCGGCGGCGGCAGCATCCGCATCCACGACGCCGCGACCCAGCGGAAGGTCTTCGATGCTCTCCAGCTCCCAACCGCCGACGTCGAGGAGCAGTTCGGGCACCTGCTGCGCGCACTCGCGCTCGGCGCACCTCCCCATGGAGGCATCGCGATGGGCGTCGATCGTCTCGTGATGGTGCTCGCGGGCAAGGACGCGATCCGCGACGTCATCGCCTTCCCGAAGTCGCAGTCGGGCAGCGATCCGCTCACGGGCGCTCCGGCCCCCGTCGACGATGCCCTGCTGCGAGAGCTCGGCCTCGCCTCGATCGTCGACGTGCCGGTGCCCACGGCCGATCCACCTGTCCAGCGGGACGGTTGACGTGGGAGACGTGCCCCTCGCGGCCCGCATGCGTCCGCGATCGTTCGAGGAGTACGTCGGCCAAGGTCACCTTGTCGGCGAGGGACGGGCGCTCACGCGCGTCCTGTCACGGGGCACATTGCCTTCGATCATCCTCTGGGGTCCGGCCGGGACGGGCAAGACGACCCTGGCTCATCTGCTGGCCGACGCGGTCGGCGCCGAGCTCGTGCAGCTCTCGGCCGTGAACTCCGGCGTGGCCGACGCCCGCAAGGTGATGGACGGCGCACGAGGCGGGCTCTTCCGCACCGTGCTCTTTGTCGACGAGGTGCACCGGTGGTCGAAGGCGCAGCAGGACGTGTTGCTTCCCGCTGTGGAGGAGGGCACGGTCACGCTGATCGGTGCCACGACCGAGAACCCGTACTTCTCGCTCAACACGCCGCTGCTCTCCCGATGTCTGCTGCTGCGCCTCGAGCCACTCGACGGCGAGGCGGTCGCCGTCCTGCTCCGGCGGGCGCTCGACGACGGCGATCGGGGCCTCGGGAGCGTGGGCCTCACGATCGCCGACGACGCGCTGGAACACCTCGTCACGATCGCCGGCGGCGACGCGCGTATGGCGCTCACCGGGCTCGAGGCCGCCGCCGAGGCCGCTCGGGCCGCCGACATGAGCGAGATCACCCGCGAGGTCGCCGCCGACGCCGTGCAGAAGAAGGCGATCGTCTACGACCGGCAGGGCGACGCCCACTACGACGTGATCAGCGCGTTCATCAAGTCGATCCGGGGCT
>JBGGNG010000038.1:0-13466 GCA_041287635.1 Actinomycetota bacterium | reverse complement strand
CTGAGCTTCATCGCCTTCCTCCCTTCTCGATCCGCGATGAGCGCTCGTCCATCGCGACGCTACGAAGGTCGTTCCTCCGGCTCTACGGTGGCGGCCTGGCGAACGCCGGGATGCTGCCATCCCGGCTCGATACCGTGCTGGACCGCTTGACGCCGTCCGAGCGATGACGGACAACTGCCGGGGACGCAGGCGCAGGAGGGTTCCGCTGGAGACCGACCAGACCGACGAGCAGCCAACCCTCGATGGGTTGCGCCGCGAGATCGAGGAGCTCCGAGCGTCTCGGAAACGACTCGCGCTGGGCGCCGATGCCGAACGTCGCGACATCGAGCGGGCCCTGCACGAGGGCGTGCAGCAGGATCTGGTGGGGCTCGCGGCCAACCTCGAGGTCGCGGCGCGATCGGTGGACTCCGATCCCGCCGCGGCGAGGGCGCTCCTGGACGAGCTGCAGCGCGAAGCGCGGCGAGCATTGACGGAGATGCAGGAACTCGCCAACCGGATCATCCCGTCGCTTCTCGACGCGGGCGGGTTGGCCCCGGAGCTCCGCGCGGCGGCGAGCCGCGAGGGCGTGCCGGTGCGCATCGACGTCGTCGTGCACGTCGCCGTGCCGCCCGAGATCGCCGGTGCCGTCTACTTCTGCGTGCTCGACTCGTTGGAGCGCGCGTCGGCCGGCACGTCAGTGGTGGTGAGCGTCCGAGGTGAGGAGGGCGCGCTCGCGTTCGAGGTCGTCGCGGAGCGCGACCTGGGAGCGGAGCGCCGCGCCGCGCACGATCGCGTGGAGGCGTTGGGCGGGCGCGTCACGATCGCGTCGGACGGCGACCGGACCACCGTCACCGGCTCACTGCCGCTCCCGTGATGAGGCTAGTCGCTCTCCGCGAGGTAGAGGATCACGGCCTTGACCCGCTTGTTGA
The DNA here is from genome assembly GCA_041287635.1 of Actinomycetota bacterium. Lineage (GTDB taxonomy): Bacteria > Actinomycetota > UBA4738 > UBA4738 > HRBIN12 > JAOUEA01. The sequence continues at coordinate 12,558 of JBGGNG010000038.1, read as the reverse complement.
CCGAGGGCTCCCAGGTGAGCTCGAGCTTGAGGAAGATCGAATGGATCACCTTTTCGACCGAGCGCTCGGCGAGGAAGAGGGACTCACCGATCGCTTCGTTGCTCTTGCCCGCCGCCATCTCGCGCAGCACGTCGCGTTCGCGTGCGGTCAGGCTCTTGAGCGGCGACCGCTCGCCGCGCGCATCCTCTGCGACCAGTGCCTCCACGACCATCGGGTCGATCACCGAGCCGCCGTTCGCGACCGCGCGGATCGCAGACACGAGCTCGCCCGGATCCTGGACGCGCTCCTTGAGGAGGTAGGAGCGTCCGGCGCTCCCGCCCTCCAGGAGGGCGAGAGCGTAGCTCGGGGTCGCGTACTGGCTGAGCACCACGACTCCGACGTCGGGGTCCGAGGTGCGCAGCCGATCCGCCGCCTGGATCCCCTCGTCGCTGTTGCCGGGCGGCATGCGGATGTCGGTAACGACCACGTCAGGACGCTCCGCCTCCACCGCGGCGAGCAGGGAGTCGAAGTCGCCGCACACCGCGGCGATCTCGAGCTCGGGGTCGGCCTCGAGCAGTCGCCGGATGCCTTCGCGAACGAAGAGATGATCCTCGGCGATCACCAACCGGAGCGGCATGGCGTGAGGATACGCCTGTGACCAGCGTCCTCGTCGTCGACGATAACGACCGGAACCTCAAGCTCGCCCTCGATGTCCTGGGCGCGGCGGGGTTCCGGACGTTCGGTGCTGAGACGGCCGCGAAGGGGATCGCGCTCGCGCGGGAGCACGTGCCTGACGTGATCCTGATGGACCTCCGGCTTCCCGACATGGATGGCGTTGACGCGACGCGGAGGCTCGCGGCACACGAGCGAACGGCTCTCATCCCGGTGGTTGCGATGAGCGCATCACCGCTCGAGGGAAGCGAAGACTGGCTCGAGGACGCGGGCTTCGCGGGATGGCTCGAAAAGCCGATCCACGTGAGCACGTTTCCCGAGCAGGTCCGCCGTCACTGCCTCGGCGGGACGGAGTGACGGTGGCTGAGGGCACTACCGTGCTGGCACCCCCACGAGATGGACGGTTGGCCTGGTGGGCCGAGACCATGGCGCTCCCTAACCTCTAGACGTATCGGCTCGGCGGTGTGAACATCGCCGAGCACCGACGGCCCAGCGGCCTGAGCGGAAGGGGTATCGCCATGCGGAGACTCGTGATCGGTGGGGGACTCGGAGTCTTCCTCCTCTCTGTCGTGCTCGTGGCCTGTGGTGGCTCGAGCGCCGACTCGTCCGACGCCGATGCCCGACGATTCCAGGACATGTGGGAGATCGACAAGCTCGAGAAAGACTTCCACCAGGCCACATCGGACAAGGACATCGACCTGATGGTGAGCCTGTACTCCCCCAACGCGACCTTCACCGTCGGCGGGGGAGAGACCGCGGTGGGCGTGGACGAGATCCGGGAGTTCTGGCTTGAGAAGTCGCCGGCGTTCGACCCCGCGAACACCTGGATCTCCGATCATCCCGCCTACAAGCTCGAGGTCACGGTGAACGGCGATCGCGGAACGCTGCACTTCGAGTGCCACTTCGTGGATGCGGAGACCAGCAAGGTGGTGGCGGTCACTGCCGGCGATGCGGACGTCGCGCGGATCGACGGGGAGTGGCTGATCACGAACTTCGTCGGCGGCACGACCGAGCTCTAGGCGTGCGAGCCCGTGCCCGACGCGCGTGCTGACAAGCGGCGAGCGGCTGTCGTCCACAAGCGGCGGCGGCTGAGCCGCATCGACGATCCGTTCGTCCGTGCCGTCGCCCGTCTGCCGGTCACGGTTCGCACGAAGCTCCTGCTCGCGTCCGTCGGCACATCGATGCTCCTCGTCGCGGTGGGACTGCTCGGGCAGCTCGTCCTCGGGCAGTCGAACGATCGCGTCGCGAGTCTCGGAGCGCTCCGGGAGCGAGCGATCGGCTACGCACAGCTCCAGAGGGACGTGTTGAACCTCCGCAACCTCCTGGCGGAGAACGTGGGTGATGACTTCTACAAGGTCTGGACGGAGGTCCCGCAGCGGGAGAATCTTGAGGCGATCGATCGACACGCGAGCTCCGCGGTTCGCGCCATCGAAGCCGGGACGGCCGCGGATCAATTGGGCTTCACGCCGCCCCCTGAGGATCGCGGCGACCTCGAGACCATTAGGGACACCGCCCACCGTCTTTGGGTGGTGCTGGACCAAGAGCTCATCCCCCTCTACCAGGAGGACGCCACCGCCGACGAGGTACTGCCGATCCGGGTGAGAGTGGAGAGACTCTCGAGCGACCTCAAGACGTTCACCGCGGACCTGGCGGACGGGACACGGGCCGAGGTCGAGGAGCTGATCGCCCGGAACGCCAGCTCGTTCGCGAGCTCGCGGACGCTGTTCATCGGCGTGGCAGCCGCTGCACTCGTGCTCGCGCTGTTGCTGGGATTCATCCTGTCCTGGTCGCTCATCGGTCCGATCCAGAACATCAACGGCCGACTCGCGGCGATCGCGTCCGGAGACTTCGAGGGGCGTGTCGACGTCGAGAACCGCGACGAACTGGGAGCGCTGGCAGCCAACGTCAATCGGATGAACGACGAGCTCCGGAGCGTGTACGCGGAGCTCGAGGAAGCAAGTCAGCACAAGTCGGAATTCCTGGCCAACATGTCCCACGAGCTCCGGACACCGTTGAATGCGGTCATCGGATTCTCGCAAGTGTTGCGCGACGAGATGGTCGGCTCGGTGAACGAGAAGCAGGCGGAGTACCTCGACGACATCACCTCCTCGGGGAACCATCTGCTCTCGCTCATCAACGACGTCCTCGACCTCTCCAAGGTCGAGGCCGGACAGGTCGAGCTCGAGGTGCACCCGTTCTCCCTGCGGGAGGCACTCGAGCGCGGCGTGGTGATGGTGCGCGAGCGCGCGACCGAGGACGGCGTCCGCGTCGCGCTCGCCGCTGACGCGGAGGTCGATCCGGTCAACGGAGACGAGCGACGGATCAAGCAGGTCATCTTCAATCTGCTCTCGAACGCGGTGAAGTTCACGCCCGCGGGTGGGGAGGTCGACGTGAGCGCGACGCGGGTCAACGGCGAGGTCAGGGTCTCCGTCGCCGATACCGGCCCGGGAATCGCTCCCGAGGATCGGGATCGGATCTTCGAGGAGTTCCAGCAGAGCGAGACGGGCGTCGGGCAGCGCGAAGGGACCGGCCTGGGCCTCGCGCTCTCGAAGCGGTTCGTGGAGCTTCACGGCGGGCGGATCTGGCTCGAGAGCGAGCTCGGCCAGGGGAGCACCTTCACCTTCGCGTTGCCAGCGGGGTCGTCCACGTCATGACGGGCGAGCGGATCCTCGTCGTCGAGGACAACGAGAAGAACATGAAGCTGTTCCGCGACGTCCTGGTCGCGACGGGATACCGAACGCTCGAGGCGACGACCGGCGGCGAGGCGGTCGACATGGCATCCGAGCACACGCCGGACCTCGTGCTGATGGACATCCAACTCCCGGACCTCGACGGCGTCGAAGCGCTCCATCGGTTGCGGGAGAACGAGCACACGGCAACGATTCCCGTCGTTGCGCTGACCGCACAAGCGATGCACGGGGATCGCGAGCGGTTCCTGGCCGAGGGATTCGATGGCTACGTGTCGAAGCCCGTGAACGTGCGGGAGCTGATCGGCATCGTTCGGCAACACTGCGAAGGAAGGATCGGATGAGCGGCGAGGGCCGGATCCTGGTGGTGGATGACGTTGCTCCGAACGTGCGGCTCCTCGAGGCTGTTCTCGTGCCGCGCGGCTACGACGTCGTCTCCGCGACCGACGGCGAGCGCGCGCTGGAGCTCGTCGTGTCGGCCAAGCCGGACCTGGTGATGCTCGACGTCGTGATGCCACAGCCGGACGGGTACGCGGTGTGTCGCAGGATCCGGGAGCGTGAGGAGACCGCGATGTTGCCGGTGATCATGATCACGGCCAGCACATCTGAGAGGACCGAGGCGATCCGGGCGGGCGCGGACGATCTGATCGCCAAGCCGTTCGACCAGGACGAATTGCTCGCGCGGGTCCGGTCGCTCCTGAGGATCAAGCGCTTTCACGACACGATCACGTCGCAGGCCGCGGAGCTGACCGAGCTGAATCGAACGCTCGAGGAGCGGGTGCAGAACCAGGTCGTGGAGCTCGAGCGGGTCCGGAAGCTCCGGCGGTTCCTCTCTCCGCAGCTCGTCGACGCGATCGTCTCGTCGGGTGACGACGCGATCCTCCGCAGCCATCGCCGCAAGGTCGCCATGCTCTTCGCCGACCTCCGCGGATGGACCACCTTCGTCGACGCGGTCGAGCCCGAGGAGTTGATGCAGGTGCTCGGGGAGTTCCACTCTGTGATCGGCGGTCTCGTGCAACGGTTCGACGCGACCGTGGGGTTCCTCGAGGGCGACGGGGTCCAGCTCTTCTTCAACGATCCTCACGAGATCCCGGACGCGCCTCTGCGCGCGGTTCGGCTCGCGTGTGCGCTCCGAGAAGAGATGGCGACGCTGACGCCGGTGTGGCGCAAGCGCGGCTACGACCTAGACCTGGGGACCGGCATCGCGCTCGGCTACGCGACGTGCGGCGAGGTCGGGTTCGAGGGCCGCTCCGACTACGCGGCGATCGGGGCGGTGACCAACCTCGCAGCGCGGCTCGCCGATGAAGCGGCGGGCGGCCAGATCCTGATCACCCAGAGTCTCCACGCGGAGGTCGAAGAAGACGTCGAAGTGGAACCCGTAGGTGAGCTCACGCTCAAGGGGTTCCGTGGGCCGATCCCGGCATTCAACGTGATCGCCGTTCGCGAGCCGTCGGCGAACGTGTCAACCCTGCAGGGCTCCTGAGGTCAAGAGGGGGCCGGGTGTCAGGCGGCCATGTTCTCTTGAGGCCCATGGCGCACGTACGGTCCACAGCTGCGCGACGGGCTATGCGTGCTCGTCCGCCTCCTGGCTTCGGAGAGAGGGCATGTTCAGGGCGACGGCGCACACCAGGGCGAACCACACACCGCCGACACCGAGGCCGCCCACCACATCGGTGATCCAATGCGCCCCGAGGACCAGCCTGGAGAGCGCGGACCCCGCTATCAGCGCGGCGACACAGACACCCACCGCGATCCGACCTCGCCGCCCAAGCCCCATCGCCACGATGATCCCGAACGTTCCCCAGACGGCGACCGCCTGGGCGATGTGACCGGAAGGGAACGACGATCCTGTCACGTCGCCCGTCGCCCAGTCCGCCGGGTCGGCGCGCGCGAAGACCGATTTGAGCACGTCGGCCTGGATCACCACGCCGACGAACGCGATCATCATCAACACACCCGGTCGCCAGTCAGCCCGCCTGATGGCGAAGAACAACCCGACCGCCACCCCGAGCATGAACGATGCCCTTGAACTGCTCGCAAGCTCCAGCGCCTCCATCGGCAGTTCCAGCAGTGGCTCGAAGCTTCGGGAATCGAGCCCGCTTTGCACCTCGCGGTCGATGTCGCTGGGGTGCTGTCTCACCAGGAACGCCGCCACCACGAACGCGACGGATGACGCCCCTGCGCAGGCCGATAGAGCCAACCGTGCCCGCGATGGTATCCGCACTCGGACGGCAGGTCCTTGCCCGTCAGGAGCAGGGTGCCGCGCGACGGATCGGGGGGCGGCCCGAGGGGTGGCCCGGCTCGAGTGCCGAGCCGATGCGAGTGGAGCCATGCCCAATGCCTTCCCGACGCGCATCCTAGTCCAAACGCTGGTCGCGTGTTGACGAGGCGAAGGTCGGGGGTTCGACTCGCTCGGCGCCAAACCTCGAAGACCCTCATGTCGATGCTACTGAAAGAGCGCTAAGACGCACATGTGTGGGTCTCGAATCCTCTGAGGAGGTGTCCTCTCGCGCCGACTAAGCTCTCCTCCGATGATCACGCTCCGATCGATCGATGACACCAATCGAGACGAGCTCCTCGCGTTGCGCGTCGCGCCGTCGCAGGAGTCGTTCGTCAGCAGCGTCGCTGATTCCCTGAGAGAGGCAGAGGAGGAGCCCGGTGCACGCGCGATCGCTTGGGGTGTGTACGAGCACGAAACCCCCGTGGGTTTCGTCATGATCGCCGACGAGGTGGACGACCCCGACTACATCCCGCAATACCTGTGGAAGCTGCTGATCCACGAGCGCTACCAGCGGCGCGGCCACGGGACGGCCACCCTCGACCTCATCGTCGCGTACTTCCGCGGACGACCGGGCGTCCGCGAGGTACGCACCAGCGCTGGCCAGGGTGACGGCAGCCCGATCCCGTTCTACGAGCGGTACGGCTTCGCGAGGACCGGCGAGGTTCGCTTCGACGAGGTGATGCTTCGGTTGGACCTCGATGCACATCACTCGCCGGTGACGGCACCGTCGGCTTAGCGACAGGTCGCTGATGGCTCATGGGGGATCGTGCCATCCGTGTGCGGTGGATTGAGTCCTGTCCGCACCACGGGGATGATGCTTTGGGAATGATGCTTTCCCAGGCGCGCCACGGCGGTGGATCGGTGCTTCCCGACCCACCGACATGGTCGCGGGGATGATCAACAACCTTGCTTCGTGGCGCAGTCGCCGCGGCGCGGGGTCGGCGTCACCTCCTGCACTTCGTAGCCTTCGCGCACCTGCATGAAGCTCTCCGGTGTTCCGATCGAGGCGGTTCCGGCGTAGACGCCGCCCTCGCGGATGGCGGTCGCCGGCGAGGTGAAGCTCGTCGCACCGACCTTGACCTCGACCAGTCCGCGGCCGTGCAGCACGTCCTCCCTGAAGGCCGTTTCCGCCTTCACCGACGCTTGTGGCTGCGCCTGTGCCTCGGCCGGCGCTCGCACGGTGACGTACTCACCGCCGCCGTTCGCCCGCACGGCCAGCACGATCGCCGCGGCCACGGTCAGCCCGACGGCGCCGATCAACACCCACGACCAGAGCGATTGTCCGTGGGTCACCTGGTGAGTCCTGGACGCCTCCATGACTCCTCCTTCCGGTCGGTCGCTGCGCCGTTCGCAGCTCTGGTGACGACGCTAGGCAGCGACGCCCAGCGTGTCGGTGTGCGACCTCACGGCGGCGATGTGAAGCCGCTCACACCCATGGCGGGCGACCCTCGTTGGCCTCAGGGGCCCGGAACCGCCGGGCCGAATCGCATCCCCACGGCCTCAGGTCCTTGCCACGATGGTTGAGAGAGAACCGCCGATCCTGCGAGTGAAGGTGGCGCTCCTGGGATCGGGCCAACGGCGGTAGGACCCTGACCGGCCACCGAGGGAGGAGGCGTCTCATGGATGCGAAGTCCGATGTGCTCGAGACGATCGAGCGGGCGAAGGACGCGTTGACCGTCCGGCGGGTGTTCGGCGACCCGTTCGAGAAGAACGGCGTGACGATCATCCCGGCCGCCCGGGTTCAGGGTGCGGCCGGCGGTGGGAACGGCGAGGGCCCTGACGGAGAAGGCAAAGGCAGCGGGAGCGGCTTCGGGCTCAATGCCCGCCCCGCGGGTGCCTACGTGATCCACGACGACGAGGTCGATTGGCGGCCCGCCGTCGACCCGAACAAGATCATCATCGGCGCGGCGGTCGTCGCGGTCGCGGCGCTCATGGTCGCCCGCACGGCGATCAAGGCTCGAGCGCCCCGCGATCTCTGACCCACGACCGATCCGGCTCGCGACGTTCGCTGTGGCAGCCACCCATCACGAGTGGCATGTCCGGTGACGGGAATCCCAGCCTCGGCCGCTCGACCGAGGCTGGGGAACCTGTCGATCTATCCTTCTTCTCCCTCTTCGCCTTCCCCTTCCCCTTCGTCTCCCGCAGTCGCTCACCCAAAGGGTCATGTGCGCGGACACCGGCCCTTCGAACGGTTCTGGGGCGCCGTTCGAGCGAGGTCCAAATGCGGGGCCCGCCGCTCGACACCGTTCTCCGCCGTCCGGCACCTGGGGAGGGTCGGGCTCGGGGGGGTCACGACCGGATCGCGACGGATATCGTGAACGCCACCGCTCTCCCCGGAGGTCGCACGTTGAAGATCCAGATCCTCTGCACGCTCGGTCCCGCCTCCATGGAACCCGAGATCATCCGCGAGCTCGACGCTCGCGATGTCGACCTGTTCCGGATCAACCTCTCGCACACCCCGCTCGAGCGGGTGGAGTCCTCGATCGAACTGGTGCAGGCGTGCTCGTCCACGCCGATCTGCCTCGATACCGAAGGCGCCCAGGTGCGATGCGGCGAGGTCGCCCAGGGCGTGATCCTCGTCGAGGGCAGCGAGATCCTGCTCTCAGCCGATCCGGTCAGCGGATCGGTCTCGTCGGTGACGTTGTGGCCGGAGTCGCTCTTCGAAGCACTCACCGTCGGCAGCGTGCTCGAGATCGATTTCGATGGTGCGGCCGTTCGCGTGACGGACGCATCCGAGCGCCTCGCGCGGGCGGTGGTGACGAACGCCGGGCGCGTACGCTCCAACAAGGGCGTGACCATCGACCCGCCGCCCGACCTGCCGGCGCTGTCGCAAAAGGACATCGCGGCGATCGAGCTGGGATCCCGACACGGGGTCGCGGACTACGCCCTCTCGTTCGCGGCGAACGCCGACGACGTGTCTCGCATCCGATCGTTGGCGCCGCAGGGGTCGAACATCATCGCCAAGATCGAGAGCCGCGTGGGCGTGAAGAACATGGACGCCATCATCGACGCGGCCGACGCCGTCCTGATCGACCGCGGCGATCTCTCGCGGGAGGTGCCGTTCGAGCTCGTCCCGTACGTCCAGAAGACGATCATCCGGCACGCGAACCGCTGGAACCGGCGGGTGTACGTCGCGACGAACCTCCTGGAGTCGATGGTCACGGGCAGGGTGCCGACGATCGCCGAGTCGAACGACATCGCGAACACGCTCCTCGACGGCGTGCACGGTCTCGTGCTCGCAGCAGAGACGGCCGTCGGCATCGACCCGGTGGGATCGGTCGACATCGTGCTCCGCGGCATCCACGCGTTCGAACGATCCACGCAGATCGACCTGCTGGATGACGATCGGCCGGAGCGGCCTGCCCGATAGGAGGATCCGCGTGGCGACACCCACGGCAGGGAACGATCCGATTCAAGGTCGACGATCCGCTGCCCGCTTCGCTCCAGGAGGTCGATCGTTGAGCGGTCGTCGCCATGGAGGTCGCATGTGGGTCATCGGCTCTGCTCGGATGTGACGAGCATCACGGTTCGAACGGCGGCGTCCCCCTAGGCTCGAACCCATGTACGGGTCCTTCGCGAGTGCCGATCTCGACGACGACGGGCTCATCGGCGTCGCGGATGCGTTGAATCGCCACATCACCGCGGCGCAGGTGGCCCTCTTCGGCGTGATCGCCGAGGTCGACCGACGTGGAGCATGGCGTGACTCGGGCGCCCGAGACCTGGCGCACTGGTTGTCGATCCGCTACGGCATGTCGTGGTGGAAGGCCGATCGTGTCATCAAGTCGGCTACCGCCCTCCACGATCTGCCTCGGATCGCCGCGGCGTTCGAGTCGGGAGTGCTCGGCATCGACAAGGTGATCGAGTTGAGCCGGTTCGCGACGCCCCAGACCGAGGCCGAGCTCGTCGAGTGGGCCGGTGACGTCACGTGTGCCACGATCCGGCGGCGCGCCGACCTCGAGGTCAGGGCGGCGCACGACGAGACGGCAGAGTTCGAGCGGGAGCGGTCTCTGCGCTACTGGTACGAAGACGGTGGGCGTCGGTTCGGTCTCGAGGCCCGTATGCCGTCGGCGCAAGGTGCGGTGGTGGCGAAGGCGTTCCAGCGGGTCGTCGACCAGATCCCGGTCATGCCCGCCGAGCACGACGGCGCCTTCATCGCAGCCCGACGCGCCGACGCGCTACTGGCGCTGTGCTCGCAGCGCATCGCAGCGGACGCCGACGCCGATCGTGCGACCCTCGTCGTGCATGCATCGCTCGAAGCGTTAGCCGGGCGACGCAACGTCGAGACCGAGCACGGGGCGGTGATGCCGCCCGAGGCCCTCCAGCGCCTTGCGTGTGACGCGCGGGTGCAGGTCGTCGCCGAGAACGACTCAGGCGACGCGGTCTCATTCGGTCGCACGCGGCGAGAGCCGTCGCCCTCGATGATGCGGCAGCTCCGGCACCGCGACCGCGGATGCCGATTCCCTGGGTGCGGATCGATCGCGTTCGCGAACGCACATCACATCGTGTGGTGGTCACTCGGTGGATCCACCGCCCTCGACAACCTGCTGCTCATCTGTGGGTTCCACCATCGCCTCGTCCACGAGCACGGGTGGAGCGTGGCACGTGCAGCCGACGGGAGGGTCCGCTGGTTCCGGGCCGACGGGTCGCGATACCGAGGCGGGCCGGAGCGCGAGCCGACCGATGCCGATCGCGAGCCCTTCCTCGACACCGGCTGAGGCTCGTGGGGCGGCCAGCGACGACGGGGGGTCCCGCCGATCCTCGAGAACCGTTAGGGTGGATGAGAACGGGCACCGGGTGATGATGGGTCTGGCACCTTCCCGTCGACTTCCTCAGGCTCGCACCGCATGGGGCCTCACCCTTCGGCTCGACGGTCGTGGATCGACCAACGAATCAGGAGGAGGAGAGCGATGAAGCGAACGCTTCTGATCCTGGCGCTCGTCGCCGCGATCGCGACGCCGGCACTTGCCGCGGGGCCGATCACGCGCGACGGGGCCGACTACTCAGGCGTACGGAACCCGGGCGGCTGCGAGGTCTTCCCGGAGAACGGCACCGAGCTCCACGTGAAGTGCGTGGCTTCGGTCGGCGCGACCGGCTCGGCGTTCATCCGCTACCGGTTCCTGAAGGACGTCGGCGGCGTCATCGGGCCGGCGACGGTCTCTGCCGATCTTCGTGATGCCGAGGGCTGCGCCTCGTATCGCTGGATGGGCCCGATCCGCACGATGCGCATCGAAGTGCCATTCGGCTGCTACATCCACGTGCGATCGGTGACCTGGCAGCAACCATAGGCGGAAATCCTCGATCCGCGCCCGGTGTCGCGGGTTCCCTCACTCCTGGCCGTGTTCACGCTCCCTGACACAGGATGGTTCTGAGCGTCGCTTGACATGTGACTGTTTAGTCACCTATCGTCGGGACCGTGAACGACGACGACCGCGTGTTCAAAGCACTCGCAGACCCGACGCGACGCTTCCTGCTAGACCTGCTGTACGAGCGTGACGGCCGCACGCTGACGCAGCTCGAGTCCGAGCTCGAGATGACGCGATTCGGGGTCATGAAGCATCTGCGGGTGCTGGAGGACGCGGGCCTCGTGGTCACGCACCGGCAGGGCCGGGAGAAGCTGCACTTCCTCAATCCGGTACCGGTCCGGCTGATCCACGACCGGTGGATCGACAAGTACACCGAGCGCCGGGTGTCGGCGCTCGCGGAGCTCAAGCAGGAGCTGGAAGGGGAGGGAACGGCATGACGACGAGCACCGACACGGCGGTCACCACCCAGGTCTACCGCGTGTACATCAAGGCCTCGCCCGAGCGCATCTGGCAGGCGATCACCGATCCTGCCTGGACGGCCCGGTACGGTTACGGCGGTACGGTCGATTACGACCTCCGCCCCGGCGGGAAGTACATCGCCTTCACGAGCGATGAGATGCGGGCGACCGGCGCACCCGACGTCGCGATCGACGGGGAGGTGCTGGAAGCCGACCCGCCCCGAAAGCTCGTGCAGACCTGGCGCATGGTGATGGACCCGCAGATGGAGTCCGAGGGCTTCACGAAGCTGACCTACGACATCGCCGAGGGCGAGGGAGGCGTGTCGAAGCTCACCCTGACCCACGAGCTCGAAGGTGCTCCCGGTCTCGCGACGCTGCTGTCCGGCGGTCTTGAAGAGCTGGGCGCGGGCGGCGGCTGGGCATGGGTGCTCAGCGATCTCAAGACGCTGCTGGAGACCGGCAACGGCATGGACACGGAGCACGCGCTCAACCAGGGCTGAGCACATCGCCTGCGAGGGAAGGCCGCCCGGGGGCGGAACGTCGCGATCGTTGGCGACGCTCCGCCCCCGCCTCGCGCCCCGAGTCGTGCGAGGGTCAGGGAGCAGGAGGCACGCAGCCGAGCGAGGAGCCGGCCGCGTTCCACTCCGCGACCTCACCGGCGCACCCGGCCGGGTCGGCGCCGAGTTGAACCTGCGCGTTGTCGACCGGACCCGAGTACACGCCTCGTCCGCTCACCTTCGACGTGCGTCGCTCGAGCGCGGCGATGCGGTCGTTCGCCCCGGTGCGGAAGCGGAGCAACCGCTGGATCGCTCGGTCCTGCTGCCGGTTCTCCGCACGCAGGCCGTCGATCGCCCTGGCCTGCCGCTCGGCGCTCGCCTCGAGCGCGGTCACCCGCTGCGCAAGGGTCTGGCCGCCCCGCGGTCCTCCGCGAATGCGGTAAACGCGAACGCGCCGATCACAAGACCCGCGAGCACCACCAACGATGCGATGGTTCTTTGCACCTGACCCCTCCCTCTTGGCTGGTGCACTCTCCTATCCTTGACGCGGACCGTTGTCAATCGCGGATCGACGAGCCGGGAGGACGAGATGGCGCGGTCCTCGAATTGCCCTGCATGAGGCGTCGCCGACCGACGATGACGTAGCCTCAGCGTCGTGCGGACACGCTCGATCGGGTCGTT
>JBGGNG010000037.1:0-12505 GCA_041287635.1 Actinomycetota bacterium | reverse complement strand
CGGTGTGCATGCCGGCACCTTCGACTTCTTCTTGGTCGGTGGCTCCCACCGCGAGCTGATCGTGACCGGCCCCGCTGCGACGCAGGTCGTGACGATGGAAGGGACGGCCGACGCCGGCGAGATCGTCGTGAGTCCTGCGCTCGCGAGCCTGCTTCCTCGAACCTGTCTGGGCGACGCCAAAGGGCCGGGCGAGATCCTTCGCTTCGCTCCCGGCGGGGAATCGCCATCGGCGGTGTGGGCGTTGCCCGAGGTCGACGACGAGCTCTTGAGGCAGAGCGTGCCCCTCGCAACCCGCGAGCATCTCCTCGCCGGCGTCGCCGAGCCGGAGCACAGGCAGGCCTCCGTCGCGTTCGTCCACTTCGATGGGACGGACGAAGCGATCGAGCGCGAGGGGCCGGAGTGGGTCGCCGACGAGCTGGATCGTCTCGTACGCGACACGCAGGAGGCGGTGGACGAGTTCGGGGTCTGCTTCCTCGCATCCGACGTCGACGCCGACGGCGGGAAGCTGATCCTGACGGCCGGGGTTCCCAGGGCGACTGGGGAGGACGAGGAGCGCATGCTGCTGGCGCTCCGTCGCATCATCGAGGGCGAACGGGCGATCCCCGTGCGCATCGGCGTCAACCGCGGCAGTGTGTTCTCAGGTGACATCGGTCCGCCGTACCGACGCACCTACACCGTGATGGGTGACACGGTGAACCTCGCAGCCCGGCTGATGGCGAAGGCGTCTCGCGGAGAGATCTACGCGTCGGGTTCGGTGCTGGATCGGTCATCGACCCGTTTCGAAACGAGCGAGCTCGAGCCCTTCATGGTCAAGGGCAAGGCCAAGCCGGTGCAGGCCTGGTCGCTCGGTGCGCCGAAACGAGGTGGATCACGCGATCAGGCCGTCACGCTGTCACTGGTCGGTCGGGATGAGGAGATCGAGACGCTCCGCAGTGCGGTCAGGGACGCGTGGACAGGCACCGTGACGCTCGTCGAGATCGTGGGCGAGCCAGGGATCGGCAAGTCACGTCTGCTGAGCCAGTTGTCCGAGGAGGCCGGGGGGTGCGAGACCCTGCGTGCCACGTGCGAGGCGTACACGAGCTCGACCGCGTACGCGGTGTGGCGCGAGATCCTCCGCGAGCTGCTCGGGTTGGGCTGGGAGGATCCCGACCATCTGGTGATCGACAACGTCTCGTACGAGGTCGCTCAGCACGCCCCCGAACTGATGCCGTGGCTGCCACTGATCGTGCTCGTCTTCGACGCTTCGATGCCGAGCACTCCCGAGGTCGACGCGCTCGCCGAGTCGAACCGACGAGCCAAGCTCCACGAAGTCATGGCGTCGCTGCTGCCTCGCCTGTTGCCGACACACACGCTGCTGGAGATCGAGGATGCCCATCACATGGACGAGGCATCCGCCGACCTGCTGACCTATCTCGCGGAGCGGGTGCACGATCGACCCTGGCTCATCGCCGTCACCCGTCGTGCATCGTCGACCGGCGGCGACGCGGCGCCTGAGGAACGCGAGAATGTCGTTGAGCTCAAGATCGAGCCCTTGAGCGAGCCGGCGGCGGTCGCTCTCGCGCGAGCCGCGACGGTCGACGCTCCACTCCTGCCGCACGATCTTCAGGTCGTGGTCGAGCGCTCAGGCGGCAATCCCCAGTTCCTCCTCGACCTGATCGCTGCCGTCGCCGCCGGCGAGGCCCTTCCCGATTCTGTCGAGTCGGCTGCGACGGCGCGCATCGACCAGCTCTCGATCCCCGACCGCTCGATCGTGAGACGGGCCTCGATCCTCGGGCTGAGCTTTCACCCTCGCTTCCTGGACGACGTGCTGGACCCCGACGCTCCGAGGCCCGATGAGCGAACCTGGGCCCGCCTGAGCGAGTTCTTCGAGGACGACGGTGACGGCTACCGCCGCTTCCGGCGGGCAGTGGTGCGCGAGGCCGCCTACGACGGCCTGCCGTTCCGGACCCGGAGGGCGTTGCACGAGGTGGTGGGGGAGCGGCTCGAGCGCGAGGTCGAGGACACCGACGAGGCTGCTGGTCTCCTCTCGCTGCATTTCACGCGCGCCGGCAGGTTCGAGAAAGCGTGGCCGTACGCGCGGGCCGCGGCGAAGAAGTCGCAGGAGCGGTTCGCCAACGAGGAGGCAGCTCAACTCTATCAACGGGCGATCGACGCGGGCCGGCGCTTGCCCGACGTCTCGCCGATCGAGCTCGCTCGCGTCCAGGCCTCGATGAGCGAAGCGTTGCTTCGAGCCGGTCAGATCCGAAAGGCTGCCGCTGCGAACAGAGCAGCTCGACGGTTGAGCAAGGACGATCAGCTGATGCAGGCGCACCTGCTGTTCGAACGCTCCCGGATCGAGGAGCGGCTGGGTCGATACTCCCAATCCCTGGGGTGGGCCACGAAGGCTCGTCGCCTCCTGGAGAGTCTCGATGGCCCTGAGGCGGCGACGGAGATGGCCCAGCTCACGACCTGGTACGCGATGGTGCTCCAGGCCGAGGGTCGATCACGGGCGGCGATCGAGTGGTCCGAGCGGGCGATCGCGCACGCCCAGGCGATCGACGATCGCAAGGCGCTGGGGCTCGCCTACAGCGTGCTCGACTGGGCCAAGTCCACTCTCGGAGAGTCGACCGGAGGCCGATACTGGCGGCTGGCCCTCGAGATCGCCGAGGAGACCGGCGATCTCGAACGTCAGGCGCACGTGCTCAACAGCCTGGGCTACTCCGCGTTCTACGACGGCCAGTGGGACGAGGCGATGGACTTCTACGAACGAGCCAGAGTGCTCTTCGACACGATCGGCGACCTCGTCACTTCCGAGGCGGTCGCCGGCAACGTGGCCGAGATCCTGGCCGAACGCGGTCGCTTCGAGGAGGCGGAGGCTATCCTGCGTGACTCTCTACGGGTGTGGCGAGCCTCGGAGTATCGGTATTTCCTGGCGGCGTGCCTCAGCGACCTCGGCCGCATCGCCGCTCGGACCCGTCGGTTCGACGAGGCGCTGGAGATGCTCGACGAGGCGCTGGCGATGTTCAGGGATGTCGGGGCGGAGGAGGAGGTCGTCGACGTCGTCGCACGAACTGCCGAGTGTCGAGTCCTGATGGGTGACAGCAGCACAGCGCTCGCGTTGGCGGACGAAGCCCACACGAGGATGCAGGGAACCGAGGCGGCAGCATTGGCGGGCGCCCTTCTCGATCGCATCCGTGGCTACGCGCTCCTGCAATTGGGCGATGCTGGCGAGGCACGGCTGGCCATCGACCGAAGCCTCGCGGAAGCTCGAGCGCAGGGCCTGGATCACGAGGTGGCCTACGCCCTCGACGCGTTGATCCGCCTATCGGACGTAGAGAGGGCCCCTCCTCCGGAAGGCGCGACGGAGGAACGTGACGCGATCCTCAGCAAACTCGGTATCCCTCTGGTCGTGAAAATACCGATCGAGGCGGCCGAGGGCTGACAGCGAAGGGGCGGCCCGCAGGCCGCCCCTTCGAACGTGCGTGGAACCTGTGATCAGCCGCGCGTGATCCGAGCGTCAGCCTCCAGCAGGAGCAACTCGTTCACCTGGATGAATCCCGCACCGGCGATCTCGGCGTCCTGCCTGATCAGGCACCAGGAGTGATCTCCACTCGTCGGCATCGATCCGCCGTAGGTGCCGCCGGTGGATGGCGTGTCGTCAGGGTCGAACATCCCGTCGCACCAGGCGACGTCCTCGCCACCCTCGGGTGGATAGACGACCGAGGCGGGGATCGGGTTCACTGCCGGCTCGGGGGCCCAGTCGTTCACTTCGACGACCCATTGGTCGGTCGTACCTCCGGCGGTAATGAACTCGATCTCACGCTCGGTGACGTCCAGGGCATAACCCTTGGTCGAACAGCCGGTTGTGTCAACGAGCGTGATCTCGACGTTGGTATCGTCGATGTTGAAGGCGTCTGATGTCCCGAAGATCGGCTCGCCGCAGAGGGCCGGGTCGAGGAGCGAGACCAGGTGGAAGTTCGACGCGGACGTGTTGGCATCGCTGCCGCCTTCGATCGTCGCCGCGGCCTGTGTCCCTGACGAGGTCACGGTGAAAGCCATCTTGTCGAAGAGGCCGTAGGGGTTGGTCGTCGACGTGGGGGCAGTCAGTTCCACCCTCTTGTTGTCACCGTCGGCCGAGTCCGGACCGCAGTCCGAAACCTGGTCACAAGGGTAGGACTCGGATCCCAGGGAATCGGTTCCCAGGAAGAACTCAACTTCGAGAACGGAGTTGTACTTGTACTCGACGTCGAGCTCGGCCTTGTCGATGAACATGTCCTCGACGTTGCTGCCTTGCACGTCGTTCTTGAGCTCGAGGACGAGCCGCTCGCTGGCGTTCGTCTGGCTACAGCTGCCGGAACCCTCCTTGCCGGCCCGGTTCACCCCCAGGCCGTACCCATTGTCCTTCTGCTGGAAGCCGACCACCGTTCCGTTCACGTTCGTAGGGACGATCGAAGCCGAAGGGAGCATCAGCGAGCTGACGGTATTGACGTATCCACACTTGGCACTCGCCGAGAATGTGTCGGTCTCGACGACCCCGGTGTTGTCGATGAACTGGAAGTGGCTGTTACCCGCCCCCGCCTTCATGCTTAGCTTCAGATTGCCGGCTTCGAATGGAACGGGCGGCGGCGGATCCGCGGCCTGAACGGCGGCCATCTGGATCGGCACGACCGAAAGGACCGCGACCGCAGCGACCGCACTCAGCGCCTTCCACTTCCGAGACATCGATCGCAAACGCTGGGTCATGTGCACGTCCTCCGTCTGGGGGGTATAGACGACCACCGTACGGCCTACTTCACCAGTCAGTCAACCTCGGTCGGCCCTTCGGAAGGACCTAGGGCGGAAGCCCTATGCTCCGTCCGTGCGTGTCATCACCTGGAACGTGAACTCGATCCGGCAGCGCCTGCCTCGGCTGCTTGCGCTGTTGTCCCGACACGAACCCGACGTGGTGTGCTTGCAGGAAACGAAGGTGACCGACCAGGACTTCCCGATCGAGCCCCTGCTCGAGCAGGGGTACGGCGCCCTCAGCCACGGGCAGGGAGGGCGCAACGGGGTCGCGATCGTCTCCCGCCTTCCGATGGACGAGGTCGCCAGGGGAGTGCCCGACTCGCCCGTGCCCGACGAGGCTCGCGTCCTGGCGGCGAGGGTGGGTGACGTGACGGTCGCGAGTATCTACGCCGTGAACGGCAAGGAGGTCGGCGACCCCGCCTACGACGTGAAACTCGACTGGTACGAGGCGCTGGGTGCGTGGGCTCAGGCGACGATCGATCCCGTCGCCTCGACCCTGTGGGCCGGCGACTTCAACGTGACCCCCGACGATCGTGACGTCCACGACCCCGAGCTTTGGCGCGGACGGAACCTCGCGAGTGAGCCGGAGCGTGAGCGGCTGCGAGCCCTGATGAGCGCGGGCCACGTCGACCTCGGCCGCCGCGCCGCCGGCGACGTCAGCGGCCCGTTCACGTTCTGGGACTACCGGATGGGCGCGTTCCACCGCGGGTGGGGTCTGCGCATCGACCTCGCCCTCGGCACCGCACCCGTGGTTGACCGGCTGGTCTCGGTCGAGGTCGATCGCGAGGAGCGCAAGCCCACGGCGGGCGAGGGCAAGCCGAGCGACCACGCGCCCGTGATCGTCACGTTGCGCGACTGACTGCGTCGACCGCTCAACGTGAGCCTCGGTATCCTCCTCATGTGGATCTGCCGGGGACGCTCATCGAGCCGAGATGGTTGCGCGCGCAACTATCTGCCGGGAGGCCCGACGGCATGGTGGTCGCGGACGTGCGCTGGGTTCCCGGTGGCCACGCGAGCGAGCGGTTCGCGCTCGGACATCTCCCGGGCGCGATCTGCGTGGACGTCGACGAAGATCTCGCAGCCCCTCCGTTCGACGGGCCCGGCCGGCACCCGTTGCCGTCGCCCGACACGTTCGCGTCGTCGATGTCGCATCTCGGGATCGGTGACGGCGACGCCGTGATCGCCTACGACGACGCTGGAGGAGGGGTCGCGGCGAGGCTGTGGTGGATGCTCCGCGTGCTCGGCCGGCCGACGGCGCTGCTCGACCTCCCATCGCTCGATGCCTGGACCGACGCGGGTGGGTCGCTCGAGACCGGCGACGTCGTGGCAGCCGCGTCGTTCACCCCGGCGCCGTGGCCCGCGGATCGCGTGGTCGACGCCGACGCGGTCCGTCAGACCTTGAGGGAGGGCTCCGCCGTCGTTCTCGACGTGCGAGCGGGGGAACGCTACCGCGGTGAGTCGGAGCCCATCGACCCGGTGCCCGGACACATCCCTGGGGCGGTGAGCGCCGAGTGGGCGGGCAACCGCCACGGTGACGGGCGTTTCCTCGATGCCCTTGCGCTGCGCCACCGATACGAAGCGCTCGGGGTCCGCGGCGACGGCCGAGCGATCGCCTCGTGCGGTTCGGGGGTCACCGCCGCGTTCGCGTTGTTCGCGATGGAACGTGCAGGACTCGGACTGGGCCGGCTGTACGAGGGCTCCTGGTCGGACTGGGTGTCGGACCCGGCGCGACCCGTCGCCACCGGACCGGAACCCGGTGAGCCGCACTGAGGGCGCTCAGACCGTGAAGCGCTTGTTCGGCTGCTCGACCAGCGGTTGGGTGAGCGGGGAGAAGCGGTTGACGTCCTGCTCCCAGTCTCGACGACGTCGGAATGCGGACGGGCTCACGCCTGTGTGCTGACGGAAGGTGGTCGTGAAGTGGGAGAGGCTGTTGAAGCCCACCCGGTGACAGATCTGCGTGACGGTGAGCTCGGTCTCGCGCAGCAGGTGCTGCGCGCGGTCGATTCGGAGCCCGATCAGGTAGCGATACGGAGGCACCCCCACGAACGCCGTGAACTGCCGCGTGAAGTAGTAGGGACTCAGGGCCGCTTCGTGCGCGATGGCCTGCAGGTCCACGTCGCGGTCGAGGTTCGCGGCGAGGAAGACCTGAACCTCGCGGATCCTGCGCTGCAGGTGCGGGCTCGGCGCATCGTGATCGGTCACGCTCAAATCCGGGAACCCCCTTGCTCCCTGCATCATGGTACGCCGGTTCGAGCCGTTCGGGCTTCAGGAATGTTGCCTGTTCCTTACACCATGCCCTCAGGCCTGACCTGCCGCTCGTAGTCCTCGTCGGTGAGATGGCCCAGCGCGATCGCGGCTTCCTTCAGGGTGAGGCCCTCGTGGTGGGCCTTCTTCGCGATCGCTGCGGCGTTGTCGTAGCCGATGCTGGGCGCGAGCGCGGTCACGAGCATCAGCGAGCGGTCGACGAGCTCCTGGATGCGGGCGCGATCTGCCTCGAGTCCCTTGATGCAGAACTCGCGGAACGTCCGGCTCACGTCGGTGAGCAACGCCGTCGAGTGCAGGAAGTTCCGGATCATCACGGGCTTGAAGACGTTGAGCTCGAAGTTGCCCATCGAGCCCGCGACCTTGATCACCGTGTCGTTGCCGATCACCTCGCAGGCGACCATCGTCACCGCCTCGGACTGCGGCGGGTTCACCTTCCCCGGCATGATCGAGGAGCCGGGCTCGTTCTCCGGGAGCACGAGCTCGCCGAGGCCGCTGCGCGGGCCCGAGCCGAGCCACCTGATGTCGTTCGCGATCTTCATGAGGCTGGCGCCGAGCGTCGCTTCCG
Organism: Actinomycetota bacterium; assembly: GCA_041287635.1. GTDB lineage: Bacteria > Actinomycetota > UBA4738 > UBA4738 > HRBIN12 > JAOUEA01. The sequence continues at coordinate 4,911 of JBGGNG010000037.1, read as the reverse complement.
CCCCGCTCGCGAAGACCAATGCGTCGTGGGCGGCGAGGGCGGCGAACTTGTTCGGCGCGGTCACGAAGGGCAGGCCGGTGAGCTCGGCGATCTTCGCCGCGACGCCCTCGGCGAACCCCGGCGGCGAGTTGAGCCCCGTGCCGACCGCGGTCCCGCCCGCGGCGAGCTCGTAGAGCCCCGGCAGGACGAGCTCGAGCCGTTCGATGTCGGCGTCGAGCTGGGCCGCGTAGCCGCCGAACTCCTGCCCGAGCGTGAGGGGCACGGCGTCCTGGAGGTGGGTGCGGCCGATCTTCACGATGTCGGCGAACTCCTCCGCGCGTGCGACGATCGCGTCGCGGAGCGCACGCACCGAGGGAATCAGCCGCTCCACGATCGCCTGAGCCGCTGCGATATGCATCGCTGTCGGGAACGTGTCGTTCGAGCTCTGGGACATGTTCACGTGGTCGTTGGGGTGCACGGGCGACTTGGAGCCCAGGTCGCCGCCGGCGATCTCGATCGCGCGATTCGAGATGACCTCGTTGACGTTCATGTTCGTCTGGGTGCCCGAGCCCGTCTGCCACACGTAGAGCGGGAAGTGCTCGTCGTGGCGTCCCTCGATCACCTCGTCGGCCGCCTGCACGATCAAGGCTGCGATCGTGGGGTCGAGGGCGCCGGACGCTTCGTTCACCAGGGCGGCGGCCTTCTTCAGGATCGCCTGGGCGCGGATCACCTCGACGGGCATGCGATCGGCCTCCGGGTGTCCGATCGCGAAATGGTGCAGCGATCGTTGGGTCTGCGCGCCCCAGTAGGCGTCGGCGGCCACGTCGATCTCGCCGATGGAATCGGACTCGGTACGGTGCTCGGTCATCGTCGTTCGAACCTCCGGGAACTGGTGCCGCCATCCTCCCAAACGCGAGGGCGGCTCCGTGGACCGATGCGCGCCATCGCAGGAGGATAGGCTCGAAGGAGCGGCGGAGCTCAGTCGGACAGAGCAGGGGACTCTTGATCCGCCGGGCAACGTGCGGTGACCCCCAGGTCAGAGCACGAGACAGGTTGTGGCGATTGGCGGTTGCCCTCGGCGCTGGCGGGGTTCACCTTCCTGGGTGGTCGGGGGCTGGGCGCGCAGCACCCCACCCTTGCGAAGGGGAAAAGAGGTTGAACGACGAGCGCCGAGCGTTACTCCGGCGGGTCCCCGCCTGCTGCTCGGGAAAGCTGCTAGGTAGAGAGCAGCATCCACGCCGTCGTTCCTCCTGCAAGCGCTGGCAACGTGAGGGCCGCAAACGCCAGGGCATCGGAGACTCGATCAGAGGAAGCCCGGAATCGCCGTTTCACCTCATCCGCGACGGCCTTCCTGGCGTCGAGAGGTAGCTCGTGCTCCCCGTAATGCTTGATTGCGTCGAGTGCGAGGTCCGATAGGACTGATGCATCTGGTGCTGGCAATTCGCGGTCGCAGGCATCCCACGCCGCCTCGCAATACTCCAGCGCGGTGACGTCAGCCTCTATCAAGGTCTCGGCACCGTGAGGCGTCATCATCATCAACTCCTTCGCCGGATTCCTCGCTACCAAGCGTCAGTATCAAGCGTCGGGGCTGAAGGCGGCCTGAAGTGACGAACACCCCCTGGATGCTCGCTTGTCCATGCGCGCGGTCGGCGTCGCTGCGGACACTGCATCTAATAACAGCTCGCGGGCTGCGGGCTCGCCGAGGCGTCGATGACGTGCCAAGCGTGGAAGTTGTCCGAGCCCTCACCCAGCCATCCCATGAATCGATGCCCTCGATGTTGGACTTCGTGAGGGACGTGCTCGTGACCAGGTAGAACGGGACTCTACCGATGTCTGACTCGCCCGGTTACACGACACGAGCAGCCAGTCGGCTACGACGCCGTCTTCGCCTCGCCCTCACCCTCATTCACCAGGGCCCACGCGATGCCGGGCGTCAGCACGATCTCGCCCGAGCCATCGGTGCCGCGCTCGCGTAGCGTGTTCCTACATGATTCGTACATTCCGCCGCCGCAGGGACGTGCCAAGGGCGCTCCTGCAGGTAACGGGCACAAGGACTGCATCCTCCTCGCCACCTGAGCCGGGTGCCTCCGCCCGTGTGTCTCTGGTCGTCGCTCATTCTGGCGGGACCCCGGTCACGTCTGATATGACGTCTCGAGGTCGTCGATCTTGAAGAAGCCTGGCGGAGCTCGACCTCGCCATCAGCACCGGCACCGTTGTGCTGCAGATGCCGAGCCCCTTCTGGCTTCAGCTGTCGATTCGCCCACATCCCTCGCTCTTGCGGTTCAGGCACCGCGCCACCAACTCGGCCAGGGCCTTCTGATCCCACGTGTTCCAGAAGTCCGCGTGTCCGGTCGACAGCGGCCCCGACGAAAGATGGAAGCGAGCGACGGATCTCACGGGGTAGCGGAAGACCTCGGTCAGCGCCGGCACGCGTACCGGATGGGTCGCGGGACAACCCTTCCCTGTCGCGAACGCCATGTGCCGCATGTGATCCCGGGAATCGGTGCGCTCGCCGGTCCAGCACTCCGGGAACTTCACAATGAGGTTGGCAGGATCCGGCCCCACCTTGAACCGGTGCGAGATCATCCTCAGGTCCCTGGGGAATGGCCGGGTGTGCTCCCCCTGCTCGCCCCGGTAATAGATCAGTAACGACTGCGCCCGGACCCGGCTACCGTTCTGTCTGAAGAGCGTCGGTGTCCAGTAACCGGCCGTGTCGTCTTTGGTTGAGCACCTCGTCGCGCCACGTTGCATCGAGCGATACGTGGAGTCCTTGTTCGTCGAGCGATTCCCGAAGAACTCGTGCTCATGCTCGGATCGCCGACCGGGCGCAACGATCGGGTCCACACTCGCCACGTGCGTGGACTTGCACCGAACCTGGAACCGAGACTCCGCAGATGCCAGCGCGGGCAAGGACAGGAAAGAGATCAACAATGTGACGAGGAGCGTCGTTCGCTTCATGACACACATACTGCCACGGATGCGGCTCGCGTCGCGGAAGCGCCGCACGGGCGGCGTTCAGCCGGGGCCGGTCGGGCTATGTGCAGCGCCGTGATCGAGGCGTTCTCGCCTGAGCTTGCGTGCCGACGCCAGCTCACCGACCGCCCCGACGTTCCCTCCCCTCTTGGCGACCCCCGGCCGTCGGCTCTGGGGCTCTTCCCGTGGCGTCCTGACTCGTCAACTCACGCCTTGCGGCTCTCGAGGCGGCACACGTGCCGGCAGCTCCGTTCCACTCCTTGCGTCACGGACTGCGCCTTTATGACTTCTAGAGGCAGGGCTGGATGTGGTTTCGGTCTGCCAACTCCTGGGACACTCGTCATCCGGACGTGACCGTGCGCATCTACTCCCACGCGCTCTCCCTGGGCGACAGCGGAGTTGCCTCGAGCTATCGGTGCGGCTCTTTCGTAGTGTTGTGTTCTTGCAGGATTCGCACATGCACCTACCTGCGACAATCGCGGACTCCGCGTTCTTGCTGGTAGATGTGTTTCGGGGCGGTAGCTCAGTCGGTCAGAGCAGGGGACTCATAATCCTCTAAGGGGTGCCCGGTGACAGACGGTCACGTCCTCTGACCTGCGGGAACGTCCGGGTCGAATCCGGCCAACGCATTGACGTCGGGCGAATATTGTTACCTGGATTGTTACCCGTCGCCGCTAGCTCTGCCGGCTCGGGAGCGATCTCGGCAGCCCGAACCATGGGAGCACGCTGGTGTCGAAGCGGGTCACGGAACTGATTCGGTCGCCGGCGAGGGTGAGGACCAAGAGGCCGGTCCCGTGACGGACGCCGGAAGGGGCACGCAGGTAGGCCCCAAACGCCGGCTGACCGTTGGCTCGCGTTGGGACGAGATCGAACTCCCGACCGGAACCGATCATGCTCGCGTAGAAGCGAGTGGCGACGTCGATGCCCTCGTACTCGAGGGGGAACGGCGGCATCGAGAGGAAGACGTCGTCCGTGAGCAGGGCGACCAAAGCGTCGAGATCGCCGGACTCGTACGCGCGGACGAACTCCGTCACGGTTGCCTGCTCGGCGGGTGAATCGGGAGGGGGAGCCGCTTCGTGGTCGGCATCGGGCGCCAGCCGTCGCTGCAAGCCGGCGCGAGCACGCTTGAGGAGGCTGTTGACTGAATCGACCGTCGCCCCGAGCATCTCGGCCACCTCGTCCGCGTGGAAGCCGAGCATGTCGCGGAGGACGAGCACGGCGAGCTGGCGAGGCGGCAGGATCTGGAGGGCGGTCACGAACGCCAGGGAGATCGACTCGGCCTGTTCGTACCGGGCCTCCGGCCCGAGCGGCACGTCCATCATGCCCTCGAGGAGGGCGTCGGGGAACGGCTCGAGCCAGACGATCTCGCCGAGTCGGTTCGGCTCAGGAGGCTGATACTCGGCGATGTCCCACTCCTTGGCCGGGCGCCGGCTGGCTGAACGACGCGCGTTGAGGCACCGGTTGGTGGCGATCCGGTACAGCCACGTTCGGATCGAGGCCCGTTGCTCGAACGCTCCGAGGCCTTGCCATGCGGCCATCAGGGTCTCCTGGAGGACGTCCTCGGCGTCCTGGAGGGATCCGAGCATCCGGTAGCAGTGCACCTGGAGCTCCCGACGGTACGGCTCGATCAGCTCCTGGAACGCCACGTCGTCGCCAGCGCGCGCCCGCCCGAGAAGGTCTCCCGTCACCGCTCCACCCTAGCCTCACGTCCCCGCTCTCATCCTCCTGCGTACCGACACCGGATCGGTCTCGAAATGGGCGGCCGGAGAGCGCCCAGTTTGCCCTCGTGCCGGTGTCGAAGGAGGCAGGACCGAGACGAGGAGGGAGAGAACCGTGACCGATCACACGATCGGAACGCGCGAGGAGTGGCTCGCGGCACGCGAGGAGCTGCTCAAGCGAGAGAAGGAGCACACCAGGCTGGGTGACGAGATCGCGCAGGCACGTCGGGACCTGCCCTGG
>JBGGNG010000036.1:0-8879 GCA_041287635.1 Actinomycetota bacterium | reverse complement strand
TCGGTCGCGTCCGCGCGCTCGGGCGAACTCTCGGCTCGGGCGGAAGATCTTGCTGAACGAGCGCCAGTCGACACCGAAGCAGCGGTGTCGGTTGTACCCGTCGACCCCGAGGGCGTCGTATCGGTTCGGGATCCACTGGTTCGCCTCGCCCTTGAGGTAGGTCGCGGCAGTCAAGACGACGAGCCACTGGTAGCCCCTCGCCCCCGTGTTCTCGAAGATGTGCCGAACCCTCGTGTAGGCCGCCTTCCAGTCGTTCGCGTTGCCCTCGTCCTCGGGCTCCTTGTGGAAGCACATGTAGCCGCGGCCGCCGAGGCTGCGAAGGCTCCGCGCTTGGTTCGTGATCCATCCGTCATAGCGGCCGTCGGCGATCGCCTGCCAACTCACCGGGCCGGACTTCGTTCGAGCGAACCACGAGATGATCGGCTTGTGGCTGGTATCGACGCTCCACCGGGTGAAGCCGTTGCTGAGATCGACCGTCCACGGCAGGCGGTGGTGGGTCGTCGCGAACCGGCGCTTCACGTGCCGCTCCATGTTTCGGACGTCGGCCTCCGGGTTATCAGACTGGATGAGAGCGCCCCACCGGCACCCGGCCCTCGAGCCCGCGAGGGCTTCGAGGTCGCCGAGTCCATAGACGGATAGGCCGATCGCCGCCGTGCCCGCGGCAGCGCTTCGCTTCAAGAATGAACGTCGATCGATCGTGCGATCCATACGGATCCTCCTCCGGACGTGCGGGGTCACGGTCGCGTGCGGCCGGCCGGGCTCGTGCGAGGTGCATCGGCAGGCGAGCCGGGTCGGCTTGAGGGATACGCGCGGGCGCGCACCGCCTCGTGGCGGCCGGGACTACGTCGTCTGAGGAGAGGTCGCGGGGGCAGCAGGCAGCAGCCGCACGATGAGCCGTCGAGGTCCGGAACGACGCCGGGCGTCGTGTGCCGCCGACTCGCTACCGTCGGTACCAGCCGACTTGGTGGTGGTGGCCGACGACGCGGTGGCGATCACGTGGATCTCGGGGTCGGTGGCTCGTGGGCCGAAGAGGCTCCTGAGCGGGCGTAGGCACCGGCGCACGAGGGGGCGGGCCTGTGTGGTGGTGCCTCCGACCAGTTCCTGGAGGGAGCGTTCACCCATCCGGGGACCTGGGTCCGCCGGGGCGCGGAACAGGTGCTGCAGCAGAGGCAGAAGAAGGAATCGATCTATCGTTCGCATCGGGCTGCTCCGTTCCTGTCGCGGACGATGTGCGCTGGCGGGATGCCACCTCCTTTACGGTCGGCGCCTACCGTGTTCCACGAATAGAGAGACCTCACCGAGATACTGCAACCTCGGTGAGGTAGCGCGAATGTACCAGACTCTCGGCGGCGAGCAAGTCGCCTCGCCGGCCCATCTCGTCCGGGCGACGCCGAGGGGCCTTTCGGCCGAGCACGATGGCCCATCCGGCCGATGATCAACGGCGGTCGGCGGATGCTACCGTAGGTCAACAGCCCGACGAAGCCCCCGATGCGGTGCCCCGATCCCAGCATGTCGCGAACGTTGCAGCGACCGACGAGGAGTTGTGTGTGATGCCTTCCCCCCGACGCAACCGCCTCATCGGCGTGCTCGCAGCGGTGGTCGCCGTGATCGCAACGTCGATGCCGCCGGCCGCCGCCACCGTGCTGCAGGAACAGCAGGACGTCGGCATCTGGAACTTCGACGGGCCCGCCGGATCGGGCATCTGGGGCAGCGCGCAGTACTCGAGCCAAACCCATGGCGACATCTTGTTCGTCGGCGGCAAGTTCACCCGCGCACGGGAGAAGCCGCTCGGTGACTCGGGTGGAGGCGTCGTCCAGGGCCTCTCGGGACTCGCCGCGATCGATATGGACACCGGCGCCCCGATCCCGACGTTCAAGCCGATCGTCAGCGGGGTTGATGCCCAGAAGAACGAGGTGCACGCGTTGGCGGTCGTGGGGGGCACCCTGTACGTCGGCGGGCAGTTCGGCGCGATCGACGGCCAGTCCCACTACAACATCGCCGCGATCGACATCGAGGCTGCGATGGACGGCGACGCGGGCACCCCGGCCGTCATCCCGTCGTTCGACACCGTCGTCGGCGTTCCGGGTGCCTCGAACGAGGACAAGTTCTTCGTCTACGAGATCCTGCCGGGCAACGACGGGCTCTACATCGGCGGCTCGTTCAGCAAGGTCGACGCCAAGGGCCGGTCCAAGGCAGCCAAGATCGGGTTCGACGGCTCTTTGAAGAGCACCTGGAAGGTGACCCAGGTCAGCGGGGCGATCCGCGACATGGAGTTCTCCGTCGACGGGGGGACGATCTTCGTGGCCGGGGCGTTCAAGGCGTTCCGAGGAGTACCCCGGGTCGCGATCGCACGCGTGAGCGCGGCCGACGGCCTGCTCGACGCGTGGCAACCCGCCAGCGGCGCCGTGATCACGGGATCGAGCGGCACCATGACCTGCTGGGACGTGGAAGCCACCGCCACCCGGCTGTTCGCCGGCTGCGGGCGAGGACCCAACTACGCCATGGCCCTGCGCCTGGACAACGGCAACAGTGGCACGCGAACGTTCTCCTACGGCACCCCTGGAAACGTGCAGGCGGTTCGGCTGGCGGCCGACGGGGACCTGTTCATCGGAGGGCATTTCGGCACGAACCTGGGCTACCCCGGCAATCCGATCTGCAGCAGCCGCCCCGACGGTGCAGAGCGACTGAAGGCGTTCGGGATCCTGCACAACGTGCAGGGAACGAGCGACTCGGAGTCGGTCGAATGCTCGTTCCTGCCGCAGTTCTGGGGGCCGAACGGGTTCGGCGGGGTCTGGGAGATCCAGGTGAGCACGACGGACGTGTGGGTCATGGGTGAGTTCCACGAGATCAACTGCCCGGCCGGTCTGGGCCAGTGCAACAACCAGTGGTTGCTCGCGCGGTTCAGCCCGGTCTCGTGACGGCCGATACGCTTCCCCGTATGGACACGAGCACCGAACCTTCGACCCCCGTGAACAGGGTGGGGCGCATGGTGCGGTTCGGCATCGTCACACCGACGCTCAACGCCGAGCGCTACCTCGAGGCGACGCTCCGATCGATCTGGGCCCAGGCCTCGGATGAGATCGAGATCGATCACGTCCTGGTGGACGGTGGCTCGACCGACGGCACGACGGCGGTGGCCGGGTCGTTCGCGACGCGGGTCGTCGTCGCCACCGACGATCAAGGCATGTACGACGCGGTCAACCGCGGGCTCGCGATGGTCGAGGGCGACATCATCGGCTACGTCAACGCCGACGACGAGATCGCCCCCGGAGCGCTGGCCGCTGTGGCGAAGGCGTTCGTCGACCACCCCGACGCGCGGTGGCTGATGGGCAAGCGGGAGTTCATCGACGGCGAGGGTCGCGCGTTCGCCTGGATGCAGCCCGTGCCGTTCACGCTCCGCTCCTACCTCGGACTCGGGTGGTCCTGCGTGCCGCAGGAGACGGTGTGGATGCGCCGCGATCTCTACGAGGAGGTCGGGCCGTTCGACACGACGTTCCGCAACACCGGCGACTACGACATGTACGCCCGGTGCCGCCGCGCGTCGGACCCGGTGATCCTGCGCCGGACGCTGGGACGGTTCCGTCTGCACGGCGAGCAGCTGTCGTTCAAGCCCGAGGTCATGGCGCGCGAGAGCCGGCGCGTGCAGGAGAAGAACGGGACCGTCGACCGCATGGGATGGGTTCGAGGCAGGCTCCTGAGCCTGCGCCTCAACGCCCGGAACCCTCGCTGGCTGCTCGCGAAGAAGACGGGCCGCATCCGCTTCGTGCCCGAGGCCTGACGCGCCATGCGCATCGCTGTCGATGCGAGCTTCGTCGACCCGGGGCGCGTCGGAGGCGCCGAGCACATGGTCGTGAACCTCGTGTCGGGCCTCGCTCGAGCCATCCCCGACGCTGACGAGCTGGTCGTCTACACCGACCGGCCATGGCCCGCGCCCGGTCGTGTCGTCTTCCGCGACCTGCGCGGATCCGGGAACCGATTCACGCGCATCACCACCACGCTGGGTCGACGCCTCGCCGAGCACGACGCTGTGCTGTTCTCGAACTACTTCACCGCACCGTTCCCCAAGACGCGCCGCCGGCCTCGATTCGTGACGGTGATCCACGACCTGCAGTACCGGCATCTGCCCCAGAACTTCAACGGGCGCAAGCGCGCCTGGTTGCGCGCCGCCCACGGGGCGACCCTGCGCCTGGCGGACCGGGTCGTCGCGATCTCCGAGAACGTGCGCGGCGACCTGCTCTCCCGGCACGGGAACCGGTTCGCCCCGCGCGTCGTGGCGATCCACAACCCCGTCTCGTGGGAACGCTTCGGCGACGAAGGCCCGCTCCCCGAGGCGATCGGCGAGGGCCCGATCGTGCTCGCCGTGGCAGCGCAGTATCCGCACAAGAACCTCGAGACCCTCGTGCGGGCGTTCGCGGAGCTGCGGCGACGAGGAGCCCACCGAGGAACCAAGCTCGTGCTCGCCGGTCAGCTCGGCGTGGAGCTCTCGGGCGTCGCCTGGACGACGCCCCTGGAGGGCGTGATCGATGACTTGGGGCTCCGCGACGACGTGATCCAGACGGGGTACCTCGATGACCCGGCTCTGGGGACTCTGTACCGCCGGGCAAGCGTGTTCGCCTTCCCGTCGCTGTTCGAAGGGTTCGCGATGCCGCCGATCGAGGCACTCGGGTTCGGGGTGCCGGTGCTGACGTCGCGCGAGGCATCGATCCCGGAGGTCACGTTAGGGCTCGCCACGTACCTCGACGACCCCCGTGACCCGACGGAGATGGCCGATCGTCTCGGCGAGATGCTCGACGATCCCGGCGCCGCCGGCCCGACGGACGACGATGTCGCACACGTGCGCGAGGCCTACGACCCGGTGCGGATCGGCGCCAAGTACCGTGACGTGCTGGAGGCATCATGAGCGTGACGCCCATCTTCCTGCTGTCGCTCCCTCGCTCGGGCTCGACCCTCGTGCAGCGGGTGCTCGCCGCCCATCCGCAGGTCGCGACCGCGGCCGAACCCTGGGTATTGCTCCCGCACCTGTACGCGACACGCGAGCGCGGCATCGCCGCCGAGTACACGCAGCCGATCGCGGCGCGCGCGATCGCCGAGTTCCTGCGCTCACTTCCCAACGGCGAGCGCGACTACCGGGAAGCACTCCACGACTTCGCGATCGACCTGTACACGCGCGCCTCGAGCGAGGGGGCGACGTACTTCCTCGACAAGACGCCTCGCTACCACTACATCGTCGACGACCTGCTCGAGACGTTCCCCGATGCGAGGTTCGTCTTCCTCTGGCGGAACCCGCTCGCGGTGGTCGCCTCCATCGTCGAGACGTGGACGAAGGGCCGATGGAACGTGGACCGTTGGCAGGGTGACCTCCACGGCATCGCGCCCCTGGTCGACGCGTACACCGCACATCGAGAGACCACCCTCGCCGTGCGCTACGAGGATCTCGTGTCCCGACCGACCGACACGTGGCCCGGCATCTTCGACTCCCTGGGGCTGGCGTTCGACGAGGAGCTGCTCACGCGCTTCAGTGACGTGCAGCTCGAGGGGTCGATGGGCGATCCGACCGGCGTGCGTCGATACACCACGATCAGCGCCGAGCCGCTCGAGAAATGGCGCTCGACCTTCGCGAACCCCTACCGGAAGCGCTGGTGCCGTGAGTATCTGTCGTGGATCGGCCACGAGCGGCTCGCGTTGATGGGCTACGACCTCGACGAACTGCTCGGACAGGTGGACGAGATCAGCGCCTCACCCCGATCGATCGCCTCCGACGCGGTGCACGGCGGGTACTGGCGGCTCGCGCAGCGCAGGAAGCGCTCCGCGTTCAAGCGGATGGCGCCACGGGTTCGCTGACCTCCGAGCCCCGCGCAACCGATCTGCGGTAGATCTGCGAGGGATCGCCGAGCGACATCGCGATCGCGTAGAGCCCGAAGATCGTGACCGATCTCGATGCCCCCGGAAGGACAGGGTTGAACGCCATCGCCACCACGAACGCGTTCAGACAGACGAGGATGGCGCGGAGGACTCCGGCACGTCGCATGTCCTGCGCGCGCACGAATCCTCGGTAGCGCCGGAGCAACGTCACCTCGGTCAGCACGACCCAAGCCACGAGCAAGCCGAGCCCGACGATGCCGCCGTTCGCGAGGAACAGCACGAAGTCGTTGTGAAACGGCAACGACCGCTCGTCGCGCTCGCGCACGGCGGTGACCTCGCCGGCGAAGCCATTGCCGAAGATCGGCGCTTCGCGCCATCGTTCGAGCCCCTCGCTCCATAGATCGAGACGTCCGCTGTTCGCATTGGTCTTGTCGACCACGGCGAAGTACTGGTCGGCGAGCTCGACGCCGCGATCGAAGTTCGCGAGGGCGAGCACAGACACCGTCACGACCGAGACGACGACGACGATCGTGCGCAGGCCGCTCGATCGTTTGCCGGTGATGTAGAAGGTCAGCACGACCGAGGCGCCGACCAAGACCGACGTCGCAGATGGGTAGGTCACGAAGATGACGGCTGCGAGCGCCAGCACGAGCGCGAGCCGGCGGCGGTTCCCGAGCACGACCGCGGTTGCGACCGCGAGCGCCACCATCGAGACGCTCGCGTTCCGGTACTGCTTGAACAGCAGCAGGCCCGGCAACAGCTGCAGGTTCACGATCGCGTTCATCGCCGTGTAGGCCGTCGCGATCCACGAGAGCCAGTTCAGCGTCGTCGAGACCTCGCGGTCGGTCGGGTCATCGATCGTGAGCAGGTAGAGGAACGCCACCATCATCGGCAGGAAGACCGGACGCGCGTTCTCCACGGTGCCCAGGAAGGCCACACCGATCAACGAGCCGCCGAGCCCGAAGATAAATAGGGCGAACAGGACGATGTCGGATGGCATCGGTCGTCGCACGAAGAACCCCGGGTGCCGCAACCTGATCCACACCGCGGCGACGAGCGGCACTGCGATGATCAGGTATCGGTTCGACCCACCCTGCACGGAGCGGTCGAGCCAGTCGTAGACGTCGAACGACGCCGCCAGCATGATGAGCAGATAGGCGCGCCATAGCACATAGGTGTCGGTCGACACCGCGCGCTCCGATGGTCGGATACCGACGTCGATCGCAGACGATCGCTGCGACGACCTCACGACGTTGCCTTCCGGGCTCTCGACGACGTTCGCACGATCGGACCAGTGTAGACCGCTCCCCTCGACGCCAGACCGAGACTCGGGAGCGCGGCGCCGTGTCACTGATCGGTCCGAGCAGGCCCGGGCGGCTCGACGCCCGACCCGGAGCGCTCCGATGGCCGGAAGAACTCCCTCACCTCGGCCCACGAGAACGAGACATGCGTCCAGATGCCGAGGCGGCGATGAGCCAGCAGCAGCTGCGACACGTTCTGCACCACCTGGGCCACCGACGTCGCCACAGCGACCCCCATCGCCCCGTACGGTCCCGCGAGGAGGAGCCCCCCGACGATGCTGATGACGGCCGACAGCAGGGTCGTGTGCATCATGTCTCGCTGGTGCCCCGTCATCATGAGCGCGATCCCGCACGATCCGGTCCACACCGCGATCACGCGGGCGAGCGACATCACGAGCAGCAGGGGTGCGGCCTGCCTGTAGAAGGGCCCGTAGACGACCTCGAGCACCCACGGCGCGGCGACCACGAAGACCATCAGCACGACGAGCGCCGGCACGCCGACGATCGTTGCTCCCACCCGCAGGGTGCGCTCGAGGCGTCGCGTGCGGCCCTGCGCGTAGAGCTCGGCCACGAGCGGCGGCATCACGCCCGAGAAGATGATCATGGGGGTCGCGACGAGCACGACGAGCTTCGCCGCGGCTCCGTACAGCGACACCTGCTCCGCCGATTGGAAGGCGCCGAGGATCCAGAGATCGACCCCGTGGCCGAGCAGGTAGATGCCGACGTTCGTGACGATGAGCGGCCGGGCAACCTTGAACAGCTCTGCCCGGCCGAGGCGCCCCGGTCCGTGCAGGTGACGCACGGTGCGAGCGAGCACCAGCCCGGTGACGGCAAGCACCGCTGCCGCGACGGCAGTCAACAATCCGATCGCCGCTGAGAGGTGGATGGTCCGCGCCGACACGAACACGGCGCCGAGCACGGCGACCGTGAGCAGGTCGCTGGCGAAGGTCTGGAAGACCGACGCGTATCCGAAGCGCGACAGCCCGCGGAACGACTCCGCGAGCACCGACTGCATCGCCGTCGCAAAGAGCCACCCGGCCGCGACCGGCACGACCGATGCGACGAGGGGCTGGCCGAGGACGGACCCGAAGAACCACTGGCCGACGCCGAGCGCGAGGACGGCCGCGACGCCCGCCGATGCCAGGGCGGCCCAGCCGACCGCCATGCGGATCGAGTGCCGTGCGCGCCCTGTATCTCCGGTCGCGAGCGACTCGGCCGCGAACCGCACCACCGTGCGATCCATGCCGACCTTCGACAGCGTGCTCCCGATGACCACCATCGTCGACGTCAGCAGGAAGGCGCCGAACTCGCTCGGGTCGAGCATGCGCGCCAGCAATCCGTTGATCGCGAGGCCCAACCCGAGCCCGAGCACGCGGGCGGCGAGGACCCACGCCGATCCCGTCAGCATCCGGCGGCGGACCGAACCGAGGGTCAAGGATGGATCGGAGGACGGCATCGGGGACGGCCTCGCAGGGGGACCCTCGGACATGCACCGATCGTACGCCGCGCTGCCTTCGGGGCAACCTGGCACGCATCGTGCTGTAGGTATTCCGCCGGAGCAACAGAAGCGGTATGGTTCGGACGACGTACGACGACCGGAGGGCACTCGGCGTGAGCAGCGTCGACCGACAGGGCATCATCGACGGGCGCCTCGTTCGCAGGCGCCCGGCGACGGTCGTCGGCTCCGCTAGCCACGCCGGACGCAGGGTGGTCTCG
>JBGGNG010000035.1:0-45091 GCA_041287635.1 Actinomycetota bacterium | reverse complement strand
CCGGATCTCCAGGGAGCCGTGCCTCGCGGTCGGGACCAGCGCGGCGAGGCGGATCGCCTCGTCGAGATCGGGCAGATCGATCAGGAAGACGCCGCCCAGGATCTCCTTCGTCTCCGCGAACGGGCCGTCGGTCACGATGCGCTCTCCGTCGCGTACCCGCACGCTCGTCGCCTGCTCGACCCCGACGAGGGCGTCGCCGGCCTTCATCCACCCCTTCCGGGCGAGCCAGTCGGAGTAGTCGTACCAACGTTTCATCTCGGCGGCCTGCTCGGCGTCGTTCATCTCCGGAAAGGCGCTCATGTCTCCGTAGATCAACAGCATGTACTGCATCGATGCTCCTCCTCTCGATCGACGGATCAGGACGGGGACTCGACGACGGGTCGCACCTCCACGGTGCCGGTGCGCGCTCCCGGGATCGCAGCGGCGTATTCGAGTGCGCTCTCGAGGTCACAATCGACGAGGAAGTAGCCACCCAGCTGCTCATTCGTCTCGGTGAACGGTCCGTCGATCACCTCGACCGACCCCTCGCGTACCCGCACGACCTTCGCGTCGGCGGCTCGATGCAACTCGTCGCCCTCGATCAGGTGCCCCTGCTCCTGCATGCGAGCGACGAGCTTCCCGTATGCCTCGTACACCTCGGCTCGCTCGTCGTCCTTCGCATCGTCCCATCTGCTTTCTGCTTCCCGCCCGTGGATCAGCAGCATGTACCTGGCCACTCCGCCTCCTCTCGCGACGGCCGTCGCGCTCACCGATACGACGAACGCGCCGGTCCCTTCCTCGACATCCTGCCCGAAGTTGCCCGCCCGACGCACCCGTAGGCTTGGGGCCATGCCCACGACGCCGCGCGACCCGTTGGACTTCCTCGACGTCGACGGCCTGCTCACCGCTGGCGAGGCAACCGTGCGCGATCGGGTGCGAGCCTTCACGGCCGAACACGTGCTGCCGTTCATCGAGGGGTGGTTCGAGCGCGGGGAGTTCCCGGTGGAGCTCGCCCGCGGCTACGGGGAGCTCGGCATCCTCGGCATGCATCTCGACGGGTACGGCTGCGCGGGCGCGAGCGCCGTGGAGTACGGGGTGGCCAACCGCGAGGTCGAGTACGGGGACTCGGGGCTTCGATCGTTCGTGAGCGTGCAGGGGTCGCTGGCGATGTTCCCGATACGCACCTACGGCAGCGAGGCGCAGCGAGCGGAGTGGTTGCCGCGCATGGCACGCGGCGACGCGATCGGGTGCTTCGCGCTCACCGAACCCGGTTCGGGATCGGACCCGTCGAGCATGACGACCAGGGCCGTTCGCGACGGCTCGGACTGGGTGCTCACCGGGCACAAGAAGTGGAACACGAACGGATGGGTGAGCGACGTCGCGATCGTGTGGGCCAAGGACGAGCGCGACGTGATCCGGGGGTTCGTGGTGCCGAGCGCCGCCCCCGGCGTCGAGTTCTCGCCGCTCGAGCATGCGTGGTCGCTGCGGGCCGCCGCGCGCTCGGAGCTCCACCTACGCGACGTGCGTCTGCCGGCCGAGGCGGTGTTGCCCGGGATCGAGGGCATCAAGGGGCCGCTCTCGTGCCTCACGGAGGCGAGGTTCGGCATCGCCTGGGGAGCGATGGGCGCGGCGCGCGCCTGCTACGAGGCCGCGCTCGATCATGCGACGAGCCGCGTGCAGTTCGGCAAGCCGATCGGGGCGTTCCAGCTGGTGCAGCGCAAGCTGGTCGAGATGGCGATCGCCGTGAACGCGGGGTCGTTGATGGCGCTGCAGCTCGGGCGGCTGAAGGACGCCGGGCGGGTCACGTTCGAGCAGGTCAGCATGACGAAGCTGCACAACGCCCGCGCGGCCCTGGCGATCGCGCGGGATGCCCGTTCGCTCCTCGGGGCCACCGGCATCACGTTCGACGCGCCGGTGATCCGGCACATGAACAACCTCGAGTCGGTGATCACCTACGAGGGTACCGAGGAGATCCACACGCTGATCGTCGGGGCGGCCCTGACCGGCTCGCGGGCGTTCGAGTGAGCACCCTCAGGTAGCCTGAAGGTCCGATCGGCGCCGAGACACCGTCGCGGCGCGATCACCGATCACGACCACACGGAGGAGATCGCATGTCCCGCGAGAGCGACTGGGCTGTGTTCGAGAAGGCCTGCGAGATCACCGCTTCGGCGGTGCGAGGAACGATGACCGGCAACGACGGGCAGCAGGCGTCGTTCGTCGCCGAGGTCTTCCGATCCGTGCACGAGGCGCTGACGGCGGTGGCCGACGAGATGCCGAACAAGGACTCGAAGGCCGGGTTCTGAGGAACGCAGGCGCGGCGTGGCGGCGGTGGTCGACCGTTCAGGCCCGCCGGGTGACGTCGCGCATCGAGACGATGCCCACCACGCGCCCCCCGTCGACGACCGGCAGGTGGCGGAACCCGAACGCGAACATCGACTCGAGCGCTTCGTTCGCGTCGACCTCCGGCCCGATCGTCTTCGGGTCCTTCGTCATGAACTCGCTCACCGCATGATGCTCGGCGTCGAAGTCCGAGCCCACGGCACGCAGCACGTCGCGCTCGGTGAAGATGCCGACGAGGCGGTCGCCGTCGAGCACGATCGCGCTGCCCACTTGATGGGTGCTCATCGTCGTTGCGGCATCCGCGATCGTGGTGCTCGGCGGCACGATCGTGAGATCGGTGCTCATCACGTCACGGATCACGGTCATGACTGGCCCTTCGGGAACCTCGGCTACCGCCCACCAGCAGCCTAGCCCGCGCGACCAGGCGCGGGAAGCCCTGCGCGCCTGGTACCCGCCTCGGCGACGCGCCTATCCCTGGCGAACGCCCGCCCGGCGGGGGGCGCGGTTCCCCGACCCGTTCGCGGTGCTCGTGAGCGAGGTCATGCTGCAGCAGACCCAGGTCGCACGGGTCGAGCTGGTGTTCGAGGGATTCCTGCAGAGGTTCCCCGATGTGGGCTCCCTGGCGGACGCGTCGAGGGCCGAGGTGCTGCGCGCCTGGGGTCGTCTGGGCTATCCGCGGCGCGCCGTCGCGCTCCACCGCGCCGCGGCCGAGATCGTCCGGGTACACGACGGCGAGGTGCCGCGCGATCCCTCGGTGCTGCGGACCCTGCCGGGGATCGGCGACTACACGGCGGCCGCCGTCGCGAGCCTGGGGTTCGGAGAGCCGGTGGCCGCGATCGACACGAACGTCCGCCGCGTGTGGGCGCGCGTCGACCTCGCGTCGGAAGCCGACGAGGTGTCGCCTCGCGTCCTCGGCGAGGCCGCCACGGCATGGCTCGACCGTCGCCGCCCGTCGGCGTGGAACCAGGCGGTGATGGATCTCGGCCGGGAGGTGTGCCGGCCGACTCCCCACTGTGACGTCTGTCCCCTGCGCCCCTGGTGCGCGTTCGCGGCATCGGGACGCGTCGGCCGGCCGTCGAGCCGTCGCCAACCGAGGTTCGAGGGGTCGTTGCGGCAGGTCCGAGGCGCGGCGCTCGCGGCACTGCGCGACCGCTCGCCCCGCACGTTCGGCGGCCTCTCCCGTGCGACCGGTACTCCCCCCGAACGTCTCGTCGATGCCGTGCGCGGGTTGCATCGCGACGGAGTCGTCGACGCGTCGGCCGGCGCTCTCGAGGGTCGCGATCGCGGCCGGGTCTCGTTGCCCGACTAGCGCAGGCCGACCTCGCGGAGCGCGGGGAGCACCCGGTCACCGAAGAGCGAGACGGCTCGGGCGGCATCGTCGAACGCCATGCCGGGGTAATGGAGTCGCACGATCAGATCGGCCTCGGCCCTCACGCCGAGCGACCGCACGATCGGCTCGAGCGCGTGTGCGACGTCATCGGCTGTGCCGGCAGCGGTCGAACGGCGCGCGGCGTGCTCGTCGCTGACCACTGCATCGAGCGAATCGTGCTCGGGCGTGTCGTGACCCGCATCCCATGCCTCGTAGGCGCCCAGCTGATGCATCACGCCCGGCGCGGCGATCTCCCAGGCGTGCTCGTCGGCGACGAAGGCGTTCGCCATCAGGGCGAGATGCATCGCTGCCGGATCGCGCCCGGCGTCCCGCGCGCCTTCTTCCATCAGGGAGACCGCCTTGCGCACATGGACGAGATCGTCGGCGTCGGTGATGTGGCCGTCACCCAACTCGCCGGCTCGCCGCAGCGCCGCGTCGACGTAGCCGCCGAGCAGGATCGGTGGTCCTCCCGGTTGGGCGGGAGGAGGCGTCACGCGCACACGATCGAGCTCGAACACCTCGCCGCGGTAGGAGAAACGTTCCCCCGTCCACGCCTGTCGAAGGATCGCGACGGTCTCGATCGTGCGCGTGAGCCGCTCTCGCATCGGCACCCCGAACATCCGGAACTCCTCGGGCCGCCACCCGATGCCGAGGCCGAGCATGAGCCGCCCACCGGCGATCTGGTCGACCACGGCCGCGTCCTCCGCGAGGCGCAGGGGGTCGTGGAGCGGCGTGAGGAGCACGCCGGTGCCCAGTCGGATCGTCGAGGTCGCCTCGGCGAGCGCGGCACACATCACCAGCAGCGAGGGGAGGTACCCGTCGGAGGCGCCATGGTGCTCGCTGACCCACGCGGAGTCGAACCCGACGGACTCCGCGAGCCGCACGAGCTCGATCGTGTCCTGGTACTCCTGAGCGAAGGAACGCTCCGACCCGGCCGGGATCTGGCCCGTGAACAGCCCGATGCCGATGCGCACCGCCACGCGCGGACGCTACCACCAGGGGCGCCGATCACGCCCGCATTGACGACCCGCCGCCGGGAGGCTAGTTTTCCAGGGTTGTGAGAGCGATTCTCAGTCTCGTTCTTCTCCTGACTCTGTCGCTCGGCGCCGTCGCGTGTGCCGGTGGGTCGGCGTCGGGCGATGGGTCCGACGGCGCGATCGCGGTCGTGGCGAGCGTCTACCCCCTGGCCCTCGCGGCCTCGCGTGTCGGCGGCGATCAGGTGACCGTTACGAACCTCACCCCCCCGGGGGTCGAGCCTCATGACCTCGAGCTCACCCCCGATGATCTCCAGGCGATCTCCGAGGCGGATCTCGTGGTGTACCTGGGTGGCGGGTTCCAGCCGGCCGTCGAGGATGCCGTCGAGGCCGAGGCGACCGGCGTCGTCATCGACGCGCTCGATGGGATCGAGCCTCGCGACGCACCGCCCGGCGGCGAGCACGCCGACGAAGCGGAGATCGACCCACACGTGTGGCTCGACCCCGCGCTCTACTCCGACATCGTCGACCGGATCGCCGCTGGTCTGGGTGAGGGTCGAGGCGGCGCGGACGGCGATCGCTTCACCGCGAACGCCGAGGACGTCGGCGTGGAGCTCTCGGCGCTCGACGACGAGTTCCGTGGGGGGCTCGCCCGGTGTGGCACGCGCGTGATGATCACGAGCCATGCGGCGTTCAGCTACCTCGCCGCGGCATACGATCTCGAGCAGCGCGCGATCTCGGGGCTCGCACCCGAGTCCGAGCCCGACCCCGATCGGATCGCCGAGCTGGCCGCCGAGGCGAGCGCCGAAGGGGTCACCACGATCTTCACCGAGGACCTCGTGCCTCCCGATGTCGCCGAGACGCTGGCCGCGGAAGCCGGGGTCGACACCGCGGTCCTGAGTCCGTTGGAAGGCCTCACCGACGAGCAGGAAGCGGCCGGCGACGATTACCTATCCGTGATGCGACGGAACCTGGAGACGTTGCGCGATGGCCTCGACTGCACCTAGCGCCCCGCCCACGTCCGGCGACGGCGACGCGCGCCAGGAACTCCTCGCGGCCCGAGGGCTGACGTTCGCGTACGGCCGCGAGCCGGTGCTGGAGCACGTCGACCTCGAGGTTCGAGCGGGCGAGTTCGTCGCCCTCGTCGGGCCGAACGGATCGGGCAAGTCCACGCTGTTGCGGCTGCTGCTCGGCTCGCTCGAACCCGATGCCGGCGAGGCCCGCCTCTTCGGCCGTCCGCCGGGCGCGGTGCGCCGGCGCGGGCGGCTCGGATACGTGCCGCAACGACCCAGCCTCAGCTCGGAGCTCCCCGCGACCGTGCGGGAGATCGTGTCGGCGGGCCGGCTGACCGACGGGCGATGGTGGCTGCCGATGTCTCGCGCCGATCGCAATCAGGTGGAACACGCGATCGCGTCGGTCGGCCTCGCCGACCTCGCCGCCAGTCCGGTGAACGAGCTCTCGGGCGGTCAGCAGCAGCGCGCGTTCATCGCCAGGGCGTTCGCGAGCGAGCCGTCGCTGTTGGTGCTCGACGAACCGATCGCGGGCGTCGACGCGGCGTCGCAGCGACTCTTCCGCGACTCGCTCGTACACCTGATCCGTGATCACGGCGCCGGCGTCTTGCTCGTCTCGCACGAGCTCTCGGCGGTCGCCGACGATGTCGACCGAGTGATCGTGCTCAAACACACGGTCCTGTTCGACGGCGAGCCTGCCGCCCTGGCCGCGCGAGGGGTCGGGAGCCTGGGCGTGCACGCCGAGGACCTGCCGATCTGGTTGGAGCAGCTCTCGTGATCGCCGAGATCGCGCTCCCGTACCCGTTCGACCTCGCCTTCATGCAGCGCGCGCTCATCGCGTGCATCGCGGTGGGGGCGTTCGCCCCGACGATCGGCGTGTTCCTCGTGCAGAAGCGGCTGTCGCTGATCGGCGACGGCATCGGGCACGTCGCGTTCGCCGGCGTCGGGGCGGGGCTGCTCGCGGCGTGGGCGCCGTTGTGGACGGCGCTCGCGTTCGCGGTCGGGGGCTCGCTCGGCATCGAATGGTTCCGGGCCCGGCGACGCACGTCCGGCGACGTCGCGCTCGCGATCCTCTTCTACTCGGGTATCGCGCTCGGTGTGGTGCTGATCTCGGCGGGAGACGGGCTCTCCTCGAACGTGCTCACGTACCTGTTCGGCGGACCGCTCACGGTGAAAGGCAGTGAGGTGTGGGCGATCGTCCTGCTCGGTCTCGGCATCGTGGTCGCCGTGATCGCGCTGCGGCGCGCGATGTTCTCGGTGGTCACCGACGAGGAGTGGTCGCGGGTCGCGGGGCTCCCCGTCGGCCTCTTGAATGCGTTGCTCGCCGTGCTGACCGCGGTCGCCGTCGTCGCGGCGATGCAGATCGTCGGCATCCTCCTCGTCGCGGCGATGATGGTGTTGCCCGTGGCGTGCGCGCAGATGATCGCGCGCTCGTTCTCGGGGGCTCTGACGATCTCGGTCGTGATCGGCGTCGGGGCATCGGTCGCGGGGCTCGCGTTGTCGAGGGTGTTCCCCGGTGGGCTCGCCACCGGGGGCACGATCGTGCTGGTCACGGCGGGGGTGTTCGTGATCGTCGCCGTCGCGTCCCGTGTCCTCGCCGGGGGCCGGAGCGCGCCTGGGGCCGACGTATGATGCGGCTCGTGGCGCGAGACCTGCATGCGACCGTCGCCGAGCGGTTGCGCGGCGTCGGGCAGCGATACACGCCGCAGCGGGAAGCGCTGGTCGCGGCCCTCGAGCGTGCGCGGACCCCGCTGTCCACGGCCGAGATCGTGCGGTCCCGCACGGGCCCGCAGAGCTCCGTCTACCGTAACCTCGCCGTGCTCGAGCACGCAGGGGTGGTGCGCCGGGTGATCGCCGAAGGGGAGTTCGCGCGGTACGAGCTGGCGGAGGATCTCACCGAGCATCACCACCACCTGATCTGCTCGAACTGCGGCAGGGTGCAGGACGTCACGATCCCACCCGATCTCGAGACGACGATGGATCGCGCCGTCGACCGGCTGGCGAAGCGGAGCGGGTTCGCGAAGGTGCGCCACCGCCTCGACCTGATCGGCACCTGTCGTTCGTGCGCGTGAGCCTCAGGGCGTGAGGTAGGGCTCGTCCGGCGGATCGATCGGTTCGATCGACTCCGCCTGCACGAGGATGTCGCTGCCGAGAGGGTAGATCGGACCCACGACACGGACCCACTGGTCGGTCTCGAAGCTGCCGGGGGGCGCGTCGACGACGGTGACGTAGCTGATCGTGGCGTCGGCCACGCAGCATGTGATCACGAACCGCGTCAGCTGGAAGCGGTCGGCCTCGCCGGGCTCCTCGGTCACGAACCCCTCTATCGTGACCCTCTCGCCGGCACGGGCCTTGAGCGCCGCCTCCGCATCGACGACCGCCCTGGCAGCCGCGACGTCGACGAGGTCGATCGGGCCGCTCACGATCCGCGCGCTGGACCCGATCGCGCTCGAGTTCGATCGCCGGTTCACCGCGTACGAGTCGAGCGTTGCCGGCGGCAGCGTGAGGAGCAGGACGACCGGGAGCACGATCGCGCCGAGCATCCAGGTCTCCCGGTTGCCGAGCGGCTCCGGCGAGCGCACCCTGGCGGACGCGAGTCGTCCCACGGCCGCGATCGTGGCCAGCGCGGCGCCGAGCGGCACGAGCCATGCGGTGCGCGTGGACAGGTACAGCGAGGTGCGGCCCGCGAGCAGCAGGAACCAGAAGAGCCCCGCCCAGGCCCCGATCGCGAGTCCGGCCGCCACGCGCGGCCCGCTGAACCGGAGGCGTTCGTCCTCGCGCGTCCGCATGGTCGTCATCCCCAGATCACCTGGATCCACAGGGTGGCCACGAGGGTGGTGGCGCCGACCGCGATCACGACCGTGCGCAGGAACCCTCGCTGATACGTGCCCACGTACAGCGCCGCGAGCTTCAGGTCGACCATCGGGCCGAAGACGAGGAATGCGAGCTGGGACGCCGGGCCGAACGCCGTGAAGGAAGCGGCGACGAAGGCGTCGGACTCCGAACACAACGACATCACGAACGCGAGCGCCATCATCGCGATCAGGCTCAGGATGGGCAGGCTCGCCACGCTGTTCACGATCGACTGCGGCACGAACGTCTGGATCGCGGCGGCGAGCGCGGCGCCCATGATCAGGAACCGCGCCATGAACACCACGTCGCCGGTGAGGTGCCCGAAGAAGCGGCGCCACCGCGCCTCCTCCTCGTCGATTTCGTGGGCCTCGACCTGGTCCGCCCGCGCCCGAAGCAGCTCGCCCGAGCGCACCCGGCCCATGACCCAGCCGACCGACATCGCCACGATGAATCCGAGGGCGAGGCGTCCGAGCACCATGATCCAGAGAGTGTCGCGACCGCGATAGGCCACGAACGTCGACGCCACAACGACCGGGTTCACGATCGGGGCGGCCAACATGAAGGTGATCGCCGCGCTCGGGGCGAGGCCCTTCGCGACGAGCCGCCGGGCGACGGGCACCGAGCCGCATTCGCAGACCGGGAACGCCACCCCGGCCGCGGCAGCGGCCGGCAGCTGCAGGCCGCGCGGGAGCAACGCGATGCGCGCGAATGCCGAGGCCGGCACGAGCACCTCGATCGCGGCCGAGACGGTTGCGCCGAGCAGGATGAACGGCATCGCCTCGACCAGCAGCGAGCCGAAGACGATAAGCAGGTTCCGCAACCACGGCAGGCTCGAGGGATCGACGACGCGCACGAGCACGGCGACGGCGAGGAGCCCCACGATCACGATCGCGACCGCGGGGCGGGATCGGTCGCGGGTCCGCGGAGCGGACGACGGTGCGCGAGGCTCCAGCTCGACGGCCATCAGCAGTACCTCGAGAAGGCGACGGCGAACGACGGGTACACGTCGTCGAAGAGCGGCGCGCCGCCCGCGTCGACGCCTCGCATCGCGTCCGCGACTTGCTGGGCCGTGAGCGAGCGATCCACGAGCACGTCTCGATCGAGGAAGAGGCCGTCCGCCGCGACCTCCGCGACGACGGGTGCGCCGAGGGCCGCGTCGACGTCCGCGGCGATGCCGAGGGCGTCCTCGCCCCGGCCACCGCCGGCGAGGCTTCCGGTCGCGGTTACGACGAAAGTCGTGTTCGGCACGCGCTCCCGGATCGACGACACGACCGCGGACGTCGCCGCGTCGACCCGCCCGACCTCGCCGTCGAGCACGACACCCAGCACATCGGTGACCTCGTCGCTCCCGAGTTCGTCGGAGGCGACGACCGCGGCAGCCTTCGTCGCCGAGCGTGCGAGGTCGTCGGTGCGGATCGTCGTGTCGTCATCGACGGCGTCGAGGTACCACCCGTTGCCGACGATGCCCTGATCGACGGGGTCCGTGACGATCGCGGCCACCCTGGCCCGCCCACCCGAGTCGTGGTCCAGGTCGTCGGCGAACGTGGCGATCACCGAGCCCGCTCCGGGTGTCGACCAGGCGACCGCGACCTCGCCGTCGTCCTGACGCACCTCGCTGCCCGTGATGCCGTGGCTCGACGGTCGCCCTCCGGTGCCGATCGTGGTGAGCGTGGCGGCCGGGTCGAGCGGCACGGAGCCGGTGGTGCCCGCGAGGGTTCCCGCGCCGGTGCGTATCGCTCGCCGCAGGAAGGGCCACGCCGTAGGGCTCCGCTCGAGGTCGGGGGTGCCGATCCCCTTCCACGCGATCGTCACGACGAGCGAGGGCGCGTCGTGTCCTGCGATCGCGGCCCCGTCGATCGCCTCGCCGGTGCGGACCTCCGGGTGGGCGCGTCGGAACCCCGTGATGGACTCGAGCGTCGGCGCGATCGCGTCCAGTGCGGTCCCCGTCGGCAACGCTCCCGGCCTCACGCCCGCACCGAGGAACGCGATCGGCACCCGGGTATCGGGCAGGCCGGGGACACCATCTCGATCCTCCGTGCCGGGCCATGGCACCAGTGCGCCCCGCTGGACCTGTGTCGAGACGGTGTCGAGCCCCGCGGTCGCCGCCATCACATCGGGGGAGCGTCCCTCGCGGAACCCGGCCGCGATCTCGTGGCGGAGTCTGTCCGGGAGGGGACAGAACGGAACAGTGGCCTGCGCTCGCGCGTCGCCGGCGTCGCAGCTGCTCCCTACACAGAAGATGCGAAGGACCACCGCCGGAGCTCCCGCGAGCGCCAGCACGAGCAACAGGGTCCAGAGCCGACGGCCGATCAGCACACCCCCACGCTACCGCCTGCGACCAGGGCCTCCGCATCGATCCAGGGCCGTCACAGACTCTCAACGCTCCCGGGTTGTCGTGCGCTGCCGGGGTCGTGTTCCCTATGCCGAGATGCTCGCCCGCCGATCCCTCGTTCCGCTCTCGCTCGCAGTCGTGCTCGTCGGACTCGTGCTGGTCCGCCCTCCGATCCGTGCGGCGGCCCAGTCGGGTCAGCGAGACCTCGTCTCGGCCGCGTGTTCCCTGCCCCACGATCAACTGCTGCGCATCTGGCGGGGGTGGCGACCCGACCGGGGAGCCCAGCTCAGCTTCGTGCCGAAGGAGCCGAACTTCGTCGGCTCCGGGCTGCCCCACGTCGGGCCGTGGGACTACATCCAGACGGTGCCGATGTTCTGGTACGGCCCCGGTTTCGTACGGGCACAGGGCGAGGTCGGCCGTCCCGTGACGGTGGCGGGCATCGCGCCCACGTCGGCGCAGCTCATGAAGTTCGATGGCTTCCGAGCTCCCGACGGCCAGCCGATGACCGAGGCGCTGCTCCCCGAGGCCGAGCGCGAGATCCCGAAGCTGTTGGTCACGATGGTGTGGGACGCCGGCGGCATCAACGTGCTCGAGGAGCATCCCGGGGCGTGGCCGTTCACGAAGTCGTTGATCCCGAGGGGCACCTGGTACACCGACGCGACCGTCGGATCGTCGCCGACGAGCACAGCCCAGATCCACGCCACGATCGGCACGGGGGCCTATCCGCGCCACCACGGCATCGTCGGGCACAACATGCTCGTGGCGGGTCGGATCACCGGTCCGTGGAACCAGGGCCCGACGTTCTTCATCGAGCCGACGTTCGCGGACGTGTACGACCGTGCCTTGGGCAACGAGCCGCTCGCCGGCATCGTCGGTACCGTGGACATCCACTTCGGCATGCTGGGTCACGGCTCGTTCTTCTCCGGCGGTGACCGCGACATCGCGCTCACCCGGTCGGTGATCGGTGGGGAGACGCTCACCGACGAAGGGTTCGAGTGGAACCTGCCCGAGCGCGAAGCCTCCTATTACGAGCTGGCCGGCTACGCGAACGACGTCGGAGGGTTCGAGCAGGACAAAGAGGCGGTCGACCAAGCGGACGGGCAGCTCGACGGGAAGTGGCGTGACAACGACATCGACGAGCTGCTGCAAGGCTTCGACACCCCGGCCCGCACCCCGTACCAGCAGCGAGTCGTCGAAGAGGTGATCCGGCGTGAGGGCTTCGGGGCCGATGACGTACCCGATCTGCTGTATCTGAACTTCAAGGAGATCGACTACGTCAGCCACGTGTGGTCGATGAACTCCCCCGAGATGCTCGACGCCGTCGCGGCGCAGGACCGGGCGATGAAGGATCTCGTCACGTTCCTGAACCGCGCGGTGGGCAAGGGTGAATGGGCGATGGTGCTCACCGCCGATCACGCAGCGATGCCCGACCCCGCCGTGAGCGGGGGGTATCAGATCTCCACCGGACCGATGCAGGAGATGATCAACGACCGATTCGGCACCCCCGGCGGCCCGGTGATCGTCGAGCTGATGCAGCCCACGCAGGCGTTCCTGAATCTGGAGGAGCTCGAGGCCAACGGTCACACGGTCGATGACGTGGCGCGGTACATGATGACCTTCACGCAGGCCCAGACGGCCGGGGGGGGCGTGGTGCCGAACCCGGGCCAAGAAGACGATGCGGTCATGCAGGCGGCGTTCCCGTCGGCGCTCATGCAGGATCTTCCGTGCCTGCCCGAGGCCGCTCGTTGACGTGGGCCGGCGGTTCCGAGGCAGCGGGGTTCGGCTCGTCTATCCTGTGGCGGTCCCCATGGCCTCGGCGCGGTCGTGGGCTGCCCGAATGACACTTTCCCCCACGATCTGAAGGGATCCGTTCGATGGCTTCGACCGACACCGTGAAGGCTCCGGCGGGCGAGCCGCCCCTGCCCTGCTCGAGCCCCGACTCGGGCCCGCGCTGGCTGGGGTCGTGGTGGATGGTCGGCGGGTTCGCCCTGCTGATGCTGTTGGTGCTCGGCTGGAAGTTCCTCGCCGACCCGAGCCTGTCGGCGCCGACGCGTGACCCCGCGTGGTACACGTGGCGCGCCCAGGTGATCCTCGAGGCCGACCCCGTGCGTGTCGCCGAGGAGTGGGGCCCGAACGGACTCTTCGCCGGTGGCTACCGCGTGACCGTGCCGCTCGCGGGCGCGTTGCTGCAACAGGTCGTCGGCATCGACCGATACACCTTCAGCGCGTACCTGATGATCGGCATCCCGATCCTCACGGGGCTCGCACTCGGCGCGGCCCTGTTCCGGAGCCGTCGCGATCCGCTCGTCGTGCTGACCACGTTGCTCGCCACGGTGGCCCTCTTCCTGACGACGCCGTACGTGGGCTACCTCGACAACATCACGGTGCTGTTCCTCCTCGCGCTGATGATCCCGTTCGTCCACGAGTCCCGAACGTCGTGGGGCGCGAGGACGGCGCTGTTCCTGATCGGCATCGCCGCGGCGTTCACGCATCCGACGACGTGCGTGATCTTCGGCGCCGTGCTGATGGCGGTGTTCGGCTTCCACTTCCTGACGAGCCGGTTCTCCTTCGGGGCCGCGCTGCGGGCCGACGCACCGATGCTGATGTCCATCGGTTTCGGCATGATCGCCGGCCTCGCGATGTGGGTCGTCGGCATCTGGGGGAAGCCGGCGAGCCTCGCGGAAGCGGCCTTGCCCCCGCCCTACAGCGCGGAGTTCTTCACCGATCGGCTCGTCGAATGGGTGACCTCGCTGCAGCCGGTCGTGATCGTGCCGTTCATGGCGATCGCGATCGTCTCGACGATCCTGCTCTCGCGCCGCACCCGAGAGCCTGCCCGCACGGAAGACCAGGTGTCGATCTGGTGGCTGGTGGCGTTCGCCGGCGCGGCCTCGGTCTTCACGGGTGCGGCCCTCCCGTACTACCGCTTCATGAACGCGAGCGCGGCCCCGATGGCGCTCGTCGGTCTCGGCGCGTTCGTCGCGATCCGCTGGCTGATCCGCGGCCGTCACGGTGCGGCGCTGGTCGCCGGTGCGCTGGGTTCGATCCTCGTGGTCGGCTCGCTGGGGTACGTCCTGGTCGACGGCGTCGCGAACCGCTGGGTGAGTGAGACGAATCAGTGGGCGAACCAGCAGGTGCGCACCTCGCTGGCCGCCGTCAACGAGGTGGTCGATGCGGCCGGCGAGCGGGCGAACGTGCTCGTCGTGAACTACGGCGACACCGACGATCCTGCCACCGACACGAACACCGCGTACGGCTGGGCGAAGACCTACACGAACGTCTTCCGCACGGGACTGCCGGGCGAGGCGATCGAGCGCTCGGTCACCTACCTCGGCACGCTCGAGAACTTCCTCGCGGGCGAGCGCACCACCTCGACCGCCGGCAGCGAGGGCTACACCGACGCCGCGACGGGGCATTGGTGCGAGGCATTCGGGGGCGAGGCGGCCCTCTGCAACCCCGATGACAAGCTGGCCGACGACTTCCAGCCGAGGTTCGAGGAACTCACTGAGCCGCCGGTCGTCTTCCTGATCGGGCAGTACTACGGAGGTCTGTGCAACGGCGTCGACGACTGCTCGACCGACATCGAGCAGCAGAACCTCGAGGCGGCCACGTCGCAAGGGGTCGAGGTCGGACCCGACGTCTACGTGATCGAGGGTGAGGGGCTCTGGGCGCCGCCCGCGGACGTGGTCGAGCGCGCCCAGGCCGCGGCCGCGGAGGAAGCGGCCAAGTTCGAGGCGCATCCGGGCCCGCTCGAGAACCTGCCGCAGAACCTGCTCGTGATCGCCCTGCTCGCCCTGCTCTTGGTCGTGCCGGGGTGGCTCGCATCGAACTGGCTCGGCATCCGCACCACGGTCGATCGGATCGCGCTGATCCCCGGCATGTCGGTCGTGCTCGTCCTGCTCGCCGGCATCGCCGTGCTCGCGGTGTGGCGCGGACCTCTCAGCGTCGCGAAGGGGTGGACGGTCGTCGCCGTCGCGATCGGCATCGGCGCTGCGCTGCGGGTGGCCGACGCGTGGCTGCGCACGCCGCTCGATTCGCTCGCCGGCTTCTTCAACGCGATGTTCGCGACCTTCTCGAATCGCGACTTCTCGGTCCTGATGGGTGTGCAGTTCCTCGCGCAAGCCGGACAGGGCGTCGTGCAGGGCGCGATCGCGAAGTCGCTCGCGTTCGGCGGACAGGAAGGCTTCGACGTGCAGAACCTGCCGTCGGCCGACTACCTGCTCACCGTCGTGCTCGCCCTCTACGTTCCGTACACGCTGATCTCGCCATTCATCGGCGTGTTCATCGACCGCTTCCCCCGACGACGGGTCGTCTGGTGGGCCGACGTGGCCACCGCCGTCGTGGTCGTCGTCGTGGCGCTCGCGGTGCTCGTGCCGCTCGGCTCCGACACGACCGAGGGCAACACCTTCGCGACCGCGGCGCTGATCGTGGGACTGCTCGCGGTGCAGGCATGCGTGCGCATCGCCCTCGCCGTGAAGTCCGCGGCGATACCCGACGTGCTCTCGGGGAAGGACCTTCTGCAGGGCAACGGCCTGTCACAAGCCGGTGGCGCCCTTGCCCAGATCTTCGGCATCGTGTTCGGGGGCGCGCTCGCCGGGTTCGTGCCCCCGTTCGTGCCCGTGGTCGTCGGCGCCGCCGTCCTGCTGGTCGGTGCGTTGGTCGCGAAGCAGCTGCGGCACGCCGAGCTCCGCCCGCACGAGACGACGTTCACGCAGGAGGCATCCCAGGTGGTCCGCAACATCGTGGCCGGCCTGAAGGAGGTGGCGAGCCGAGCGCCGGCGGCGCTCGGGTTGTCGTCGTTCCAGATGCTGCGCTACCAGTTCTGGGGGTTCGGGCTGTTCGTGTTCGGTCTCTATGCGAAGAACCTCGTGGCCGGCGGGGACTCCGACACGATCTCGTTGGTGCTCTCGGGCATGGGCGGCCTGGTCGGTGGCGCGCTCGGCATGGTCGTGGCCCAGAAGTACAAGGACCGTGTGCCCCCCGTGCGCCTGTTGCTGATGTCGATGGTGCTGCTCGGCATCGGCACGATCGTGGGTGGATTGTTCGTCTCGGTGGCCGGGTTCGCCGCGATGTTGTTCATCGGCTTCTTCTCGTTCTTCGTCGGCAAGATCTCGGCCGACACGATCATGCAGCAGACGATGCCCGACGACTTCCGCGGGCGGGCCTTCGCGTTGTTCGACATCGCCTACAACCTCGGCTACATCGTGCCGGCCGTGATCCTCTTCCTGCTCTGGACCGAGGACAGCGAGGTCACCACGCGGTCGATCCTGCTCGTCTCCGGCGCCGTGTTCCTCGGCCTGACCGCACTCGTCGCGGCCTGGGCGCGGCGCATCCGTGATCAGTTCGCGCCGCAGGACGACCTGATCGAGATCGACGGCGAGACCGTGGTGCCGGCAGAGGTCGACTGAGCGTCAGTCCGTCGGCTCGATGTCGCGCCCGTACGAGGGGAAGTACCGGGGGATCAGCCCGAGGCCGAACGCTCCGAGGATCTGCTCCTTGGGTTCGCGCGCCAGCAGGAACCGGAACGACGCCTCGATCAGCGCCTCGGGCGTGCGGTAGCCGTTCCCGAACCGATCCCATTCGTCCCGCGACATCGTCACGTCGTGCTCGGTCGTCGAACCGTCGTCATCGGTGAGTCGCACGCGGAAACGCGAAAGCACGTGCTCGACGTCGGTGCGCGAGATCTCGATGGCCGTTGCGTCGCCGTGCATCGTGGGGGCATCGTACCCTCACGTCCGATGCGTGATCGAGAGCTGATCCGTGCCTGAGCTGCGGACGCGCGATGCCGTGCTTCACATCGAGATCGAGGGTTCTGGCGAGCCCACCACGGTGTTCGCCCACGGGTTGACCAACTCGTGCATGGAGCTCGCCGCGTTCACGCCGATGGCTCCCGGAACGAAGGTGCGGTTCTGCTTCCGCGGCCATGGGCACTCCAGCACACCCGAGGCCGGCTCCTATCGCTACGCCGACTTCTCACGCGACCTCGATGCCGTCGCTCGCGAGACGAGCGCGACCTGCGCGGTGGGCACGTCCCTCGGCGCCGGCGCTCTCGCCCACCTCCTCGTGCGAGAGCCCGATCGGTTCGAGCGGGTGGCGTTCGTGCTGCCATCGGCACTCGAGGGACCGATCGGAGCGACGCCCTTGTTCGAACGCACCGCAGAGCTCCTCGAGACGCTGCCGCGCGACGATGCGATCGAGGCGATCCTGCGCGAGTCGGGACGCGCCAGGAACTACGAGGCGCAGCCGGGGCTGCGTGAGTTCGACCTGCTGTTGTGGCAGGACATGAACCCGACCGGCGTGGCGCGGGCGATCCGGGACGTCGTGCGGGACGCCGCGGTTCCCTCGCCCTCGGCATTGGCCGCGGTGAGCGCTCCGGCGCTCGTGATCGGTCGCGAGGGCGACTCGATCCACCCTGCAGCGGTGGCCCGAGGCCTGGCCGAGGTGATGCCCCACGCCGAGGCGATCGTGGTGGCATCCGAGGACGAGCTGCTCACGGCGATCCCACTGCTGGTCGACCGTGTCAGCCGGTTCCTCCAGGGTGACGGATGAGCGAGGTCGCCGCGACGAGGCGTGCGGTCGACCGCCGAGGCGAACTGATCGGCTCGGCGATGTCGGTCGCGATGGCGGTGCTCTTCGCCGGTGTCGTGATCCTCGGCTCGAAGGTGCAGGCCGGCGGACCGCCGTTCGTCACGCTGGCGATCCGCTTCGGTGGACAGTCGGTGTTGCTGCTCGGGCTCGCCCTGGTGCTCCGGCGGCCCGGCCTGCCTGCGCCGGGCGAGCGCCTCGCTCTCGCGCTCGCCGGCACGCTCGGATACGGCACCGAGGCGGCCCTCTACTTCTCGGCCTTGAACCACGGATCGGCGGCGGCGGTCACGCTGCTCTTCTACACCTATCCGGTCTGGGTGATGCTGGTGACGATCGCGCTTGACCGGCGCGCCCCGTCTCCGCCGTTATTCGTCGCGCTTGCGCTCGCGATCGGTGGGAGCGCGATCGTCGTGCTGGGCGGGGGCGGGGAGACCGACGTCGAGCCGCTCGGCATCGCGCTCGCGCTCGCGACGTCGATCGTCTACACCGCCTATCTCGTGAGTACCGATCGCCACGTGCGCCGCACGGACCCGGTCACGGCCGCCGGGTGGCTGGGCGCCGGGGCGGCGATCTCGAACGTCCTCTTCGCGGTCGTGCTGGGCTCGTTCGTGCTCCCGGCGGGCGCGACCCCGGCGCGACTCGCGGCGATCGTGCTCGTGTCGGCGGGCGCGTTCGCGACGATGCTCGCAGGCCTGCAGCGCGTCGGTGCCGTCCGCAACGCCATCATCGGCGTGATGGAACCGCTCACGGTCGCCGTGCTCGCGGCGATCTTCCTCGACGAGACGATCACGGCGACGGTCGCGGCCGGGGGTGCGCTGATCTTGGTGGGCGCCGTGATCGCATCGGTCGTGCGCACGACTCGGACCGCGGAGCCGAACGTTTGATGGCGGGCGGCGCGGTTCCCGTCGAGGTCGTCCCGGCCATCGACGATGACCTTCGAGCAGCGTGCGTGGCTCTGGAGGTCGAACCGGATCAGCGGCGCTTCGTCTCGCCCGTGGTCGACTACCTCGCGCTGTGTGACCGACCCGGCTCGCCGTGGCGGCCGTTCGCCGTCCTGAACGGCGACCTCGTCGTCGGATTCGTGATGCACGGCATCGATCCGGACGACGACAGCGCATGGATCGGCGGTCTCGTGATCGACCGAACCCGACAGCGCCAAGGCATCGGGCGGGCGGTCGTGGACCTGCTGGTTGCCCGGGCGGCCGCGGAGGGGCGCTCGTCGGCCCTCAGCTACGAACCGGCGAACGCGGGAGCCAAGGCCCTCTATGCCCTCGCGGGGTTCGTCGAGACCGGGGAGACAGAGGGTGACGAGACCGTGGCACGCCATCCCCTCTGACGGCATGCCCTGCCTGCGATAGCGTCCCTGCATGACCGACGATCTGTTCTCGCGCGACGCCTACCTGCGCAGCTGCGACGCGGCCGTGGTGGCCGTTCGTGACGACGGCGTCGTGCTCGACCGAACCGTGTTCTACCCACGGGGCGGGGGTCAGCCCGGCGACTCAGGAACCTTGCGGTGGGAGGGCGGTGCGTGTCGCGTCACCGATACGACCAAGTCCCGAGACGACGGTGTGATCGTGCACGCGCTCGATCCTTCCACACCCCCTCCGTCGGTCGGGACTGCCATCACGGCCGAGATCGACTGGGATCGGCGCTACCAGCACATGCGCACCCACACCGCTCTTCACTCGCTGTCGGGTGTCGTCTTCACGGACTTCGGCGCGAAGGTCACCGGCGGGAACATGGACTCAGGCGGTGTCGCGCGCATGGACTTCGAGCTCGACGGCATCAGCCAGGAGTTCGGTCACGACGTCGAGCAGCGCCTGAACGCTCGTCTCGCGGAAGACGTGCCGGTCCTCGTGCACTTCCTTCCCCGGGAGGAAGCCCTCGCCGACCCCGATCTGATCCGCACGAAGGTCTCACTGATCCCGGCGTCGGTCGATCCGATCCGGGTGATCGACATCACGGGCATCGACAAGCAGGCGGACGGCGGCACGCATGTCGCCTCGAGCGGTGAGGTCGGACGGGTGAAGGTCGTGAAGACGGAGTCGAAGGGCAAGGCGAACAAGCGCATCCGCATCCAGCTCGAGCAGCCGTGAGCGAAGGCGTCGTCGACCGAACCCCTCACGACGACGGGTTCTCGATGCCGGCGGAGTGGTCCCCCCACCAAGCGACCCTGATGGCGTGGCCGACCCGCACACGAGCAACGCTTTGGGGCGCCCTCTTCGAGGAGGCGCAGCGAGTCTTCGCGACGGTGGCGAACGCGATCGCCGCGTTCGAGCCGGTCGTGATGGTGGTCGACCCTGAGCAGGTCGGTCAGGCCCGCTCCTTGCTGGGGGAGGACGTCGACCTGCTGCCGGCACCGATCGACGACTCATGGATGCGCGACTCCGGTCCGATCTTCGTCACGAACGGCGGCGGCGAGGTCGCGCTCGTGCACTTCGGGTTCAACGGCTGGGGTGATCGATACCGGCCGTACGATCGCGACGCGCAGGTCCCGGCGGTGATCGCTGATCATCTGGGCATGCGCCGCTACGCCGCGCCGATGATCCTGGAAGGTGGCGCCATCGCCGTCGATGGCGAGGGCACCCTCCTCACGACCGAGACGTGTCTCCTCAACCCCAACCGCAACCCCGGTCTCAGCCGTGAGGACAACGAGCGTCTGCTCCATGAGTACCTCGGGGCAGAGACCGTCGTATGGCTACCGGGTGGTTGGATGGCGAGCCGCGACACCGACGGGCACGTCGACGGGATCGCCGCCTTCGTCGCTCCTGGTGAGGTCGTCCTGCACGCTCCGGCCGATCCTGGCGACCCGGATCATGAGCGGGGGGAAGAGAACCGCCGCGCGATCGAGGACACCGTCGATGCCCGCGGGCGCTCGATCCGGGTGCACCGGATCGATCCTGGCGCGACGCTCGAGCTCACTCACCTGAACCTCTACCTGACGAACGGTGGCGGGGCGATCGTGCCACTCGCAGGTGTTCCTGAGGACGAGGCTGCCCTCGCCCAGCTCGCGGCGGCGATGCCAGAGCGAGAGCTCGTTGGCGTCGACGGGCATGTGCTGCACGAGGGCGGTGGGGGTCCTCACTGCATCACCCAGCAGGTGCCGTCCGGGCGTCCTGCCGCATGAGAGGCGTCGGCGTGGGGACTGCCCGACCGAACGCGACTTCGCGGCGCTGCGATCCCGGTGGCTGGATATCGCGCTGATCACGTTCGTGCTGACCTACGCGATCGGCCGGTTCGCGGTGCCTCGAGCGATCGAGGCCCCGTAGCACCCTCTCGTCGGCCATCCTCGGCGCGGAGTACCCTCGTCGCGATGGCGCCCGAACGACTCACGAGCCTCGACGCGAGCTTCCTGTACCTGGAGACGCCGGCCGTGCACATGCACGTGGCGGGTGTCTCCGTGTTCGACCCTCGCGACGACGGGCCGCTGACCTATGATGACGTGCAGCGGGTCGTGGAGGCTCGGTTGCATCTCGCGCCGAGGCTGCGACAGCGCGTGATGCGCGTGCCGTTCGGGCTCGCACGGCCCCTCTGGGTCGACGACGACCGGTTCGACCTCGACTTTCATCTGCGGCGTTCAGCGATCCCGACGCCCGGCGGGCGCTTCCAACTGGAGCGCGCAGTCGGACGCGTGCTCTCGCGTCCGCTCGATCCCGCCAAGCCGTTGTGGGAGCTGTACGTCTTTGAGGGCCTCGCGGAGCGCCGCACGGCCGTGCTCATGAAGCTGCATCATGCGCTCGCCGACGGCATCTCAGGCATGGCGATCGCTTCCGCGCTGTTCGACCTCGCTCCCGACGCCGAGATCGGCACCCCTCCGGCGAGGCCGTGGACGGCCGAGGCGTCCCCGACGCGTGACGATCTGTTGCGCGACGCGGCCCAGGATCTCGTGCTGCACCCGCTCGAGGCGATCGGTCACGCCGTGGGCGCCCCCGCCCGTACGTTCGCGGCGTTGGCCGAGACGCTCTCGGGGGTGCGCGACGTGGTGGACATGGGCGCCCCACCGGCCGGCCCGTTCGACACGCTGATCGGCCCGGCGCGACGATTCGCAATGGCCGAAGCGTCGTTCACGCGGATCCGTGAGATCAAGCACTCCCTGGGGGGGACCGTGAACGACGTCGTGCTGACGGCGGTGGCGGGCGGACTGCACGATCTGCTCGAGCATCGAGGCGAGGGGACGAGCGGCCGCACCCTGAGGGTCATGGTGCCGGTGTCGGTCCGTTCGAAGGCCGAGCAGGGCGAGGTCGGCAATCGGGTGGCTCCGGCGTTCGTCGACGTGCCGGTCGGGCGGCTCCGCGCACGCACGCGGCTGCAACGAGTGCGCCGTGCCACCGCCCAGCTGAAGGAATCCTCAATGGCCGTGGGTGCCGACTCGATCATCGGGCTCGGCGCATACGCGCCGCCGGCCCTGCACGCGATGGCGGCGCGTCTCGCGAGCCGGGGTCGCTGGTTCAATCTCGTGGTCTCGAACGTGCCGGCGCCGCAGGTGCCGCTGTACCTCGCGGGGGCGTCGCTCGTCGCGAGCTATCCCGCGATGCCGCTCGGGGAGCGCAGCGGCCTGTCGGTCGCGTGCACGAGTCTCGCCGGAACGATGGCATTCGGCCTCACCGCCGACTGGGACTCGCTCCCTGACGTCGACGTGCTCGCGCGAGGCATCGAGACCGCGATCGACGAGCTGGAGAAGGCGGCGGCGGCCGCGCCGAGGACCTGAGTCAGCGGTACGTCTCGGCGTACCAGTCCGCGACCTCGGCGAGCCATCTGCCCGGGGCTTCCATCTGCGGCACGTGGCCGAGATCGGGGAAGATGCGACCTCGCCACGTGGGGTGCTCCCGCAGTGCGGCCTCGGCATAGGCGGCGGGAACCAATCGGTCGCGTCGGCCGTGCAGCACGAACACCGGGCAACGGACACCGTCCATCGCCCTTCGTGCGACGTCGGGGCGCTGGCCGAGCCGTCGGAGTGACCGCCATGCATCCTGAAACGCTGCGGGCGCGTCCGGGTCGAGGGCTCGCTCCTTCATCTGGTCGACCATGAGCTGCACGACCTCATCAGGGATCGAACGAGGATCGGCCGCGACGAGCCGCAGACCGAGGCGTACCGCCCGCTCCGCCTCGAGGCGGCGCATGCGGGTCTTGAGGACCAGCGGGCCGAGGCCGGGAGCGTCGTAGGCCGTGAACCCCACGATCACGGCGGGATGGGGGTAGGCCCCGCGGACCCACGGGAACGGCGAGCTCGTGAGCACCAGGCCCGCGAGCGACTCGGGCTCCACTGCCGCATGCAGGATGCCGAGCACACCCCCCATCGAGTTCCCGACCAGCACGAGGCGCCCGCTCTCGCGGCTCGCCAGGAACCGCGAGATCAGCCGACGCTCGTCCATCAGGCCCGAACCGCGTCCCGCACGTGGCGAGGAGCCGAACCCCGGCACGTCGAGGGCGATCACCCTCCCGAGGCCCGCGAGGCCCGGAGCCACCTGTACCCAGTTGACGTGCGAGCCGCCGAGCCCGTGGAGGAGCACGAACGTGGTGTCCTGCGGACCCTCCCATTCCCTGAAGGAGACCGGACCGTCGACATCGGCGACCTGCAGCTCGGGCAGTTCGAGGCTCACGAAACAAGGCTACCGGCCTGCGAAGATGCAGCTCGTGGATCCCACGTCGGACCTCCGCCTGCTCCTCGTGTCCCGGCACCCGTTGATCGTCGTTCGGGTCGACGACGAGGTGCGGTTCCTCGGGGTGCTCCGCCGAGCCGCGACCGATGCCGGGATGCAACTGTGGACCTGGTCAGCCGCTCGCGGATTCGCGAGCGACGGTTTGCCGCCACAGCCGTCGACGGCCGACATCACCCAAGCGCTGAGCTTCGCGGACGCGTTGACGGACCCGTCGGTCTTCGTGTTCCTCGACGTGGAGGCGGCCCTCGCCGACGCGAAGGTGGTCCGCCGGCTGAAGGAGTTCGCGCTCGAGGAACCGGTGGGCCAGACGATCGTGCTGACGTCTCCCGATCTCACGATCCCGGCCGAGCTGGACGGCGTCGCTCTGCCGTGGACCCTCGAACCTCCCGATGTGCTGGAGGTGGCGGCGCTCGTCCGCCACGTCACCGATGAGCTGGTCGAACGAGGGCTCGCGGTCACTCTCGACGACGGCGCCCTCGCTGCGTTGAGCGAGGCTGTCCGTGGCATCTCGCTGCCCGAGGCGGAACGTCTGATCCTTCGTGAGGCGATGGCCGAGGGCGGGCTCGATCGCGAGGACGTGGCCGACATCCGGGAGGCGAAGGCGGAGCTGCTCGCCGACGACGGCGTCCTCGAGCTCGTGCCGACTGATGCGCGGGGGCTCGCTGCCGTGGGCGGCATGGAAGCATTGAAAGACTGGCTCCGGGTGCGTGGCCGGGGGTTCGAGCCTGAGGCCCGTGCGTTCGGGCTCGATGCGCCGCGCGGGGTTCTGCTCACGGGCGTACCGGGATGCGGCAAGTCCCTCGTCGCGAAGACCCTGGCGCGAACATGGGGCCTGCCTCTCGTGCTGCTCGATCCCGGCGCGATCTACGGGTCGTTCGTCGGCGAGTCGGAGGCGCGGATGCGGCGGGCGCTACGTACCGTCGAGGCGATGGCTCCGGTTGTGCTCTGGGTCGATGAGATCGAGAAGGGATTCGCCGCCAGTCAACGATCGGGCGACGGCGGCACGAGCATGCGGGTGCTCGGCTCGTTCCTTCGGTGGCTCCAAGAGCGGCCGGACGGCGTGTTCCTGGTCGCCACGTGCAACGACATCGGTGCATTACCTCCGGAGCTCCTTCGCCGCGGGCGGTTCGACGAGACGTTCTTCGTCGACCTGCCCGATGCGGACGAGAGAGCTGAGATCCTCGCGCTTCAGCTCCGCGAGCGCGATCGCGACGTCTCGGCCTTCGACCTCGATGAACTCGCTGCGCGCACGGAGGGATTCTCCGGGGCGGAGCTCGAGGGGGTCGTGGTGGCCGCCCTCTACCGGGCCTTCGCCGACGGAGCCGAGCTCACCACCGGTCGCATCGAGGCCGAGGCCCTGGCCACGACCCCGCTCGCCCATTCCCGTGCCGACGAGATCGCCGCGATGCGGGCATGGGCCGATGGCCGCGCCGTGTTCGCCGGGGCCACCCCTCCCCGTCGCGATCCAGATCCGTGACGCCTCCGCCGCATCCTCGGCCCCGTGGCTGCCGAACGACCAGTGAGGAGCGGGACGAACGGGAAGGTTTCCGCAGCTCACGGCGTTAGACGAGGTACCTGAGCCGGGGCGAAGGGGAGGAGATGGCGGACACGTCCGACATGGGACCACGGGGTGGTGGAAGCCTTCACGAGACCTCCACACAGGTCCAGCTTTACAAACGCGAGGCGAACCCCTTACCATACAGACGAGCGGCTGCCAAGGCGTTTCTTCCCGCGCGCCTCGATCCCCTGCAGCCGGAACCGCCCGACCGACCGAGGAACCCGAGTTCCCGAGGACCGACGACCTCGCCCCGTGCGATCGAGTGGCCTCGAGGAGGAGCGTGATACGAAGTGCCGGAGCCAGCGCGTCCCCTAGGGACCGATGACGCCGATGACCTGCGCCTCTACCTGGAGGCGGCGGCCCGCGAGCCGCTGCTCACCAAAGAGGAAGAGGTCGAGCTCGCCATGACTATCGAGGCGGGCAAGGAGGCCGAGGAGCGCCTCCGTGCCGGCCGTCTGCGGTCCGAGAAGAGCATCGCGAAGGCCCGTCGTGAGGTGCGCACGGCCGAGGCCGCGCGCCAGCGATTCATCATGGCCAACCTGCGTCTGGTCGTGTCCGTGGCCCGCAAGTACCAGGGCCAGGGCCTCCCGCTCCTCCACCTGATCCAGGAGGGGAACATCGGCCTGATGCGCGCGGTCGAGCTGTTCGACTGGCGCCGCGGGTTCAAGTTCTCGACGTATGCCACCTGGTGGATCCGTCAGGGCATCACGCGCGCGATCGCCGATCGCTCGCGCTCGATCCGCCTGCCGGTGCACATCCACGACCGGCTGCGCAAGCTGAACCGCACGCGGTTCCAGTTCGCGCAGTCGATGGGTCGCGAGCCCTCGCGCGAGGAGCTCGCCAATGCGCTCGACACCACGGTCGAGGAGATCGACGACCTGACCGAGATGGGTCGCCGTGAGCCGCTGTCGCTCCAGTCGCCGGTGGGCGAGGACACCGAGCTCGGCGATCTGATCGAGGAGGTCGACTCCGATGCTGCGTTCAACGAGGTCGAGGACGCCCTGCTCCGCGAGGAGATCGGAGGCGCCGTCGATCGCGTGCTCGACGAGCGCGAGCGCCATGTCGTGGCGCTGCGCTACGGCCTCGAGAACGGGCAGCCGCTCAGCCTGCGCGAGACCGGCAAGGTGCTCGGTCTCTCCGGTGAGCGTGTGCGGCTGATCGAGCGTGAGGCGTTGCGCAAGCTGCGCGACTCGAACCTGATCAACGCGGTGGCGCTGGGGTAACCCCGCCTCCCTCTCGGGAACCGATGAGCGGCCCTTCGGGGCCGCTCATCGCGTTCTCAGGCTGCGGGTGCGCCGTGCCGATACTCGGGCCACGGGAAAGACTCCTCGACCAGGAGAGCGCCCTTGCAGTTGCCGGAGCACGACGACGAACGCCACCACGAGCCCGATACCGACGGTGTGCAGCGACGTCTGCGCGTGGCGGAGGCGCGCGTCTACGAGGCCGAGGCTCGGTACGCCGCGCTGCTCGAGCAGCTCCCCGCCGCCATCTACACGTACTCGCCGAGGCTCGACGGCCCGACGTACTACATGAGCCCCTACATCGAGGAGCTCCTCGGGGTTCCGGCGTCGGACTTCCTCGCGGACGAAAGCATCTGGGACGACCTGATCCACCCGGACGACCGCGAGCGATCCCGTCTCGACTACGAGTCCTACCTGCGCACCGGCCAGCCGGAGGCCGGTGAGTACCGGTACGTGCGTGCGGACGGCCGAGTCGTGTGGGTCAGCGACCGATCGTCGACGATCCGCGACGAACGGGGCGAGCCGCTGTACATCCAGGGGGTGATGCTCGACATCACGCCCACGAAGGAAGCCGAGCTTCGGATGCAGCATCTGGCTCACCACGACCACCTCACCGGGTTGCCGAACCGGGCGATGCTCGAGGAGCATCTCGTGGTTGCCATCGCGAGGGCCAAGCGACTGGGCTCGGCGGTGGCTGTCCTCTTCCTCGATCTCGACCGGTTCAAGCCCGTGAACGACGTACACGGTCACGACACGGGCGACGAGGTGCTCAAGCAGGTGGCGGTGCGGCTGAAGGCGGCAGTGCGCGATGCCGACCTCGTGGCGCGTCAGAGCGGGGACGAGTTCATCGTCCTCCTCACCGACATCGCTCCGGGCGTCGCGGGCGCTCACGTCGAGGCCTCGATCATCGCCGTTGTCCGTCGCATCGAGTCGGCCCTCGAGCAGCCCCTCGGGTTGCGCGTGGGCGACGTCCGGATGCGGGCCAGCATCGGCTGGAGCGTCTTCCCGTACGACGGCGACGACGCCCGTACCCTGCTCAGGCAGGCCGACGAGTCGATGTATCGGCGCAAGCGGGGGCATCCCTCGCTGACGAGCCTCGAGCACCGCGTCTGAGCAGCGTCGGTCCGCCGGCGCAGAGAGCTAGGATGCCGCGCGTGGCTGACGATGCATTGATCGACACGATCCGGTCGGCGGTGATCGGAGACGACGAGGCGATCGTCACCCCCTTCGGCGTGCGACGCGTCTCGTACGCCGACTACACGGCCTCAGGGCGGTCGCTCTCGTTCATCGAGGACTTCATCCGCGAGACCGTGCTGCCGCTCTACGCGAACACACACACGGAGTCGAGCGGCACCGGGCTGCAGACGACGCGGTTCCGCGAGGATGCGAGGCGAATCGTGCGCGAGGCGTGCGGCGCGAACGAGCGCGATCATGCCGTGATCTTCTGCGGCAGCGGGTCGACCGGAGCGATCGCCACGTTGATCGACTGTCTCGGACTGCGGCTGCCCGCCGAGCTCGACGATCGCTACGCGTTGCTCGATCGGATCCCGTCGTCGGAACGCCCGGTGGTCTTCATCGGACCGTACGAGCACCATTCCAACGACCTCCCGTGGCGGGAGTCGATCGCCGACCTCGTGACCGTGCCCGAGGACCATGACGGTCGTATCGATCGTGCGGCGCTCGAGCGTTCGCTGCAGGAGCATGCCGACCGTCCCCTGAAGATCGGGAGCTTCTCCGCGGCCTCGAACGTCACCGGCATCCTGTCCGACGTCGCGGCGCTCTCGTCCCTGCTGCGCCGTCACGGTGCCCTGTCGTGCTGGGACTATGCTGCCGCCGCGCCGTACGTCGAGATCGAGATGACGCCGGGCGACGACGCGCTCGCGGCCCTCGACGCGATCGTCGTCTCCCCACACAAGTTCGTCGGCGGGCCGGGTACGCCCGGAGTGCTGGTGGCGCGACGCGAGCTCTTCGGCAACCGCGTGCCGAGCGTCCCCGGCGGCGGCACGGTCGCCTACGTCAACCCCACCGAGCACGTGTACCTCGACGACATCGAACGGCGAGAGGAGGGTGGCACCCCCGACATCGTCGGATCGATCCGCGCGGGTCTCGTCTTCCAGCTGAAGCGCGCCGTCGGGGCCGAGGCGATCCGGGAGCGCGAAGTGTCGTTCACCCATCGGGCGATGCATCGATGGGAGGAGAACCCGGCGATCGACATCCTCGGGAGCCACGACCTCCCACGCCTGTCGATCGTGTCGTTCGTCGTCCGGCACGAAGAACGCTACCTCCACCACAACTTCGTGGTCGCGATGCTGAACGACCTGTTCGGTATACAGGCGCGGGGAGGGTGCTCGTGTGCAGGTCCCTATGGCCACCGGCTGCTCGGCATCGATCTCGAAACGTCGCACGGGTTCGAGCGCGAGATCGCCCGTGGATGCGAGGGCATCAAGCCCGGCTGGGTGCGGGTGAACTTCAACTACTTCATCACCGAGGCCGTGTTCGAGTACGTGCTCGACGCGGTGGACATGGTGGCGACGCACGGTTGGAGGCTGCTCCCCCTCTATCGCTTCGATGCGGTGACGGGCATGTGGCACCACGCAGACGGCCAGCCCGAGCCCCCGATGTCGCTCGATGACGTTCGGTACGACGGCGGCGGGATGGCGTTCACCGGCCATCACCATCATGCGAGCGAGTCGGCTCTGACCGACTACCTCGACGAGGCGCGAGCCGTGCTTGCCGCGTCGCCGCCCGCGGCGTCTTCGCTCGACTCGGGCGACGCTCCGCTCGACGTCGGCGAGGACTTCGAGCACCTCCGCTGGTTCTGGCTCCCGGAGGAGATCGCGACTCGCGCCTGAGCCGGCGACACGTTCACGCACGGCCGAGGGCACGGTCGACGGCCAGGCGGAGCAGACCGAGCTGGGTCATCGAGTCGAAGAGCTCGCCCGAGCGCACCGCCTCGACGGCATCGACGAACGGCATCCACCGCAGCGCGAGCTCCTCGGTCCCATCGGGTGCCGGCTCGCCTTCGCTGAGGTCGGTCGCGACGTAGAGGGCTCCGGTCTCGTCGGTCGCGGAGTTCGCGAGGGAGAACCGCATCAGTTCACGCCATGCCGCCGTTCGGTATCCGGTCTCCTCGCCGAGCTCCCGACGTGCCCCGTCGAGCGGGTCGTCGCCGATCGGCACCCCACCCTCGGGGATCTCCCAGGAGTAGCTCCAGCGTGTACCGGTACTGCCCGACGAGGAGGACCCTGTCCCGCTCGTCGAGCGCGATCACACCCACCGCGTGCGTGCGCGGATGCACCACTCCGTAGACACCGGGCTCGCCGCCGGGCCTCAGCACCTCGTCGTGGAAGACCTGGATCCATGCGTTCTCGTAGACCAGCGAGCGCGAGGCACGCGTCCACGGACCCGGGGTGTCGTCGGGAGGGATCATCGTGGGCCGCCGGCGATGGTGCGAGCGCGCGAGACGGCGATCTCGAGCGCCGAACGGTAGCGCTCGCGGAACTCACCGGGCGACTCGTGGGGACGGGCTCTGACCGCCTCGCCGAACACGAGCGTCAACGTATGGCGTCGGAGGAGCGACGTCCGGTCGAGCCCGGACCGCGGCCAGACCTCGTGCGTCCCCCAGATCCCCACGGGCACGACGGGTGCCCCGGACGGGATCGCGATGCGCGTGACCCCCGAGCGGATCCGCTGGAGCCCGTCCTCGGGATCGTCATTCACCCGGCCCTCGGGAAAGATGCCGACGCACGAGCCGCTCTCGGCGGCGGCCACCGCCTCGTCGAGGGCCCCGGTGTCACCGGCGCCACGGCTGATACGGACCTGCCGGGCCTGCACGAGGATCCATCCGATCACCCCTCGGAAGACCTCGGCCGCGATCAGGTTGCGGGTCGCTCGCCATCGGTGGGTGCCCGTGACGGCCGAGACCGCCGGGCCGTCGAGCACGCTGAGGTGGTTCGGCGCCAGGATCACGGAACCGGTCCGAGGGACGTGCTCGATCCCCTCGATGCGGATCCTGAAGACGATCGACATGAGGGCGCGGACCAGTGGCGCCCCGATCGTCCAGATCCAGTTCATCTCGCCCCTGCGCACGCGCGGATGCTACCGAGTCGTCCGGTTCTCGGCCGTGCCGCTCAGCCGTCGACACCGGGGAAGACGACCACGGACCGGATCACCTCGCCCTCCAGCATCGCCCGAACCGCGTCGTTCAGGTCGTCCTCGGTCAGGGCGATCTCGCGGCTCACCATTGCATCGAGGTCCAAGGATCCCTCGATCGCCCAGGCCGCCATCCGCGGGAAGTCCTCCTGGGGGATCGGGTCGCCGCCGTCGGTGACGAGCAGGTTCACCTTGTGCGGGTACGCGGCACGGTCCGAGCCGTTCCAGGCGATCGTGACCTCGCTCGGCACGGGAGGCACGCCGATCGCGACGGCGGTGCCTGCGAAGCCCAGCATCTCCACCGCCTGTCGCACGCACTCGGGGGGTCCGACCGCCTCGAGGGCAACGTCGACGCCTTCGCCGCCGGTCAGCCCGCGAACAGCCTCGACGGGATCGCCCGACGATGCGTCGACGGTGTCGGTGGCGCCGAACCCGACAGCCCACTCGAGCTTCGCCGGCACGACGTCGATCGCGATCAACCTCGTCGCGCCGGCGATCCGTGCTCCCTGCAGGGCCGCGAGGCCGATGCCGCC
The DNA here is from genome assembly GCA_041287635.1 of Actinomycetota bacterium. Classification (GTDB taxonomy): domain Bacteria; phylum Actinomycetota; class UBA4738; order UBA4738; family HRBIN12; genus JAOUEA01. Next base: position 14,508 of record JBGGNG010000035.1, on the reverse strand, counting down.
AAGGCCGATCACCGCGACGGTCGCGCCCGGCCAGACCCGCGCGGTCTGCACCGCGGCCCCGATCCCGGTCGAGGCGCCGCACCCCAGCAGGCAGGCGCGGGAGAGGGCGAGGGCGTCGGGCATCGCGACGACCTGCGGCTCCGTCACCACGGTGTGGGTCGCGAGCGTGCCGCAATGGAGAACGCCGGTGAGCACCTGTCCTCCCGCGCGATGGACGCGCGGCGGCTGGTGCAGCTCATGCCCGCATCGGCGCGGCGCACCCCGCAGGCACTGTCGGCACCGCCCGCACGGCACCGCCCACGTGAGGACGACGCGGTTGCCGGCTGCAACGGACGTGACCCCGTCGCCGACGGCCTCGACGACGCCGGCTCCTTCGTGACCGAGCAGCATCGGCCAGGGGGCACCCCAGTTCCCGTGCTCGATCGCCCAGACATCGCTGTGACACACGCCGCTCGCGGCGAGCCTCACGAGCACCTCGCCGGGTCCCGGGTCGTCGACCACGATCGGCTCGATCCGGATCGCGGCGCCTCTGTGATCGATCACCGCTCCGAGGCCGTCCCTGGTCATGGATCCCCCCTGCTCGCCGAGAGGCGGCCATGCTAGCGTCAGCCGCATGGACATCCATGCGTTGCGGGATCTCGCCGCTTCCCGGTACGACGCGTTCGTCGCCGAGCTCGGGCAGATGGTCAACGTCGACTGCGGGTCCTACACGCCCGATGGGGTGAATGCGATCGCCGATCTCTGCGAGGCGCGGATGCGTGCGCGCGGGTGGTCGGTCGAGCGCCGATCGCACGAGCCACGGGGCGGCGAACCCAGGCTGGGCGACCTCGTGATCGGCACACTCGAAGGTGGCGGTGGGCCCAACGTGCTGCTCGTCGGACACATGGACACCGTGTTCGACGAGGGCACCGTCGCCGAGCGACCGTTCCGGATCGAGGGTGATCTCGCACGAGGGCCCGGCGTGTCGGACATGAAGGGTGGTCTCCTCACCGGGTTCCATGCGGTCGACGCGTTGCAGGGCGCCGGGTTCGACGGGTTCGGACGCATCACCTACGTGTGCAATCCCGACGAGGAGATCGGCTCGCCGATGTCGGGGCCGGTGATCCGCGAGCTCGCGCCCGCGCACGATGTGGCATTCGTGCTGGAGGGCGCCCGGGCCAACGGCGACATCGTCAGCTCCCGCAAGGGCATCACCGACTACGCGATCGAGTTCGTCGGCCGCGCGGCGCACGCCGGTGTCGAGCCCGAGAAGGGCGCGAACGCGGTGCTCGCCGCCGCGAACGCGACGGTCGCGATGCAGGCGCTGAACGGCCGATGGCCCGGGGTGACGGTGAACGTCGGGGTCGCGCGCGGCGGCACCCGCACGAACGTCGTGGCTGATCGGTGCCTGCTCCAGGTCGACCTGCGGTCGCCGGAGCTCGCCACCCTCGAGGAGGCCGAAGCCGAGATCGCTCGCATCTGTACCGACCACGGCGTGAGCGGCGTGACAGTGCGGGTCGACGGGAACGGATGGCATCGCCCGATGGAGAAGAAGGAGGGTGGTGCGCGTCTCGCGGCGCTGGCGATCGACCTCGCCTCGGAGCTCGGGTTCGAACTGCGCGATGCCGCGACGGGAGGCGCGAGCGATGCGAACACGACGAGCGCGGCCGGCACGCCGACGATCGACGGCCTCGGCCCGGTCGGCGGCGACGATCACGCGCCGGCCGAGTGGCTCGACCTGACGAGCGTGGTCCCCCGCGTCGCTCTGCTCGCGGGGTTGATCTCGAGGGTCTGACGAGCCGATGCACGACGAGCCCGGCGGCCCCTTCTTCGAGGACTACCGGGAGTTGGTGGAGGGCATCCCCGCCATCCTGTATCTCGACCGCCCCGACGAGTACTCCGCCAACTTCTACACGAGCCCGCAGGCCGAGGTGTTGCTCGGCTACACGCAGGCGGAATGGGGCGACCCGGAGCTCTGGATGCGCATCGTGCATCCCGACGACGTCGACCCGGTCCGTGCGGAGAACGAACGCTCGAACCGCGACGGCGAGCCGTTCCACGCCGAGTACCGCATCCTCGCGAAGGACGGGCGCACCGTCTGGGTCCGTGACGACGCGGTCCTGGTGCGCGACGAGCACGGCGCACCCAGGTACTGGCGCGGCATCATGCTCGACGTGACCGCAGAGAAGGAGGCGGAGGAGAAGCTCCGGTGGAGCCTCGAAGTCCTTCGCCGCACGATCCAACAGCGCCGCGAGCTCGCGCAGAAGATCGAGACCGCGCAGGAGGAGGAGCGCCGCCGGATCGCCGCCGATATCCATGACGATCCGATCCAGGTGATGAGCGCGGTCGACCTTCGGCTCGCGATGTTGGCCGAGCAGCCCGAGATGATCACAACCGCCGCTCTCGGAGAGCTGCGATCGACGGTGCGCGGATCGATCGAGCGGCTGCGTTCGTTGGTGTTCGAGTTGCGGCCAGTGGCCCTGGACCATCAGGGACTGGTCGTCGCGATCGACCAGTACCTCGTTCGGGCGGCGAAGGAGACCGGATGGACCCATCACGTGGTCGACGAGCTCGCCCATGAACCGGATCCCGAGCTGCGGGCTGCGCTCTACCGCACCGTGCAGGAAGCCGTCGCCAACGCCCGCAAGCACGCCGACGCGCAGCACGTCTCGGTGCGCGTCACGACGGCGGGCGACGGGGTGACCATCCTGGTCGCCGACGACGGAACGGGTTTCGACACGGACGGCGTGGGGACTCCCGTGCCCGGACACCTCGGGCTCGCGACGATGGTGGAGCGGGCTGAACTGGTCGGTGGCTGGTGTCGGATCTCGAGCGAGGCCGATGCGGGAACGACGGTGGAGTGCTGGCTCCCGTCCGACGAGGCCGGTACCTGAACTTCTTCGATCACTCAGTCGGGCTCGAGCGCCGGCGCGAGCACGGGCGCCGATTCGTTCGCGACCACGAGCAGTTCGGCATCGAAGACGGTCCGGAACCGCTGGGCCACGCCGCGCGGACGCCATCCGCTCGGCACGGGAGCGACCACCTCGAAGCCCCCGCGCATCCAGTTACAGGAGATCGGCGACGGTGCGCCCGGTGGGATCCGGCGGTTCAGTTCGTCGGCGAGGGTGAGCGCGGTCGCGGCTCTCAACACCGCCTGCCGGTCATCGTCGGGCACGAGCCGGCCGTACGGTCCCAGTCGCGTGTCGTCGTCGGCCTGGCGCAGGATCGCGGTGAGCGCGCCCAGGTCGGCGTGGGAGAACCCGGCGAGGTCCGCGGCGATCACGATGTTGGCCGCGTGCTCGAACCGGTCGTAGTAGTCGATCGCCCGCCCGATGTCGAGCAAGGTCGCCGCATGCATCAGCATCTCGCGCTGACGCGGCGGCGCAGACGGGTCGAGCGCCTGGATCAGGTCCACCGCGAGTCCGGTGCGCCGTTCAGCCGCCGTCGCGTTCCAGGTGCGGAAGCGCGCCGCGAGGGTCGCGACCGAGATCGACCGAACCCATTCCGGCGACGGTGCGGTCGCCCCGGCCGTGGCGAGGGCGAGGCCCTCTCGGAGCCCGCGGCTCGAGACGACGATCTCGCTCGCCCCGAGCTGCTTCGCGATGCCCTGGATCACGAGGGCGCCACCGACGATCGTGTCGGATCGGTCCGGGTTCAGTCCCGGCACCTGCGCGCGCCGCTTCATCGAACGCGCCGCGAGCTCGTCGATCACGGCCGCGAGGCGTCGATCGGCGAGCCGGTACCCGTGCAGGAGGGGAAGCGGGTAGTCGGTGCGTCGCAGGTCGACCTTCGCGAGGTTGCGCAGCGTACCTCCGATGCCGACGAGCTGGTCCTTTGGGCCGAGCTCCGTGATCCCTGCCTCGGCTATCGACGACTTCACCGACTTGCGCAGTGCCCGGATCTCATGATCGGCGGGTGGATCGGACGTGAGGAAGGCATCGCTTACGCGGAGCGACCCGAGTGGCATCGACCACGAGCGGACGAGCCGTCGGTCGCGGAACGACGAGATCTCCGCACTGCCCCCGCCCACGTCGAACGTGAACCCGCTCGTCACCGGCAGGTCGTGCACTGCCCCGAAGAACCCGAGCATCGCCTCGTGGTCGCCGTCGATCGTCTGCAGCGGAACGCCGAGCCGATGCGCCCGTTCGATCAGCTCGTGTCCGTCGGCCGCGTCGCGTACCGCCGAGGTCGCCACGGCGATCATCTGCGACGCGCCGGCGCCCCTGGCGACCGCGACGAAGTCGCGGAGCGCCTCGAGCGTGCGCTCGATCGCATCGGGCCCGAGCCGGTCTGAGTCGCGGAGCGCCCGCGCCAGACGAAGCGGTGCCCGCGCGTCCTCGATCACATCGAGATGCTCGCCTTGGCGGAGCCGGAACACGATCATGCGGCCGGAGTTCGAGCCGAGGTCGACGACCGCGAAGGGCCGATCGTCGGGCGCAGGGTCGAAGACCGCGTTCACGTGCCGATGCTCCCACATCGCGGTTGACGGGTGGTGAACAGGTGCTCGCGAAGTTGACACGTCAGCGGTGTCCTTCCAGACTCGACCGCGCAGCGCCGGCCGCCACACTCATCCCGTGACCCGGCGGGGTTCCCACCCCGCTTCCGTGCGTCGCCGCGCGACGGCCGTCCTCGGTACCCCCGAACGGCATCCTCGCCGGCACGCCATCGCACCTCGAGGGGATCACCGTGCGACGACTGCGACCAGAGACCGTGTACCTCGTCTACTCGACGGGCGAGGGCTTCTTCTTCCATCTGATGTCGGTCTTGTTCAGCGTCTTCCTGATCGTGGAGCTTCAGCTCGGACCGTTGGAGCTGCTGCTGCTCGGCACCGTGCTCGAGCTCACGTATCTGCTGTTCGAGGTGCCGACCGGGGTCGTCGCCGACACCGTGAGCCGCCGCCTCTCGGTCGTGATCGGCCTGCTCGGCACCGGGGTCGCGTTCCTGGTGTTGGGCGTGGCCGGGTCGTTCGCCATCGCCGTGCTCTCTCAGGCATTGTGGGGGGTGTTCGCCACGTTCCAGAGCGGCGCCGACGTCGCGTGGCTCACCGACGAGATCGGAGAAGAGGCGGCACAGCCGATGTACCTGCGCAGCGAGCAGTGGTGGCAGTGGGGCTCGCTCCTCGGCATCGCGGTGGGAGTGACGATCGCGTCGTTCTCGAGCCTCCGAACACCGATCCTGTTCTCGGGACTCGGGTTCATCGCGCTCGGGGTCTTCATGGCGATCACCATGCGTGAGGAGGGTTTCCAGCCCGAACGCCGAGAGGGCGAACGGCTGCACACCTCGCTCGCCACGACCCTCCGCGAGGGCGTGGCCGCGGTGCGCGCCCACCACGTGTTGCTGCTGATCCTCGGCACCGCGGCCCTGCACGGCATGTCGACCGAGGGCTTCGACCGATTGAGCGACCTGCACCTGCTGGAGGACATCGGGCTGCCGACCGTGGGGGGGCTCGAGCTGCCGGTGTGGTTCGGCATCCTGGACGGCGGGGCGCTGTTGCTCGGCATCGGTGCCCTGGCGATCGTGAAGCGTCGGGTGCATCTGCAGGGCCACGGCACGGTCGCCCGGGTCTTGGCGGTCGTCGACGTGGTGCTGGTCGTCGCGGTCGTCGTGTTCGCCGTGGCGTCGAGCTTCTGGCTCGCCCTCGCGATGTTCTGGCTCGTGGGGACGCTGCGAAGCGTGCGGGAGCCCGTGTTCACGGCGTGGATCAATCAAGGCCTGGACGCCAAGACCCGTGCCACGATCAATTCGATCGGCTCCCAGTCAGATGCGATCGGTCAGGCGGCCGGGGGCCCGGGTATCGGGCTGATCGCCCGTTCGGTCTCGGTGCCGACGGCCCTGGTCGTCTCGGGGCTGCTTCGTCTGCCGTCGCTCTTCCTCTACGCGCGCGCGATCAGCCGAGGCACGGTCGGCACGCTCGCGCCCGACCAGATCGACGAGGAGCTGCATCTCGAGGATGCCCCGTCGAGGGCCGAGGTTCCGGAGGGGCCCGACGAGCGGGCGGAGCCGTAGCTTCAGCCACCCTCAGGGCTCGGAGGAGGCACGTCGATCACGGAGCGCCTGCGTCCCTTCGACGATTCGCTGCGCTCCCAGTCGCGGATCGCCTCGGCGATGCCGATCAGGATCGCGCTGCCCCCGGTCATGGCGACCAGCCTGCCGAGGGGCGACCGCTTCAGGCCGGGCACGCGCATGATCAGCGGCACGGAGACGATCACGGCTCCGGCGAGCACGTTGCGCACGCGCCGGCCCGACGGGGACTCGAGGAACTCGAAGAGCTCCTCGGCGGCGATGTCGGCCCGTTCGGCCAGGTGCTTGATGCGATCCACGCTGCTCATACCATCCAGGGTAGCGTGGGTTCCGGTGAGCGACGGCGCGAGGCCGGCGTCGACGGGCACCTCGAGGTCACCCTTGGGAGCGAGCGCCGAACGGGGTGGCGGGCGCCGGTGTCTGCACCGAGATGCGCGCATCGACGACGACGGCGCCGTGGGCGTGCACGATGACCGGGTTGCAGTCCATCTCCGCGATCGCATCGTGTGCCGTCGCGATGGCACCCAGCCGCAGCACCACGTCGACGAGCGCGGCCACGTCGGCCTTCTCGGCGCCCCGGAACCCGTCGAGCAGAGGGAACGTCGCCAGCGAGCGCACCATCTCGTCGGCGTCGAGATCGGTGAGCGGCGCGACCCGCACGGCGACGTCGCGTGTGAGCTCCACCGTCACCCCGCCCGCTCCCACCGCGATCACCGGTCCGAACACGGGATCAGCCACGGCGCCGACGAGCATCTCCACGCCGGGATCCACCATCTCCTGCACGAGGAATCCGTCGAACGGCTCCCCGGCCGCGATCACGCGCTCGGCCATCGCCGTGGCCGACTCACGCACGTCGGCGGGGGAGAGATCGAGCACGACCGCACCCGACTCCGTCTTGTGGACCGGGCCGATCGCCTTGAGCGCGACCGTCGAACCGAACGATGCTGCCGCGTCGCCGGCTTCCTCGGGTGAGGACGCACGCACCTGTCGTGTGGTGGGCACCCCGTAGCAGTCGAGCAGGGCCCGGACCTCCCCGGGGGTGAGCCACCCCTCCCCACGCGTCAGGGCATCTGCGATCACCGCCGCCGCCTCGTCCTCGCGCACCTCGAACGACGGGACGGTCCCTTCGGGCTTCGCGCGCCACACCCCGAGTTCGGTCGCATGGGCGAGGGCGATCGCGGCCTGCTCCGGGTAGGCGAACGACGGGATGCGAAGACCGGGCGCACGCAGGGCATCGGGTAACCCACGCGACGACATGAAGCAGGTGAGGACCGGGAGGCGCCCGTCGATCCGGGTGATCGCGTCCACGAGCGCGGTCGCGACGGCAGGGGCGTCGGATTCAAGGGGCGGGATGTAGATCGCGATCATCGCGTCGACGTTCGGATCGGCGGCGACCGTGCCGATCGCCTGCCCGTAGTCCGCGGGCGTGGCCGAGGCGATCATGTCCACGGGATTCGAGAGCGAGGCCTCATCGGGCAGGAACGATTCGAGTGAGGCAACCGTCTCGGGAGCGAGCTCGGGCACCGACAGGCCGTTGGCCTCGCACGTGTCGGCGCACAGGATGCCGAGTCCGCCCGCGTTCGTGACGATTGCGACGCGATCGCCGGCCGGCACCGGCTGGTTCGCGAGCAGCGTCGCGACGTCGAACATCTCCTCGAGCGTGTCGGTGCGGATCACGCCGTGCTGTCGGAAGAGCGCGTCGACGGTCGTGTCGCTGGCCGCCAACAGGGCGCCGGTATGCGAGGACGCAGCCCGCTGCCCCGCCGCACTGCGTCCGGACTTCACCACGACGACGGGCTTCGTGCGGCCGATGCGACGAGCGAGCCGTCCGAACCGGCGCGGGTTGCCGAAGCTCTCGAGGTAGAGCATCACCAGGTCGGTGCGATCGTCCTGCTCCCAGTAGCAGAGCAGGTCGTTGCCCGATACGTCGGCCTTGTTGCCCACCGAGACGAACGTCGACAGGCCGAGCCCGAGCGTCGCCGCCTGCCCCATCACCGCGAGGCCGAGGGCGCCGCTCTGGGACAGGAATCCCACGCGGCCCAGAGGTGGCCATGCCGTGGAGAACGTGCCGTTCAGCACGAGCTCGGGGTCGGTGTTCACGATGCCCATGCAGTTCGGACCGATCAGACGCATGCCGCTGGCGCGGCACACGTCGAGCAAGTCGCGCTGGCGCGCGAGCCCCTCGGGGCCGGTCTCGCCGAACCCCGCCGAGATCACGATCAGCCCGCGCACACCCTTGGCGGCGCACTGGCGGGCGACGTCGACGACCACGGCGGCGGGCACCGCGACGAACGCGACCTCGACGCCACCGGGCACGTCGACGACCGTCGGGTATGCCGGCACGCCCTGCACCGCCGGCGCGCTGGGGTTCACGGGGTACACCACTCCCTGGAACGGACCCGACAGCAGGTTGTGCAGCAGGCGGCCTCCGATCGACGAAGGATCGCGCGACGCACCGATCACCGCGACCGACGTCGGCTCCAGCAGCAGCCGCACGGCTGCGGCCGCAGCCGCGTCCTCCCGTTCCTCGTAGCGCTCCTCGGCCTCGTCGGTGATCTCGGTGGGGAACTCAACCTCGACCTCACCGGGCACCGCGCGGATGCGCACCGCGAACCCGGTGCGCCGGAACACGTCGATCATGCGGTGGTTCTCCGGCAGCACCTGCGCCACGAAAGTCTCGATGCCCGTGGCTTCGGCGGCCTGGGCGAGGTGGGCGATCAGGATCGATCCGAGTCCGTGGCCCTGCAGGGCGTCGGCGATGCTGACGCTCACCTCCGCCCGCGGCGCGCTGCCCTCGCGGACGTACTGAGCACCGCCGATGACCGTGCCTTCACGTCCTCCCGCGAACGCGAGGAGGGTCAGGTGGTCCAGGTAGTCGACGTCGACCGCCTTGGCAGCCACGTCGGTGATGTCGACCGACATGCCCCAGAAGCGCAGGCGCCGGGACTCGTCCGACAACCCGATCAGGTAATCCTCGACGCGTTCACGATCCTCGGGCCGAGCGGGACGGATGTGCACCGTGCTGCCGTCGCGCAGGACGACGTCGGTCTCTCGATGGGCCGGATACCGGCCCCGCTCGTCTTCGGTCTCGCGCATCGCGGAGGCGGACGGGAATCGAACCCGCCTGGGAGCATGCGCCCCCACATCGGTTTTGAAGACCGCGGGGCCCACCAGGAACCCTGACGCCTCCGGCACAAGGCTACCCGCCAGGTGGGGTGTCCACCCCGACGGCCGCGGTACACTGACCACTAATCCAATCCAGACTAGGAGCAGGGGCGATGGCGACGAAGGTGGAGGTCGTGGTACTGGGGTTGCTGGCCGAAGGGCCGATGCACGGCTACGACCTGCTCGAGCGCTTCCGCTCCCGCAGCATGGGGTTCTGGACCGAGCTGAGCCGGGCGTCCGCCTACCAGGTGCTCAAGCGGCTCGAACGTGACGGGTCGATCGTTGGTAAGGCGCAGGAAGGCCGGGACGGGCCCGACCGGCGGGTCTTCCGCATCACGAAGCAGGGACGCGAACGCCTCGCCGAGGGCGTGACCGAGATGGCCGCCGCTCTCGCGCCGATCGACTCACGGGCCGCCGTGGCCCTGGGATTCGCGCACGTGGTGCCGGCCTCCGTCGCCAGAGCCGCCGCCGACGCCCGCGAACGATCGGTCCGCGACCTGCTCGACGCCGTGCGCACCGAACTCGACCGCACCGCCGCGGCGCGTGACCCCGGACGCGCCCTCTCCGCCGCCCTGCTCCGTCAGCAGGAGGCGTTCGCCGAGGCCGAGCTCGCATGGCTCACCACGTATCGCGCGACGCTCGGGAGGCTCCGCCGCTAGGGGTTCGTCGGTCGAACGCTCCAGGTCGGCGACCGACCGTACGATGGGAATCACGATGGAAGCAGCGTTCTTCGACCTCGACAAGACGATCATCTCCCGGTCGTCGTCGCTCGCCCTGTCGCGTCCCCTGTATCGAGCGGGCATGGTGTCGAGATCCCAGCTGCTCCGGGGCGCCTACGCCCAGCTCGTCTATCTGCTGGTCGGGGCCGACGAGGACAAGATGGAGCGGCTCAAGGAGGGCATGCTCTCGCGCACGAAGGGGTGGAACCAGGACCAGGTGGAGACGCTGGTGCGCGAGGTGATCTTCGACGTGATCGACCCCTACGTGTACCAGGAGGCCCTCGATCTCATGGCCCTGCACCGCAGTGAGGGCAGGCGCATCTACATCGTCTCGAGCTCGCCCGAGGAGGTCGTACGCCCGCTGAGTCAGCACTTCGGCGCCAGTGGCGTGATCGCGACGCGTGCCGAGATCGACGACGATGGCCGTTACACGGGCGAGCTGGCGTTCTACGCCTACGGGGATCAGAAGGCCGAGGCGATCGAGGGGCTCGCGGAACGACTGGGCATCGACCTCGATGCCTCGTATGCCTACAGCGACTCGGTCACCGATCTGCCGATGCTCTCGGTCGTGGGGCATCCGGTCGCGGTGAACCCCGACCGCGACCTGCGCCGGGAGGCCGAGGAGCGTGGGTGGCAGGTGCGCGACTTCCGGCGACCCGTTCGTCTGCGCACTCGCATCGCCCAGGCGGTGCCCCCCCCGAAGCCGTCGATCGCGGCAGCGGCCGGTGCGGCAGCGGTCGCGGCGGTGTTGGTCTGGGTCGTGCTGCGGTCTCGGACGCACCGAGCGGAGGGCTGACCGACTCCGCGTTTGCGCGGTTCACTGACGGGGTGTACGTTCGAGGCGGGTGCCGAGAGGTACCCGCGAGGGGAGCAGAACCCACGCGCGAGTCATGCCGCGGGAGGCATGCTCAGGCCCCGGGGGCCACGCCGCCGGCGCCCGAGCACGTGCAGACGAGACGCTTGATACCTGCTCCCCTCGCTCTATGCCCGGGCTCGGCCGCGCACACCGGGTCAGCCCGACGCGGCAGGATGCTCGAGGAGATCGGCCAGCCGCTCGGCCCGGATCGCAGCCTGCAGCGGGCGGGCGGCTCCGACGTCGCGAGCGATCAACGCGAGCTCTCGCTCGACCGACGGCGAGAGCGGACCTCGGCGGTCGTGCACCAGCGGATCGAGGCGCGCTACGGCCCGGTCGAGTCGCTCGATCGCGATCGCGAGCGGTCCCTTGCGGCGGGTGCGGTAGTCGTCGAGCGAGATGACGTCTGCCATGACCCGAACGATAGCCCAGGGGTCTGACACGGCCGGTATCACGCTCGATGGATGATCGTGGATGTGCCTCCGTCTGCTAGCGGCAGGTTCCCGTTCCGGAATCGCGCACCGTGCGAGCGACGTCGAGGAACGACCAGGAGTAGCTCGCGGCGTCCAGCTGCAGCTTCAACACGCCGAAGCCCTCGAATCCCGCGTCGGCCGTCGCCTTCGGCGTGCCGGACGACTTGCCGCCGGTGCCGACGACGAACTGACGGATCGGCAAGCCGAACCCCCGGTCCCAGCGTTCGTACGTGTGGCGATGCCCATTGAGATACAGCTCGGCACCTTCGGATGCGAGGACACTGGCGAACGACTTGTTGGAGTGGTGCGCGATAGCGAGCTCGCACCGATGGTCGTCTGCCTGGAGGTCGGCCTTCAGCCACGACCGCTCTTCGGTGCAGCTGATCCCGGACACGGTGCAGTTCGTGTTCAGCGCCACGATGTGCCAGTCGCCGAGGTTGAACGAGTAGTAGCCCTTCCTCGGATCGGTGGCCGTCGAGCCGTACTGCGTGAGGACGCTGGAGAAGTACTGGAAGTAGCCGGCGGCGTTCGGCGTCTCGTATTCGTGATTGCCCGGCACCGGGGCGGTGATGGATCTGAACACCCCCCATGTCGGGTCGTAGGACTTGAGGAACTGGGCGTACTCTCCGTGCTCGTACTGCGCGTCACCGAGCATCAGCACGCTCGTCGGATGGATCACGTCGGTGATCAGCGACGCCGTCCTGCGCTGGGCGGTGTTGGGACTGTTGGCCTTGGCGATATCGCCGGCGGCGGCCACCGTGACGGTTGCGGCGGAGGCCGTTCCGGACAGGAGCACGCTCACGATGACGACGCAGAGGAGCGAGGTGATGTGACGATGGTTCGGTGGGGAGCAACGCATCGGGGAAGCCTTCCTACTATCGAGCATCCACCAAAGCGCAATGGCGGCCTTCGGTCAATACCTTGTCCGAAGGTACCTCGTTCCGTGTCGGCCAATCGGGGGACACGAAGTAGCTCAACTGGCCGACGGTCGATGCCGATACCCGAATCATGGTAGCGATGCAGCCAGCCGACCACGTCTCCTTCGTCGGCCCTCAAGGAGCGGTGCTCAAGTCACCGGTTCCGGGGGAGCGAGGCGTGATCCAACAGGTCGGTGACGGCGCCGTGCACGTCGTGTGGGACCGCTCGCCCCTGCTCATCGCCTGGCCGTGCGAGTGGATCGAACGCCGCGAGCCCCGCGAGCACTGACCCGAGCGCCGATCTCTCAAGCCACGCGGACGCTCGTCACCGGCGCCAGACGCTCATGCACCTGGAACCACGAGGATCCGGCGTCGGGGGACCCGAACACGTCGCCGCTCGTCGCACCGAAGTACAGCTGCATGTCAGGTCCCTGACCCGTGGAGCCGAACGCCTGGCGCAGCACGGTGAGGTAGGCCTCGTTCGACGGCAGGCCGTCGCCGTGCGCGGCCCACGTCGAGCCTGCATCGCGTGTCTCGAACACACGCACGCGGGCGTCGGGCGTCACCCGGTCGATGTCGGCGACCAGGGGGATCACGTAGGCGCTGTCGGCATCGGAGGGGTCGATCACGAGCGGGAATCCGAAGCCACTGGGGAGCCCTGCCTTGATCTCCTGCCAGCTCGAGCCCTCGTCGTCGCTGCGGTAGACGTTGCCGTGGAACTGCATGAAGAGGCGTTCGGGGCGGGTGGGGGCCCGGTGCATGTTGTGCACGCAGAGAGCGTTCGTGCCCTCTCGCGCCTCCTCGGGCATGTACTCGGGCACGAGCCCCGCGTACCCGGTGCGCCACGTCTGTCCGCCGTCGTCGGTGATCCACACGCCGGCCGCACTCACGCCGACCGCCAGCCGTTGCGGATCGTCCGGCCAGGGGCAGATCGAGTGCAGGGCGAGGCCGCCCGCGCCGGGCTGCCAATCACCGGCCTGGTGCTCCTTCCACAGCGCCTCGTTGAGCGACCACGACTCGCCGTCATCGGTCGACGTGAACAGCGCGGCAGGGGCGACGCCCGCGTACAGCAGCCCGTCGGCCTCGCCGGGCCTGATCATCCAGATGCGCTCGAGGCTCACGTCGCCCCCCTCGGGGAAGGAGGGACCCTCGGCTTGGATCCACTCCCCGGTCGGATCGTCGGTGTACATGAGGCGCGGACCGTAGAAGCCCGACGTGTGACCCGCGAAGTACCGTCCCGTGCGAGGATCGCGCATCGCGAACTCCACCACGTCGCCGGGGAACGCCCTGGCGGCGATCTCGAACGGCTCGCCCGCCTGCGAGTCGCCCCGCAACACGAACAGTCCCTTCTTCGTTCCGACCAACAGCTCCGTCATGCATCAACCTCCCGAGATCGACGGGAGCACATGGAGGACGTCGCTCGGCTCGACGGCCGAACCCTCGCCGGTGCGCTCCCCGTTCACGAACACGTTCACATGCGGGCGGACCCGGCCCTGCTCGTCGAGGATCCAGCCCACGATCGGCGGGTGCCGCCGTTCCAGCTCGCGGAGGACCTCGCCCACGGTCGAGCCGGGAAGGTCGTGGTCCGACGTGTTCCCCGCGCGTTGCGACAGGGGGGCTCGCAGCAACACCACCGCCATGCCGACGAGCCTACCCCTCACCCCGGACGGCGTGCTTCAGGGCCCTTGCCGTCCGTCCCTCGTCAGGCCCTGGGGGTCACCGGCTGGCGGATGATCGTGCGCATGCGCTCGGGGGCGGTGCGCTGCGGATCGGTCAGGTAGATCTCGTGGTGCTTGCCGACGGGCATGCACCCTTCCCGCTTGACGAACTCGTACAGGCGCTCGAGCGCCGGCCGCTCGGCCGAGAACGGACCCCGGTGCAACACCTGCGCGCAGCTCCCCTCGCTGAAGGGCTCGAATCGCACGAGGTCGAGCGCGCCCATCTGCCGTCGAGCTCCGACCGCGGCCTCGGTCTCGATCACCAGCTCCGACGTCACGATGGGGGGTTGTGCCAGCATCAAGGTCCAATCCCAGTCGGACTTGTCGTCGAAGTCCCAGACTCGGGCGTTGGGGATCCACCAGAGCCCTTCGAGCGGCATGACCGCGAAGTCGATGCCATCGGGGAGCTTGCGGACGCGGAACTTCAGGGCGTACCCGACCGCGCAGAGCGCCTCCACCGCCTGAGTGAACACCTTCGATCCGTTCGGGTCGCCGTGGCCGTCGACCATGAGGTAGTCGATCGTCGGCACGTCGACCAACGAGGGGTCTTCGCGACCGTCGTAGAGGTCGCCGAGTTCGCGTCGGTAGTCCACCGTGGGCACCTTCGTCGTCGAGACCACCATGACGCACCTCCTTCTCACCCCTAGGCGTACACCCGGCGAG
>JBGGNG010000034.1:0-4899 GCA_041287635.1 Actinomycetota bacterium | reverse complement strand
CGCTGGTAGCCGGCGAGATGGTCTCGGGCGAGTTCGGTCTGGGCTACGTGATCAACACCTCGTACACGATGGTGCAGTACCCGACGATCGTGATCGGCATGGTCACGCTCGGAGCGGTGGGCTACGTGACCAGCGCGATGGTGCGCGTGGTGGGGGACTTGATGATGCAGTGGCGCGTGCGCGAGCTGGCGTTGGGAGGACGCTGAGATGAACACCACCCAGGAACGACAACGCAACCTCGGCGGCAGAGCCGCCACGCAGGGCGCGATCCGCATCGACGACGTCGTCAAGATCTACGACCCCGACGGCGCGGCCGTGATGGCGGTGGACCACTGCACGCTTGACATCGCGGCCGGCGAGATCTGCATGATCGTCGGGCCCTCGGGCTGCGGCAAGACCACGCTGCTCAACGCGATCGCGGGCTTCCACAGCATCTCGTCGGGCACGATCACGATGGACGGCGAGGTGCTGTGCGGTCCCGGCAAGCCCAAGGCCGAGCCGGGTTCGGACCGCATCGTGGTGTTCCAGAACGGCGCGCTGTTCCCGTGGAAGACCAACCTCGAGAACGTTGCCTTCGGCCCGCTGATGCAGGGCAAGATGAGCAAGAAGGAGATCTACGAGAAGGCCCGTCGCATGATGGCCGACGCTGGCCTGAACGGCACCGAGAACAACTACCCCGGCGAGGTGTCCTCCGGGCTGCGCCGGCGCGTGGAGATCGTTCGGGCGCTGATGAACGACCCGAAGGTGCTGCTGTTCGACGAGCCCTACCGCGCGCTGGACTCGTTGACCAAATCGGTCATGCACGAGGCGCTGCTGGAGATCTACTACAAGAACAAGGTCACGATCTTCTTCATCACCCACGATCTCGAGGAGGCCATCTTCCTCGGGCACCGCCTGGTGATCATGACCTCGCGGCCGTGCCGGCCGAAGAAGATCCTCGATGTCGACATTCCTCACCCGCGCGACTACAGCGTGCTGACCAGCCCTCGCTTCCGCGAGCTGATGGAGGAAACCAGCGCGATCGTGCACGAGGAAGCGAAGAAGTCCTTCGCGGCCGGCGAGAAGGAGGGCTGAACCATGAGCCATGGCATCACCCGGTTTCGTCAGCGCGTTCTCAGCCGCTCGACGCTGCGCGCGTTCATCGCCCTGACGGCCTTCGTCATCCTGTGGGAACTGGGCGCGCGTTCGCCCGAATGGCTGGGCTTCGCACTGCCCTGGATCGGCCAGGTGCCCGCGCCCAGCGGCGTGCTCAAGGCCTGGGCCGGCCTGCTGGGCAACGCCGGCTACTGGGAGAGCTGGTACCTCAGCCTGGTGCGGGTGCTCGCGGGCTTCGGTGCGGCAATGTTGATCGGCATCCCGCTGGGCCTGATGATGGCCGTGAGCAAGGCGGTGCACGGCGTCGTGTTCCCGAGCTTCGAGCTGCTGCGGCCGATTCCGCCGCTGGCATGGGTGCCGGCGTCGATCATCTTCTGGCCCACGGCCGAGATGTCGATCGCGTTCGTGACCTTCCTTGGCGCCTTCTTCACCATCGTCATCAATGTCGTCGGGGGGGCCAAGTCGATCGACGTGCGCTACTTCCAGGCGGCGCAGGCGATGGGCGCATCGCAGTGGGACATCTTCCGCCGAGTGGTGCTGCCGGCGACGCTGCCGTCGATCGTGGTCGGCTCCGCGGTGGGCATGGGCATCACCTGGGAAGTCGTGGTGGCAGCCGAGATGATCTCCGGCGGCGGCAAGAGCGCCGAAGGCGGTGGCCTGGGCTTCTTCATCCGGAACTCGTACGTGGGCGGCTCGTACGAGCAGATCGTCGTCGGCATGATCAGCATCGGCATCGCGGGGTTCGCCTGCAGCGAGGCGCTGCGTGCGCTCGGCGGGCTGGTCACGCCCTGGTTGAAACAGCGTTGAGGAGAGCACGATGGCCAATCACAAGCCTTCGGGCGGAACGCGCGGCGAGATCCAGGTCCGCAACGTCACCAAGACCTACGGCACGGGGCCGTTCGCCAAGACCGTGGTCCAGGACTGCTCGTTCACGATCGAGCACAACAAGCTCACCGTGATGATCGGCCCGTCGGGCTGCGGCAAGAGCACGCTGATCCGGTTGCTCGCGGGCTTCGAGAAGCCCGACACCGGCAGCATCCAGATCGACGGACGGCCCATCACCGGGCCCGGCAAGGACCGGCTCGTCGTGTTCCAGGAAAGCGCGCTGTTCCCCTGGATGACGACGATGGACAACATCCTCTACGGCCCGCGTGCGCGCGGCGAGCAGAACGGGCAGACGCAGTCGCAGGCCGACTTCCTGCTGGAGAAGGTCGGGCTCAAGGCCTTCAGCCGCAAGTACCCCACGCAGCTGTCGGGCGGGATGCAGCGACGCGCCGAGCTGGCGCGGGCGATGATCAACAACCCCGACGTGATGATCCTCGACGAGCCGTTCCGCGGTCTCGACGCGATGTCGAAGGAACTGATGTGGGAGTACTACTCCGGTCTGTACGAGGAGTCGCACCGTACCAACTTCTTCGTGACCACCGACATCGACGAGGCGATCTTCCTCGCCGACCGCCTGATCGTCATGACGAACATTCCGACGCAGGTGAGGGCGACGCTCGAGGTGGACATTCCGCGCCCGCGACGGCTGGCCAACACCTTCGACAACGAGCGCGCCAACGAAATCAAGATGCAGGCGCTGTCGCTGCTGCACGAGGAGGCCATGAAGTCCTTCTCGGGCGGCAGCCGCGCCGCGGCGGACTTCATCGAGGCGTATGCCAAGCGCACCAGCAAGGCACCAGTCGAGGCGAAGCTGCCGGAGTGAACACGGTCGCGCCGTCGACCTGAACAACGAACGAACCATCCAAGAAGGAGAACGATCCATGGCCAGCAAGAAGGTGATCGACATGCGCAGCCGCCCTGCGTTCCTGCACGACTTCTACGGCAAGACGCGCGGAACGCCGGAGTTTGAGGTCGTGAAGTGGCTGAACGGCCGTGTCGGCTCGCGGGACCTGGAGCACTTCACCCATTCGAAGAACATCGACGGCTACCTGCGCGACATCAAGGAGACGCGGATCACGGCGGCCGTGGTCGTGGGCCGTGACACGCCCGCCATCAAGCACTCCAACGACGAGATCCACGACCTCGTCAAGGGCCACAAGGAGCTGGTCGGGGTGGGCTCGATCGATCCGCACCGCTGGGGGGTGAAGGCGGCGATCGACGAGGTGGAGCGTGCGGTGCGACAGCTCGACCTGAAGGCGATCAACGTCGAGCCCGGTTTCGGCAGCCCGCTCTGCAAGGCGGACGACCCGATGCTGTTCCCGATCTACGACGCCTGTGCTCAGCTCGGGGTGCCGGTGTCCATCATGTCCGGCCCCACCGCGCCGAGCCTCGACATGGTGACGCCGACCGCGGTGGGCCACGTGGCGAAGGCGTTCCCCAAGCTGTCGATCATCTGCTACCACGGCTTCTATCCGTACGTGAACGAGATCATCGGTGTCGCGTTCCGCTGGGAGAACGTGTTCATCGTGCCCGACATGTACATCTTCGCGCCGGGCGGATCGCTCTACGTCGAGGCCGCGAACGGCTGCATGCGCAACCAGATCCTGTTCGGCAGCTCCTACCCGTTCCGGCCGATGGGACAGTCGATCAACGACTATCGCACCCTCGGGTTCGCGGACGGCGTGATCGACGACGTGATGTACGGCAACGCCCGGCGCGTGCTGAAGCTCGGTGTCTAGCCGTCGGACCGGAGAATCGCCGTGGAGGACCTCGAGATACGCACCGCGCGCTTGTCCGACGTGCCGCGTCTGCTGGAGTTCTACAAGCAGCTCGACATCACGCCCGAACCCGAGATGCCGATCGAGCATGCCTGGGCGCGCTTTCTCGACCTGGAAGCGAACCCGCTGCACCACATCTACGTGGCGGAGTCGAACGATCTCATCGTGGGTACCTTCGCGGTGGTCTTCGTGGGCGGCATCTCCCACGGCGCGCGCGACTCGTGCATCGTGGAAGACGTGGTCGTGGCGCCGGACGCCCAGGGGCTGGGGATCGGCCGGCGGATGATGCAGTTCGCAATGAACCTGTGCGCGGCGCGCGACTGCTACAAGCTGGTGCTGTCGAGCCACGTCAACCGAGAGAAGGCTCATGCCTTCTACGAGGGCCTGGGTTTCCGCAGGCACGGCTACAGCTACCTGATCGACCCCGGCGACGCTGCCGTTCCAGCGGCGCCTGCCTGACGGACCGGAGGAGACTCGCCATGGTGGAGGTCGACGAACGCGGTGCCGAATACAGCATCCAGGTGAGTGCCGTGGCGGACGCCGGCTACTCGGTCTATCGCGCGCGGGTGGTGGTGAAGGAGTTGCCGGCGATGCGCCAGGTGTTCTGCGACGACGTGCTGCCGCAGGAGCAGACCTGGCCGCAGCTTCAGGAGGCGCTGGCCGCGGCCCTCGCCCGAGGTCAGCAGTTCGTGCGCTTCGCGCTGTGCCGCCGGTTCGCCGAGGGCGCCGCCGACGACGAGGCGGCCTGGGAGGCGATGCTTGCCGGGCTGGCCCGCAGAGCGTCCGCGACGAGCTCGCCGGCCGAGTGGCCCGGCACCGGTCTCCATTCGACATGGAAGCAGTGACGTTCGCGACGTCCGATGAAGCGGGGGGCCGCGCCGCGCCGTCGCTGCAAGCGGCCGAGCACGATGCGGAGAGTGCCTCACGGTCGGGCGCCGAACTGCGGGCGCTGATGGCCGCGAGGCAGCACACGTCGCCGAAGCGCCTGACCGAGCCGGGCCCCGACGCGACGCAGATCGACAGCCTGTTTCGTGCGGCCGCGACCGCGCCCGACCATGGCCGACTCCTGCCCTGGCGCTTCGTGGTCGTTCCCGCCGAGCAGCGCGCTCGCCTGGCGGAGGCCTTTGCGTTGGCCCTGGTC
>JBGGNG010000033.1:0-7536 GCA_041287635.1 Actinomycetota bacterium | reverse complement strand
TGCCCGAGGGTCTCGGCGCGGAGGTCGAGCGGGGCACGTGGCCCGAGCAGCCGGTGTTCTCCCTCGTGCAGGCCTCCGCGGGGGCGACCGACGACGACATGTTCGCCACGTTCAACATGGGTGTCGGAATGGTGCTCGTGGTCGACCCGGACGATACCGAGCGGGTGCTCGACCGTGCGGGGGAGACCGCCTTCCGCATCGGGCGGGTCGTCGGCGGCGACGGCGTTTCCATCGTCTGACCTGCGGATCCGGGCGACGTACGCCGAACCTCGTGGCCCTCGCTGACTAGGCTGCCATCACCCGCCGGAGCCTTCGTGCGACGGAAGACCCGGTCGTCCGGCCGGTCGGAAACCCCCGCGCGGCCGATAAAGGCAGGGAGTCGAGCGACCGTAACCTTCAACACGATGCACAGCGAGACCGCACCCGCACCGGTGTCCCCCATGCCGAGCGTGCTCGTCGTCGACGACGAGCCGCAGGTCGTCTGGGTGCTGCAGTTCAGCCTCGAGGCGGAGGGGTATACGACCTACGCGGCGAACAACGGCGTCGAGGCACTCGCCGAGATCTCCGAGCACCACCCCGGCCTCATGGTGCTCGACATCATGATGCCGACGATGGACGGCTGGGCGGTGTTGGAGGAGATGGTGAAGCTCCCCGACGGTCAGCGCCCGCGCGTGGTGATCGTCAGCGCGCTCTCGTCGCTGCGCGACCGCGCCAAGGCCGCCGAGCTCGGTGCCGACGCCTACATGCCGAAGCCGTTCAACGTCGACGAGCTGTTGCAGGTGCTCCACGGCCTCGAGGAAGCCTCGTAGGCGCCGGGGTCACGGCCGAACCGAACGACCGCAGTACGGATCAATGGTCGAAGCGCTGGTGCTCCTTCGGCACGACCGTGGTGCCGATCGCCTTCAGCGTGAGGACGGGCTCGTCGAGGAACTCGGCCGCGCTCTCGCTGATGTCGGTGCGGGCGGCGCCGATCTTGTGGATCTCGAACTCGCAGCGCCGTGAGGAGTTCCCGACGCTCACGATCTTCCCGCGGGCCTCGATCCAGTCGCCCGCGTACAGCGGTGCGAGGAACTCGACGGACTCGTAGGCGCGGAAGAGGCCCTCGTCGCCGTCGTAGCGCATCGCGAGCTCGGTGATCAGGTCGCCCACGATCTTCAGCTGGGTGGCGCCGGCGACGAGGTTGCCGCCGTAGTGGGCGTCTTCCTGGCCGAGGCGCAGGCGGATCAGCGAGGTGGGCAGTGCGTCGGACATCGGTCGTCGCCTCCTGGGTCGGTCGCTCGGTCGAGCACGGCTGCGCGGGTCAGCCCGGCGTGGGCGCCGCCGGACGGTCGGGGATGACCTTGCCGTGACGCACACCGCGCGCCGGCACCCGCACTTCGGTGCCGTCCTTCTTTCGAACGAAGTACGTCTCGGCGTCGATGTCCCAGCGCTCGAAGACCCCCACGGCCTCGGTCGTGTATCCGTTGGGCAGCTCGAACTGGAACGTGACGCGCGAGCCCACGTCATCGGGGCTCACGAGGTTGGCGCCCGCCCTCGGCGCAGGTCGCGGGAACGGCTTCACGGGCTCACGTGCCGGCGTCGCCGCGGACGCAGCCGCGAGCCGCTCCTCCTCCTCGCCCGCGGCCCGGGTCCAGGCGCGGTTCAGCCCGGCCTGCAGGTACGAGCCGCCGAGGAACCCGGCGAACATGTAGAGCAGCAACGCGAGGCCGGCGGAGGACGGCTCGACCGCCGCCTGTTCCTGGGCGGTGATCACGCGCCGGCCCGTGTGGAAGAACCCCACGAGGGCCATGACCACGAGGACCACGGCGACGGTGAGCAGCCACCAGGCGTCGGCGAGGACCGCGACGACGACCAGCGGACCGGCGCTGAACAGCCCCACGATCGCGAGCGTCGAGACGAGCGGCCGGATCGAGTAGTTCCGCAGGTACATGCGGATGTCGTCGTTCACCCGGTAGTACCAGTACAGCCAGTACATGCCGAGGGACACGACGCTGAGGGCGAAGACGCCGAGTGGGCTTCGGACGCGGTAGTCGCGCCCGCCGATCGAGACGTCGTGGGCCATGCCGCGCAGGATATCGGACGAGGCGGGCGCTCAGCCCTCGGCCGTGGGCGAGGGCAGGGGATCGGGCGGCAGCGACAGGACGGCCTCGGCCGCGATGCGGAACAGCGTCTCGCGCCCGGTCGTGTGCTCGTCCCATCCTCGCTGATCCCACGCGTCACCCGAGAGGTCGTCGCCCGCGTAGAGCACCTGCCCGAACGTGACGCCACGGAACGCGGCGACGGCGAAGAACGCTGCGGCCTCCATCTCGACGGTGAGGCACCCCTCGCTGACGCGCGCGTCGACCTTCCCTCGCGTCTCCCGATAGATCGCGTCGGTGGTCCAGGTCGCGCCTGTCACGTGCGGCACCCCGTGGCGATCCGCGGTCTCGACGATCGCGTCGACGGCCGGCGACGACGGTTCGACGGTGCGCGACGCGCGCAGGTAGTGGTACGAGGTTCCCTCGTCGCGAACCGCCGAGGTCGGCACGATCACGTGGCCGAGGGCGACGTCGGGCACGAGCACGCCGGCGCCGCCGCAGGCGACGAACGTGCGGCAGCCGCGGGCGATCAGCTCCTCCAGGAAGCCGGCCGCGAGCGGGGCGCCGACCCCCGGGTGCATCACCACGAGCCGGCGGCCGGCGTGGTCGATCTCGTAGACCGGGTTGCGTCCGATCTCGCTCACGACGTGGTCGACGATCCGGCCGTCGTGACGCTCGACGACATCGGCGATCACATCTTGGAAGAAGCAGAACACCGCGTGGGGAGCGATCGACATCGGCTCGACCACGTCGGCGGGCTCGATCACCGCGGTGGGGGCGGGATCGAACTCGAGGATCGGTGCGGCTCCGTCGCCGTCGTCGATCACGCGCCGCGCTCCTTCCCTGATGCGAGCAGGGCGCCGGCGATCACGAGACCGATGCCCACGATCGAGAGCGCACGCACGGTCTCATCGAGGAACACCGCTCCGAGCACCAGGGCGACGACCGGGATCAGGTAGGTCGCGAACGAGGCCCGTGAGGATCCGACCCGCGAGACCAGCCGGCCCATCAGCACGAACGCGAGCCCGGTGCCGAGCGCGCCGAGGGCGACGATCGCCGCGAGTGGTCCCCACGAGAACGACGAGCCGCTGAGCCCGACGAACCCGAACGGCGTCGTCCAGATCGCGCCGAGGCCGACCATGCGCGCCATGACCGGCAGCGACCCGTAACGCTGGGTGAGAGGGGCGGCGATGTTGATCGCCACCCCGTAGCAGCCCACGGCCGTGAGCACGAGCACGACGCCGAGGGCCTCGTTCGAGCCCTCGGCGAGCGAGGGGGCCGCGATCGCGGCCACGCCGGCGAACCCCACGACGAGTCCGATCGTCTGCGGGCGTCCGGGCAGGCGGTGCAGCATCAGGGCTCCGATCGCCGTCGCGAAGATCGGCAGGGAGCCGTTCAGCAGCCCGGTGAGCCCGGAGGTGATCCACTGCTGGGCAAGCGGGAAGAGCGTGAAGGGCACCCCCACCCAGAGGAACGAGAGTGCCACGAGCCGGGGGCGATCCTCGCGAGCGATCGGCGTTCGAGATGCGGGCACGAGCCAGAGCGTGGCGGCCCCGAACAGCACCCGGAGCCACGTGATGAGCCCCGGTTCGAACGCGTCGAGCCCGATCGCGATGAACAGGAACGAGGCGCCCCAGATCGCGCCGATCGACGCGAAGAGCCCCCAGTCGAGCGGGGTGAAGGCCCCGCGGTGGGTCCCGACGCTGGTGGAGAGGACCCCTCGGCTCACCTGCCTCCCCCTTCCGGGACTCGTTCCCACTACAGGCGCGTGATCGAGCCGGGCGGTGGCTCCGGGTAGGCCTCCGGATGCACCGCCCACGCCAGGGCCTCGAGTCCGTCGACGATGCGCGGGCCGGGGCGGGAGAAGAACGACGTCGCGTCGACCGCGAACGCGTTGCGGTTGCGCACGGCCGGCGTATCGGCGATCTCGGGGTGCGCGATCACCTGCTCGCCCTCGGCTTCGGCCTCCTCGAGGTAGTACCCGCAGGGCATGTACACGAGCACCTCGGGATTGGCGTCGCGGATCTCGCGGTGGGTCACGGTGCGCGACGGTTCCCCTTTCGCGCCGAGCAGGTTCGCCGCCCCGACGGCCTCGACCAACTCGGGGATCCAGTGGCCGGCCGCGAACGGCGGCTCCGCCCACTCCATGCAGAAGACGCTGACCGTCGGGAGCCTGATCGCCGTCTGCTTGACCGTCGCGATGCGCTCCCGGAGGTCCGCGGCCAGTTCAGCGCCTCGCTCCTCGACCCCGAGGAGGCCACCCACGACCTCGATCTGCGCGATCACGTCGTCGAGCGTGTCGGGATCGAGCGAGACGACCTTCGTGGCCTCGGTGAGCCCCAGTCGTGCGAGAGCCTCCTCGACGTGGCCGGCCGGCACGGCGCAGACCCGGCAGAGATCCTGCGTCAGGATCACGTCCGGTTGCTCACGGCGGATCAGGTCGGTGTCGAGCACGTAGAGCGGCCGGCCGTCGTCCATCCGCTCGCGCACCGCGGCGTCGATCTCCCGCGACGTGAGCGGCCGGCCTTGGGGGAGCGCGCTGCGGGAGACCACGGGCTTCGTCACCGCGTCGGCAGGGAAATCGCACTCGTCGGTCACGCCGATCAGGTCGTCGCCGAGACCGAGTGCGTAGACGATCTCGGTGGCCGAGGGCAGCAGGGACACGATCTTCATCTCGGCAAGTCTCCCAATCGCTCGGTGGACATGAGGAGGTCGACCAGGTGGGTGAGCGCGCGCCCGATCGTCGCCCCGTCGTGCACGCGATGGTCGAAGGTGCAGCTCAGCGTGGAGGCGGGCCGCGCGACGACCTCGCCGTCGACCACCAGGGCGCGAGGGCCGATCACGCCGAACGCCAGCGTGACGCTCGTGCCCGGCGACAGGATCGGCGTGCCGGCCTCGCTGCCGTAGCTCCCGGTGTTGCTCACCGCGATCGTGGCCCCGGTGAGCTCCCTCGGCGTCAGGGAACCCTCGCGGGCCGACCGCGCGAGCCGTGCGATCTCGGCGGCGAGCGCGGTCATCCCGAGCGCGGGCGCATCCCGCAGCACCGGCACGACCAACCCACGCTCGGTGTCGGCCGCCAATCCCACGTCGATGCCCTCCCGCTCGACGACGCCACCGTCACCCCAGCCCGAGTTCAACGCGGGGTGTGCAGCGATCGTGCGACACAACGCCGCGAGGACGACAGGGAGCGGCGACATCCCGAGCTCCGCACGGAAGGCTTCCAGGGCGGTGCAGTCGAGCGTCCGGAACGTCGTCACCTGCGGGATCGCCGCCTGTCGTTCCATGTTCGCCGCGATCACCGATCGGGAGGGGACGGGCGCGGGTGGTCGGGACACGACGCCTCCGGCCGCCCGCACATCCTCGGCCGTGACCCGCCCGTCGGGTCCCGAGCCGACCACCGCTGCGAGGTCGACCCCCAGCTCCTTCGCCAGCTTCCGAACCGGAGGGGTCGTTCTCGCGGCCGCGCCTGGAGCCGCTGCGCCGCTGCTCGACGCCACGTCCCCGGCATCGCCGAACGTCACCAAGGGTGCGCCGACGAGGATCGTGGCACCGATCGCCCCGTGCAGCGACGCGACGACCCCGGCGAACGGCGACGGGATCTCGACGGTTGCCTTGGCCGTCTCGACCTCCACCAGCGGCTGGTTCAGCTCGACCGTGTCGCCCTCGGCGACGAGCCACTCGACGATCTCGCCTTCCTCGAGGCCCTCCCCGAGGTCCGGCATCGCGAACACCAGCTCGGCCCGCGCCATCAGTACGCCACCACCCCTCGGACGGCATCGGCGATGCGCTCGACGCTCGGCAGGTAGTGGTGTTCCAACGCCGCCGGCGGGTATGGCACGTCGTAGCCCGTCACCCGGCGGACCGGCGCCTCGAGGAAGTCGAACGCCTCCTCGACGATGCGCGCCGTCACCTCGGCGCCCAGGCCGAGCGTCTTGGGCGCCTCGTGCACGACGACCGCGCGACCGGTCTCGCGCACGCACCGGGCGATCAGCCCCGTGTCGAGCGGGGACAGCCACCGTAGGTCGACGACCCGAGTGGCCACGCCCTCGTCGGCCACGACGCTCGCGGCTTCGAGGCATCTGGACACCATCGAGCCGTACGTGAAGACCGTCGCGGCGTCGCCGTCGCGCACGACCGTGCCCTCGCCGATCCCGGGGCCGCCGGTCGTGAGATCGGCATCCTGCTTGGTCCAGTAGCGCGCCTTCGGCTCGAGCACGACCACCGGGTCGGGGTCCGCGATCGCGAGTCGCAACAACCGGTAGGCGTCGCCGGGGTTCGACGGCGTGACCACCTTGAGTCCCGCCGTGTGCACGTAGAACGTCTCGGGGCTCTCGCCGTGATGTTCCTTGCCCCTGATGCCGCCGAACGCCGGCATGCGGATCGTGATCGGCATGTCGACGCGTCCCCGGGTGCGTTCCCGCATCTTCGCGACGTGGTCCACGATCTGCTCGAGCGCCGGGTACGAGAACGCATCGAACTGCATCTCGACCACGCTCCGCCACCCCCCGAAGGCGAGTCCGACGGCGGCGCCGGCGATGCCCGCCTCGCTGATCGGGGTGTCGAACACCCGCCGGTCTCCGAACTCGGCCTGCAGTCCGTCGGTCACGCGGAAGACCCCGCCCGAGCGCCCCACGTCTTCGCCGAAGACCAGCACGCGGTCGTCCTCGCGGAGCGCGTCCCGCAGGGCGGCGTTCAGGGCGCCCACCATCGTGACCTCAGCCACCGAGCACCTCGCGTCGTTGTTCCGCGAGCGCCGTCGGCGGATCAGCGTACGTCCAGTCGAACATCCACTCGACCGGAGGATCCGGCTGGGAGATCACCCCGTCCCTGATCGCGAGCACCTCGGACTCGATCTCGGCGTCCCAGTCGGCGAGCAGGCCGTCGTCGACATGGCCTTGACCCTCGAGCCACGAGCGGAACCGCACGATCGGGTCGAAGGCGCGCGCCGCCGAGACCTCGTCGTCGTCGCGGTAGTGCCCCGGGTCGTCGGCCGTCGAGTGCGCGCCGATGCGGTACGTCAGGGCCTCGATCAAGGTCGGCCCCTCGCCGGCGTATGCCCGCGCCGTGGCCTCACGCGTGGCCCGGTACACGGCGAGCACATCGTTGCCGTCGACCCGGACCCCCGGGAAGCCGTAGCCCTCGGCGCGCTTGAAGATCTCGCCGGCGGTCTGCCGCTCGGTCGGCACGCTGATCGCCCAGCCGTTGTTCTGACAGAAGAGGATCGCCGGGGCTGTGAAGACGCCGGCGAGGTTCGCCGCCTCGTGGAAGTCGCCCTCGCTCGCGCTGCCGTCGCCGAAGTAGGCGAGGGAGCACGCCCGCGTGCCGTCGAGCGCCAAGCCCATCGCGTAGCCGACGGCGTGCACGATCTGGGTCGCGACGGGGATACAGATCGGACCGAAGCGGGTGGCGCGAGGGTCGTACGGCCCCCCGTGCCACGTGCCTCGGTGGTACGCGAGGT
>JBGGNG010000032.1:0-21365 GCA_041287635.1 Actinomycetota bacterium | reverse complement strand
TCGGTCGGCTCGTTGGTGGTGTTCTCGAGGACCAGGAAATTCGGGCCGTTCCTCACCGTGCAGCTCCTTGACGTGCTCCTCATGACGACGCTCGGGCAGATGGTGTCGGGCGGGTTCCTTCCCTCGGGAGGCGTCGGGCTGTGGGGCATGCTGGCTCCGCTCGGCGCGCTCGTGTTCCTCGAGGTTCGCCAGGCCATCGGCTGGTTCGTCGGGTTCGTGGCGGCCTTCGTGCTCCTGGGCGTCGGGGGCGAGATGTTCTTCACCGACATCGACGTGCCGACGTGGTTCACGACCACGATGCTGGCGCTCAACGTGATCGGCACCGGTGCGGTCGCGTTCACGGTGCTCGCGTCGTTCGCCACCCAGCGCAACGCGGCGCTGACAGCGCTGCGGGCCGAGCAGGCGCGGTCCGAGGCGCTGCTCACGAACGTGCTGCCGAGCGCGATCGCGGAGCGACTGAAGGCCGGCTCGGGATCGATCGCCGACCACGTCGAGTCAGCCACGATCGTGTTCGCCGACGTCGTGGGCTTCACGCCGCTCTCCCAGCGCCTCACGCCGGCCGAGGTCGTGGGGACACTTGACGAGCTCTTCTCGCGGTTCGACACGCTCGTCGAGCGGCACGGGCTCGAGAAGATCAAGACGATCGGCGATGCGTACATGGCCGCGGCGGGCGTGCCGGATCCGTGCGCCGATCACGCGCACCGGGCCGCCCGCTTGGCGCTGGACATGCGGGACTCGGTGGCGACCTCGGCCATCTCCGGCCGCGACGGGCTCGAGCTGCGGCTTGGCATCAACACCGGATCGGTCACGGCCGGCGTGATCGGCACGAAGCGCTTCCTCTACGACCTGTGGGGCGACGCCGTGAACACGGCGAGCCGCATGGAGTCCAACGGCACACCGGGCGAGATCCAGATCACGCGCACGACCTACGAGCTGCTGAGGGACGACTTCGTCTGCGAGCCTCGAGGCACGATCGCCGTCAAGGGCAAGGGCGAGATGGAGACCTGGTATCTCGTCGGGGCTCGATGAATCGGCATCACCGCCCGTAGGATGGCGCGTGCCGACGCGGACGCAGCGCCAGCTCGATCTCCTGGGCCGGATGGCCGCGCTCGATCCACCTCTCCACATCATCGGCGGCTACGCCGAGGATGCGTTGATCGGGGCGGGCGTCTCCCGAGAGCACGAGGACGTCGACTGGCTCGTGCCGAGGTCCGAGCTGTCGCGGCGGCTCAACCACGCCCGCGAGCTCGGCTTCGACGACTTCGAGACGTACGGGGAGTCGGCTCCAGGTCAGCCGTTCTACCTCACCGCGCAGCAAGGGGAGCTCTCGATCGACATCGGGGTCAGCGACGAGGTCGACGGCGGGCACGCGATCGGCATCCACAGGTTGCTCTTCGAGATCGAAGGGAAGGAGCCGCCGGCTGGCTTCCGCGTGCACCTCCCGCCAGACACCTTCACGCACGACCCCGTTGAGTTCGAGGGCGTCCGGGTGTGGCCTGCATCCCCGCTCTGCCTCTACCAGATGCGCATCGGCATCGCGTCCCGAGGGGCATTCGGCGAGCTGAACGAGAAGCAGCGCAGGTCGCTGGGTCGCCTGAAGGACGCGTTCTTCGCCGACCGTTCCGACGACGAGCTGATGCCACGCATCACCCCCCTCCCGCCGGTCTGAGACCGACGTTCTGATCAGCCCCGAGCGGTCACGCCCAAAGGTGCTCGATCGAGGCGAGCGTGCGCACCTGGGCGGCCAGGCGTTCCTCCAGCCGTTCCCGGTGGAGCTCGAGGTGCCGGCGCACGATCTCCGGATCGTCGGCCGTGAGCAGGGTTCGAGTCTCGTCGAGCGGCATCCGCTGGCGGCGCAGCGTCCGCGCGACCCGGAGCGCGCCCACCATCAGCGCTCCTTCGGCGTCAGCATCAGGCCGAGCCCGGCGGCGAACATCGGGATGCCGAGCGGGATGCCGATGATCGTGAACATCAACAGACCTCCGGTCATGAACAGGATCGATCCGGCGATGACACCGCCGAGGCTCGGCAGCTCGGGGCCGGTCCCTCGGTGCGGTGCCGTAGTGCCTTTGGACTCGTGCACCGTTGCCTCCTCTCGTCTCTGCGCCGTTCACATACAAAGACGAGGGAGCACCAGCTCCCGTGACATCCGATCGAGGTGTCACAGCGGGAGCCTCTCCATCGTCGAAGGGGCAAGATGGAACGACGCCGGGAAGGAGCCGACCGCGTGGACGAGTCGTACACGGAGCTGCGACCGCTGCTGTTCTCGATCGCATACCGAATGCTCGGCAGTGCCTCCGAAGCCGAAGACATCGTGCAGGAGGCGTTCCTGCGCTTCCATCGGGAGGCGAGGCGCGGCACCGAGGTCGACGATCCGAAGGCCTACCTCTCCGCGGTGACCACGAGGCTCAGCATCGACCACCTCCGGTCGGCCAGGGTGCGGCGCGAGCGGTATGTGGGCACGTGGCTCCCCGAACCGCTGATGACCGAGACGGAGCCCGACGCCGCCCGCCACGCGGAGACGGCCGACTCGCTGTCGATGGGGTTCCTGCTGCTCCTCGAGCACCTCACGCCGGTCGAGCGCGCGGTGTTCCTGCTGCGCGAGGTGTTCGCCTACGGGTACGACGAGATCGCCGACGTGGTGGGCAAGAGCGAGGACAACTGCCGGCAGATCGCCGTGCGCGCTCGCCGCCACGTGCAGGAGGGCACGCCACGCTTCGAGGCGTCGCGCGAACGACGGGAGGAGCTCGCCCGGCGGTTCTTCGAAGCTGCCGGCGCCGGTGACCAGGACGGCCTGCTCGACCTGCTCGCCGCCGACGTGGTCGCGTACGCCGACGGTGGCGGCAAGGCCGCCGCGTTCCCGCGTCCGGTGCACGGACGCGACAAGGTCGCCCGGCTGCTGCAGGGGCGCACGGCGTCCGGCGCCGGGCTGGGCGTCGTGGCGATGCGACGGATGGAGATCAACGGTCAGCCTGGAGCGGTGTTCCTCGATGCGGAGGGGGTCCCCGTCGTGGCCGTCTCGCTCGACATCGTCGACGACCAGGTGCAGACCCTGCATGCCGTGAGCAACCCCGAGAAGCTGCAGCACCTCAGGGACGCCGTCTCGAGCATTCCCTGACGGCCCGCCGAGTCGACGGCTACAGCGATGGGTTCGGTGATCGGTCGACTCGATCAGGTTCGCGCTCGGCTCGACTGCGGAGGACGCAGAACTCGTTGCCTTCGGGGTCGGCGAGGACCAGCCAGCCGCTCCCATCCTCCTTCCGGAGGTCGTGCAGCGGCGTCGCACCGAGGGAGACGATCCGCTCGATCTCTTGATCGCGGTCCCGGTCGGTCGGTTCCAGATCGAGGTGCACCCGGTTCTTGGATCCCTTGCCCTCAGGAACCTCGACGAACAGGAGCCTGGGCTCTCCTCCGGGCCCGATGATCATGCACTCCTCGTCTCCGGGCTCGTTCGGATCGCCCGGCACATCGCCGAACCCCAGCACGAGTTTCCAGAACGTCGACAGCGCGAAGGCGTCGCGGCAATCGAACGTCGTGTGCGAGATCCGGGAGACCATGAATCGATGCTAGCGAGTGCGGACGGATAGCGCCGCCTCGCAGATCCGTCGCCCGCATGGGCCCTCCGTCGTCACCCGGCGGACGTAGCATCGGACCATGGCGTACGACGAGCACCTCGCCGCCCGCATCCGGGCGCTGCTCGAGGGTGATGCCGGCCTGACCGAGAAGAAGATGTTCGGCGGCCTCGCGTTCCTGATCGGCGGGAACATGGCCGTCGCCGCAAGCGGTGATGGCGGCCTGCTGGTGCGCGCGGACCCGGCGGCCTCCGACGACCTGCTCACGTCGAAAGGCGTCCGACCTATGGAGATGCGCGGCCGGCAGGTGCGGGGCTGGCTCCGGGTGGACGCAGAGGCCGTCCGCACCGAGCGCCAGCTCGAGAAGTGGGTTCAGGTCGGCGCCGGGTACGCAAGGACGCTGCCGCCGAAGCGGTAGCCGGTTCCTCGAGGGCGGGCGGCGCCTGAGCCCCGGTGGCCCGGGCCACCGCGCGATGCAACGATGCGGCCCCCTCGAGGGTTGGTGTCATGTGCGGACGGTGGGAACGGTGAAGCGCGACGACGTCGGCGGGCCGCCGGACTTCGAGGACTTCTATCGGACGGAGTTCCCGAGTCTGGTGCGGGCGCTGTTCCTGCTCGTGCCCGATGCTGACGAGGCGCAGGAGCTCGCGCAGGAGGCGATGGTCAGGGTGTACGAGCGTTGGGACCGCGTGTCGGGGATGACGTCGCCCGGCGGCTACCTCTACCGGGTGGCGACGAACCTGAACCGCCGTCGGATCCGCTCCCTGGCCGTGCGAACCCGCCGGCTGCGCACGCTCGGGGTGGGGCTGCGTGACGTGGAGATCGATCCGGGCCGCCGCGACCTCGTCGACGCGATCTCCTCGCTCTCGGTCCGCCTGCGTGAGGCGTTCATGCTCGTCGACTGGCTGGGCATGAGCTCCGACGAGGCGGCGCACATCCTGCACATCACGCCGGCGTCGGTGCGCAGCCGCGTGCACCGAGCGCGGCGGGAGCTGCGCGCCCGATTGCTTCCGGAAGGCGACGACGATGGATGAGCTGATCGAACGGCTACGCCGAGACCTCGACGACCTCGCGCCTTCGCCCGCACCCCTCGTCGACCTTCGGGAACGAGCCGCCCGCCGGGCACGTCATCGACGGGTCGGGGCGGGCGTGCTCGGCGTCGCGGTGGCCGTCGCCCTGATCGGAGGGGCGTGGGCGATCGCCGATCGCGAGGGGGAACGGGCGACGACACCCGCGACGCCTGTCCCCGAGGCGCGCACCGACCGGCTGTTCCTCGCGGGCGACGGCGAGGCATGGGTGGTCGACCCATCGAGCGAGACCGCGAGGCACCTCTCGATGCCGGAACTTCCACCCGGCGACGCCCCCTATCGGGTCGTGCGCCGAGCCGACGCGTTGGTCGCGTGGGCGTACCGGACGCTCGTCGTGCATCCCGGAGACGAACCGACCTTCGACGTGCTCGTGCGCGATTCGCTGTTCTTCATCTCGTCGTCAGCGCCCGATCGCGTGTGGGTCGGTATCGTCGACGAGTCGCAGGACGACGGCAGGTTGACCGCGGTCCGCGAGGTGGCGATCGACGGCCGAGTGACCGTGCCTGACACACGTCCACCCGATGGTGCGTGGCCCGTCGCCGCGGTGGACGGTAACCTCGTGTTCCAGCGGAGCGGCGAGCTCCTAGTGTGGGACCCGTCGACCGGTCGCGACGTCGACCGGCTGCCGGGCCAGCTCCCGGTCGCATGGCAAGGGCAGCTCCTGGCTTGGTGCGACGGCGCGTGCCGATCCATGAACGTGAAGGACGTGAGCTCTGGCGAAGCGCTGGTCGTCGAACCCCCGGTCGGTGCCACGGGATTCGAGGCCCTCCACGGGGCGTTCTCACCCGACGGTCGCACCCTGGCGGTCGCCGTCCGGCTGGGCGACGGGGAGGACGCGGCGCGTCAGCTCGCGCTGATCGATGTCGGCACCGGTCGGACCACGGTCGTCGACGAAGCGACGGTCCCGACGCCCTACGTCTTCATCGATTGGGCGCCGTCGGGCGACACCATTTTCATCACCGGGGGACAGCTCGCCGGGCACCGTCAGATCGTCGAGTACCGGGTCGGCGACGCCGCGGCGCGGGTCATCGACGTGGCCGTTGGCGACTTCTACGGCATGGCGACGTTCCGAGACGCGGAGGTCGCGACAGGTTGAGCGCTCGAGGATCGCGAGGCGACAGCCGCGTGGTTCGCGAGCCGTAGGTCGCCGGAAGACCGCAAACACGATCAAGTCGCAACCGCCACGGCTGCCGCATCATGGCGCCATGCGGATGGGCGTGATCCTTCCGGGCGGCACGGCGACCGAGCAGCTCGAGCTCGCGCAGATCGCCGAGCGCGAGGGCTGGGACGGCGTGTTTGTCTGGGAGGCGGCCTACGGGGTCGATGCGTGGGGGCTCCTCTCGGCGATCGCCACCCGGACCTCGCGGATCCGCCTCGGCACGCTCCTCACGCCGCTGCCCTGGCGACGCCCCTGGAAGGTGGCGAGCCAGGTCGCCACGCTCGACCAGCTCTCCGAGGGCCGGGCGATCCTCACCGTCGGGCTCGGTGCCGTGGCGCCCGACCTGCCCGACACGAGCGAACCGACCGATCTGCGCGAGCGGGCCGCTCGGCTCGACGAGGGCATCGACCTGATCCGTGCGCTCTGGGACGGTGGCTCGAGCTACCGCGGCCGCTGGTACACGTTCGACCTCGGTCGTGACGAGCAGATGCGCGTCGCTCGGCCGGTGCAGGAACGTATCCCGATCTGGGTGGTGGGACTCTGGCGGCGCGAGCGGTCGATGACGCGGGTGCTCAGATGCGACGGCATCGTGCCGCAGTTCGACCTCGGGGGACGGGACCCGTCGCCGAACGACATCCGGGACCTGCGCGCGTGGCTCACTGAACACGGCTCGGCGAACGACGTCGACGTGATCGCAGAGGGTGAGACGCCGGCCGGCGACCCGCGGGAAGCGAGGGACTCGGTGGCTCCATGGGCCCACGCCGGATGCACGTGGTGGCTCGAGACCCGGTGGGAGATGCCGCATCACGTTCCGGAGCGCCTGGCGCAGGTGCGGGAACGACTCGAGGCCGGACCGCCGAGCCTGGCATGAGCACCGTGCGCACGGACACGTTCGCGGCGTTCATCGATGTGCTGGCCGAGAGCCTCGACGACCACGACGCCTCGGGCGACGAGCTCGCCGCCCGGCTGCACCTGTCGCGGTTTCACTTCGACCGGATGATCTCCGCCGCCGCCGGCGAGCCCCCGGCCGCGCTCCGTCGTCGCGTGCTGCTGGAGCGCGCGGCGTACCGGCTCGTGACGACCGACCGCACCGTACTCGACGTCGCGGTCGAGGCCGGGTACTCGTCGCACGAGGCGTTCACCCGGGCGTTCACCCGCGCCTACGGGATGTCTCCCACCGAGTGGCGGCGGCATCCCACGCGGTTCCAGCTCGACGCTCCGAGCGACGTGCACTTCCATCCGCCGGGACGCCTGAGGTTCCCGGCTCGCGGAAAGGTGGGAACGATGGATCTGTTGCAGGCGATGGTGCGGCATCACGTCTGGCTCGTCGGCGAGATGATCGACCGGGCTGCCACCCTGAGCGACGAGCGACTCGACGAGCCGATCGAGATCTCGGTCGAAGGCGTCGACGACGATCCCACGATGCGGTCGCTGCTCTCACGCCTCGTCGGGCAGATGGCGATGTGGAACGCGACGATCGACGCCCGCCCGTACGACTTCGACGTCGAGCGCGGCGAGTCGATCGGATCGATGCGCGAGCGGCTCGCGACGGAAGGCACGGCCTTCCTTGAGACGGTCGGCGAGACCGCCGAGCAGGGACGTCTCGACGAGACGTTCGTCGACGCCTTATGCGAGCCGCCGGTGGTCATGACCTACGGCGGCATGATCGCGCACGTGCTGACGTTCGCCGCCCACCGCCGCACGCTCGTGGCGGGGGCGCTGGTCGACGCCGGGATCACCGATCTCGGAGCGGGCGACCCGATGTACTGGGTGGCCGACGCGAGCTGAGGCGTCGACACCTCCTCGTGGCTCCGGCCTACGATGGTCCGAACCCGACGAGGTCGCCGACGTGGAAGCGATCGATCACAACCACATCCTCGGGCGAGACCGGGAGCTGGCGGAGATCCATCGGTTCATCCGGTCCGTCCCCGCCGGTCCTCGCGCGCTCATCCTCGAAGGGAACGCCGGCATCGGAAAGACCACGCTGTGGCAGGCCGGGGCGGCGTCGGCGCGGGCCTCCGGGGCGCTCGTGATGTCGTCGCGAGCCGCCGAGAGCGAGGCGACGCTGTCGTACTCGGCGCTCGGCGACCTGTTCGAGGGAGCGGTCGACGAGGCGATGCTCGATCTGCCCTCCCCCCAACGGCGAGCGCTCGAGGCCGCGCTCCTTCGCTCCGGACCCGAGGCCACGCTCGATCGACGAGCGATCTCTCTCGCTTCGCTGGGCGTGGTCCGTTCGCTCGTGCAGACATCGCTCGTCGTGATCGCGATCGACGACGTGCAGTGGCTCGACACGCCGTCCGCCCGCGTGCTGACCTTCATCCTCCGACGCTTGCGGCACGAGGCGGTCAGCGTGCTGGCATCGCTGCGCCTCGGGTCGGGTACGACGGAGCGGGTGGACTTCGAGGGGGCCCTCGGGTTCGACGGGGTCCAACGCCTGATGGTCGGCCCGCTCTCGCAGGAGTCGCTGGGACGGCTGCTGCGCGAGCGGATGGGCATCGAGCTGAGTCGTCCGGTCATCCGCCGCATCCACGCGATCACGCAGGGGAGCCCATTGTTCGCCCTCGAGACCGCCCGCGAGCTCCTCAGGACGGGCGATCGTCCCGAAGCCGGTGACCAGCTCCCCGTGCCCGACGATCTTCGCGAGCTGCTCGCGGCCCGCATCGCGAGCCTCCCGACGTCGACGCGCGATCCGCTGTTGGTGGTCGCGGCTGCGTCGCACCCCACGCTCGATCTGGTGCGTGTCACGAGCGATCGGCCGGAACGCTCGCTCGAGGGCGTCGCGGCAGCGGAGGAGGCTGGTGTCATCGAGGCGGTCGACGGCCGACTGCGCTTCTCCCATCCACTCCTCGGTTCCACGGTGTACGCGAGCGCCTCGTCGGACCGACGACGCTCACTGCATCGACTCCTCGCTGAGCGACTCACCGATCCCGAGGAACGGGCGAGGCACCTGGCGCTGGCGACGACCGATCCGGACGCCCACGTCGCGTCGGTCCTCGACGCCGCCGCCCGGTACGCGCGGGCGAGGGGCGCCCCCGACGCGGCCGCCGAGCTGCTGGACCTCGCGATGCGCCTGACGCCCGCCGACGACACCGACGACCTCCGACGGCGCCGGCTCGACGGGTCGGGCTACCACTTCGATGCGGGTGATGCCTCGAAGGCGAACGAGCTCCTCGAACAGGCGATCGACGACTCGCCGCCCGGCAGCGCCCGTGCCGAGCTCCTCTATCGGCTGTCGTCGATGAGCTGGATGAACCTTGAGCGGGGCGTGCGAGCTCCCCTCGAGCGGGCACTCGCGGAGGCGGCCGGCGACCCCGAGCTGCTGGGCGGGATCCAACTCGACCTTGCGTGGGTCGATCTCTATCAAGCGGATCTCGACGCTGCCCTCGCCCACGCCCAGGCATCGTTCGACCATGCGGGGCAAGGCGCCGACCCCGCGACCAAGGGTGACGCGCTCGCCACGCTCGGGATGGTCCGGTTCCTCCGCGGAGAGGCGGACGCGACGATGATGTCGCGCGCCGTCGAGCTCCAGGACGCGGCGATGGAGGAAACGTCGTGGACCGAAGCGTCGGTCTACACGACCCCGCGATCGATCCTCGGGCTGCAGTTGATGTGGTCGGGAGCGCTGCCCGAAGCGCGGGCGACGCTCGAGTACGAGCTCGCGGAGTACGAACGGCTCGGGATGTATACGGTGCGACAGGAGGTGCTGTGCTACCTCGCCGAGCTCGAGTGCAGAGCGGGCCGCTACGAGGTCGGCGCGGCGTACGCGGCGGAGGCAGCCGAGACGATCGCCGAGTCGGGCATGGCGGCCAGCCAGACGCACGTCGTGCGGTTCAACCAGGCGCTCGCCGCCGCCTATCTCGGACGGGTGGACGAGGCGCGCAGCCTGGCGACGGAAGGGCTCGAGCTCGCCCGAGCGAACGACGACGCGTTCAACGGAGCCTGGAACGGCGCCGTCCTCGGGTTCCTCGAGCTGTCGTTGGGCGCGAGCGAGCGCGCACACGGCCACCTCGCGCCGGTCGTGGATTACCTCGATCGCATGGATGCGTTCGAGCCGGGGATCATCCCGTGCGTCCCGGACGACGTCGAGGCGCTCATCGCGCTCGACGCCCTCGACGAGGCGAGCGCGGTCCTGACTCGGTTCGCCCGGAAGGCCGAGGCCGCCGACCGGCCATGGGCGCTGGCCGCGTCGCTGCGATGTCGGGGCGCGCTGGCTGCGGCGCAGGGTGACCGGGACGGCGCACGGTTGTTGCTCGACGATGCGCTCGCGCAGCACGGCCGAGCCTCACAGCCGTTCGAGACCGCTCGGACCCAGCTGCTCCGGGGGATCGTCGAGCGCCGTTCGAAGCAGAAGCGAGCAGCACGTGAGTACTTCGAGTCGGCGCTCGGCACCTTCGACTCCCTCGGCGCGCCGCTGTGGTCGACGAAGGCCCGAACCGAGCTGGCCCGGGCCGGCGGTACGCCCGACGCCTCGGCGGCACTCACCCCCACGGAGGAGCGCGTGGCTCACCTCGTCGCGGAGGGGAAGACCAACCGGGAGGTGGCGGGCGAACTGTTCGTCAGCGTGAAGACGGTCGAAGCGAACCTCACCCGGATATTCCA
Source organism: Actinomycetota bacterium (assembly GCA_041287635.1). Taxonomy (GTDB): domain Bacteria; phylum Actinomycetota; class UBA4738; order UBA4738; family HRBIN12; genus JAOUEA01. The sequence continues at coordinate 10,947 of JBGGNG010000032.1, read as the reverse complement.
CAAGCTCGGCGTCAGGTCTCGGGCAGAGCTGATCCGTCGAGACGCGAGGGGATCCGTCGAGGAACCCGGCGCCCATGGCTGACGCATAGGGTCATCCCCGATTCCTCGGGACCCTCCAGGCCATACGTTCGCTGTGCTCAGTTTGCTCGGACGGATGCGAACGGAAGGAGATGTCATGGACGGATCCGCGCACTCGGTGGTCGTGGCTCCCGGGCCGAAGATGCAGAACGCTCGGGCGTTGATCATCGGCCTGATCGTCGTCGCCACGCTCCTCGCCGGCTTCACGGTCGGCCGACTGACCGCTCGATCGGACGACGGGATTCCCACCGGCCCGGGCTTGTCGGAGTTGGTTGTCAACGACGCCGGCGGCCCTCCGCTGCGCGACGGCAACGTGAAACGGGGATGACCAGCCGAAAGACGGCTGAGACAGCCCGTATCAACGCGCGGCCGGACCCCGCTCGTAGAGCTTCTTCGCCCACAGGTAGCCGACGAGTCCGATCGCCACGCACCACACCACGCTGAGCACCGCGCTCCGGCCGATCGCCGCACCCATCAGCAGCCACCGCAGCGTCTCGATGAACGGCGTGAACGGCTGCCACTCCGCGAACCACCGCAGGCCCGCAGGCATCGACTCGACCGGCACGAACCCGCTGCTGAGGAACGGCAGCAGGATCAGCGGCATCGGCAGGTTGCTCGCTGCTTCGACGCTCTTGGGAGCGAGCCCGAGCGCCACCGACAGCCACGTGATCGCGAGGGTGATCATCAGCAGGAGACCGCCGGTCGCCATCCACTCGACCACGCTCGCATGGGGCCGGAAGCCCACCAGCACCGCGACGCCGAACACGACCACGAGGCCGGCCATCGTCTGGAGCGTGCTGCCGAGCACGTGTCCCATGAGCACCGACACACGGGCGATGCCCATCGTGCGGAACCTCGCGATGATGCCCTCGTGCATGTCCATCGCGGCCGAGATCGCGGTGCCCTGTGCCGCGCCCGCGATCGCGATCAGCACGATCGCCGGAGTGACGTAGTCGACGTATGCGTCGCGCCCCAAGGCGGCATTGCCCAGCCCGTCTCCGAGCGTGCCGCCGAACACGAACACGAACACGAACAGCAGCAGGAGGATCACCGGGATCCCGATCACGAGCAGCGAAACGGACGGGTAGCGCACCATGTGCCGGAAGTTCCGGCGCAGCATCGTGGCCGAGTCGTGGATCACGTAGGCGCTCATCGCACGGCCCCTTCGCGTTCCTCCACGTCGCCGGTCAGCGCGAGGAACACCTCGTCGAGGTCCGGCTCGTGCACCGAGACCCGCTCGGCGTCGATCGATTGTGCATGCAGGCCGTCGAGCACGCCGCGCAGCGACGCTGCCTGCCCATCGCTTGGGATCTGCAGGATCAGCGCCGCCTCGTCGGCGACCGACCCGGGGAGCGCAGCGGCGGCGGCATCGAGCGCGAGCACGTCGGCGAATCCGACGCGGATCGACCCGCCCGGCATGCGACGCTTCAACTCGTCGGGCGTGCCCTCGACGACCACGCGTCCGCGGTCCATCACCGCGACCCGGTCGGCGAGACGGTCGGCCTCCTCGAGGTAGTGGGTCGTGAGGAAGATCGTGGTGCCGCCGTCGACGAGCTCCTGCACGATGCGCCAGACCTCGCGGCGGCTGCGCGGATCGAGCCCCGTCGTGGGCTCGTCGAGGAAGATGATGCGCGGGTCGCCGACCAGGGTCATCGCGAGGTCAACACGCCGACGCATCCCGCCCGAGTAGGTCACGGCGGGCGTGCGGGCCTGCTCGGACAGATCGAAGCGTTCGACCAGCTCGGCGACCCGACGATGGCCCTCGTCGCGCGAGAGGTGACAGAGGTCGGCCATCAGCCTCAGGTTCTCCTCGCCCGTGAGCAGGCCGTCGACCGCGGAGAACTGGCCGGTGACGCCGATCGCGGCGCGGACGGCGTCGGGCTCGCGCGCGACGTCGTGTCCGGCGACGCGTGCCTCGCCCGCATCGGGCTCGATCAGCGTCGAGAGCACGTGCACGGTCGTGGTCTTCCCGGCCCCGTTCGGCCCGAGCAGGGCGAAGACCGTGCCGGCCTCCACGCGGAGGTCGATGCCGTCAAGCGCGATCGTCGACCCGAACGACTTCCGCAGGCCCGAGACTTCCAGCGCGGCCGTCATGCGGCATCGCTCCCCGCGAGCGAGCGGTGGATCACGATGTCGCCCATCGACGTGTGCGCCCGCACCTCGACCGAGTCCTCGCCCGACGCGGGACGCTCCGACGCGTCGAGCTCGTTGCGCACACGCCCGAACTTCGTGTGCAGGTCGAGCCAGGCCGGCACCCCGTCACGCACGCCGATCTCGAGATCACCCAAGGCACTCTCGGCGACCGCGGTGCCGTGGGCGACCTCGCCCAGGTGCACCCGGCCGTGCGCGCTCTTCGCGACGACGCCGGCCCCGGCCCGATCGATCGTGATCGTGCCGCTCGCCGTACTGGCGCGCGCGTCGCCGCCGGCCTCGCCGATCCAGGTGTCACCGTTCGAGTTCTTCACCCAGGCGGTGCCCTCGATGCGGCCGATGCGCACCCCGCCCGAGCCGGTGACGACCTCGGCCCTGCCGGCGACACGGTCGACGGTGACGTCGCCGGCCCCGGTCTTGAGGTTCAGGGCGCCGACCTCCTCGAGGGAGACGTCGCCGACGCCGACCTTGGCGCGGCACTCGCCGAGGCGGCCGGTCGCGCGCAGGGCCGCCACGCCGACCTCGGCCTGCAGACGCGAGCCCGCAGGCAGCGAGATCGCGACATCGATCGAGTCGCCTCGATTCGAGACCCACTGGCGCCAGCCGCTCGGTCCCTTCACAGTGAGGTGACCGTTCGCGTACTCGACGCGCGTCTGCTCGGCGGCCCTCACGTCGGCCGGCTTGGCCGGGTCCGACGGGCGGACCTCGACGGTCGTGTCGACGCGATCGCTCGCCTCGATGCGGACGTCGCCGACGCCGACCTCAAGGTCGACGGCGATCGGATCGGGGGTGTCGAAGGTGGTCATCGTCGGTCCTCCTCGTGGTCGATGATCAGCGGGCCCAACCCTTGTAGTGCTGGGCCCCGGTCGGGGCTCGTCGCTCGCGGCCGCGCTGCCCCTCGGCGCGATCGAGGCGAGCCGCGGCGGCGCGCACAAGCCAGGCGTTGATCGAAAGCCCGTCGCGCTCGGCGGCTCGGTCGACTCGGGCCTTCAGGTGCTCGGGCATGCGGACGTTGATGCGGGCGACCGCGTCGTCGCCCTCGATGCCAGGGGGCGGTGCTGCGCTGCCCAGCCCCTCGTCGTCATCGCCGTCGGCACCCTCGTCGGTCGATTCGGGCGGAGTCACGACGAAGATCGGCTCGCGGCCCCGGAGGCGCAGCTCCACCGAACCCGGCGCGAGCTCGACCGTGATCTCCTCGGCCGCGGCAGCCAACGCATCCTGGAGGGCGAGTCGGATCGCGGAGTCGAGCGGTGCGATGAGCCGGTCCGCGAGCTCGCGAGCCTCCTCGCCACCCGCCTGAGCAGTCGCGTCGAGCTGGGTATGGATGTCTTGAATGAACCGGTCGAGTTCCATGGCATCATTCTGGCATCACTATGGCATCGTGTCAATGCCAAGCCGATGCCACTGGCCTGGCGAGGCAATCGGGGAAGAGTGAGGAACAGCGGGTTTGACATGGGAAGCGCGACCCTTCGGGCGACTACTCGGGGGCGTCGACCATCCGCCACATCAGACGCCGCACGGAACCCACCCACATGCGCACGACCCCGATCTCACGGAGCGGGATGCAATACGGCCAGCGGCAATCGAAGCGAGACTTTGAACACTCGGGTGGCCATGTTCCATCGATGCGGGCAAGCGTGTCGCCGCAGAGCGAACACGAGTAATCGACACGCTCGGACGTCCGGCGAACGGCGCGCCAGGCGTGCCTGCAGTCCGGCGGACACACGCCCCTCCAGAACAGCCGCGGCGCGATCGGCAGCAGCGCGAGGATGACGATCCCGATCGCGATGGCGATGGCGGTCTCCACCGTCACCCCCAGAGGTCGGTGCTCAGGTACTTCATGCCAGAGTCCGCCAGCACGACCACGATCGTCTTCCCTGCCTGCGACCCGGCGAGCAGGGACTCGGCCGCACGCACGACCGCACCCGACGAGAAGCCGGCGAAGATACCCTCCTCTCGAGCGAGGCGACGGGCGGTCTCGATCGCGTCGGTGTCGGGAACCTGCAGGAATCCGTCGACAAGCGCCTCGTCGAGGAGCGGCAGCGACGGCATCGAGTAGCCGCCGCCCTGAATGCGATGACCCGGCTCCGTGAGCGGCTCACCGGCGAGCACCGCCGCCCCGGCAGGCTCGACGGCGTAGCACGCGATCGACGGATCCTGCGCCTTGAAGAACCGTGCCATCCCGGCGAACGTGCCGCCGGTACCGGGGAACTCGCAGAGGACATCGACGACGCCGTCGGACTGCTCCCAGATCTCGGCGGCCGTCTCCTCCTGCGCCGCGGGGTTCCCCGAGAGGTGGAATTGGTCCGCGCGGTAGCCGCCTCGCTCGACGGCGGTGGCTGCGGCGACCACCTCGACGAGCGCGAGATCGTCGCCGGAGACGTGGCCATCCTTCGAGCCCTCCCGCTGATCGACGAGGATCACCTCGGCGCCGAGCGCCCGCATCATCTGCGCGCGCTCCTCGGAGTTGCCGGCGCTCATCACCGCGACGAACGGATGGCCCGTGACCGCGCAGACGATCGCCAGGCCCGTGCCGGTGTTCCCGCTCGTGAGCTCCACGACCGATTGGCCGGGCGAGAGGTCGCCGCTCGCTTCGGCGTCGCGGATCATGCGCAGCGCGATGCGATCCTTCTTGGACCCTCCGGGGTTCAGGTAGTCGAGCTTGGCGAGGATCCGGCCGTCGAGATCGCGAGTGATGCGCGACAGCTCGACGAGCGGCGTGTGTCCGATCGCATCGAGTACCGACGAACCGACCCCGGCTCTCACGCAGGAGCTCCGACGACCCGGTTCAGGCGCCATCGACCGGGAACGCCTTTCAGCTCCCGTTCTCCGAGGTCCTCGAACGCAACGCCCGATCCAGCGATGAGCTCGCGCACCGTTTGAGACACCAGGACCTCGGACGGGCCCGCCAGGGCGGCGATCCGGGAACCGATCACCACGGCGAGACCGCCTGCCTTCCCCGCGATCGTCTCGACCTCGCCGGTATGCAGCCCGGCACGAACGTTGATGCCGAGCGACTCCACCGATCGCACGATCGCCGTCGCGCATCGCACCGCGCGTCCGGGTCCGTCGAACGTCGCGTAGAAGCCGTCGCCCGCGGTGTCGACCTCGTCCCCACGGAAGCGGGCGAGCAGCGCCCGCACCTTGGAGTGGTGCTGCTCCACGAGTCGCTTCCATTCGCGGTCACCGAGGGCCGACGCCTGCTCCGTCGACCCGACGATGTCAGTGAACAGCACGGTGGCGAGCACGCGGTCGAAGATCTCGTGTTCCTCACGGATCGACGACACGAACCGCTCGACGGCCTCGGCGACCTGCGCCACGTTGCCGAGGTACGGCTCTTCCCCCTCACCCGGCAGCGTGACGACCGACGCGCCCGGGATCTGCCGGGCCGTCCAGGTGCTCTCCTCGATCAGCTCCGCGGGCCACGCGTCCCGGACGATCACCAGCGCCGGCACCTGGATCGCCGGCAACGCGCTGCGGGCGTCGGTCGACAGCCACACCCGGCTGAAGGTCTCGAGATCTCCGGGCGCGGCGCCGTTGCGTTGCAGTTTCATCACCCAGCTCACGAACGCTGGGTCTCGACGGAGGCGCTCGCCGTCGACCCAGAACGTCATGGCCGTCGACTCCTCGCCTCGCCGGGCGTTGCCCCAGAGCTCCTGGCGGGCGCGGAGCCGTTCCTCGAAGTCGTCCTCGCGCATCCCCCACGGGTAGTCGGGCGCCCACGCGAGTCGGACCGCGCCGCTCCAGAGCAGCAACCCGAGGGAGCGCTCCGGATAGCTCGCCGCGAAGAGGGCGGCCAGCGCTCCTCCGTCGCTCACGCCGAACATCAGCGCACGCTCGGAACCGGCGGCATCGAGCACCGCGCGAAGATCGTCCATCCGTGCTTCGAGGGTCGGAAGCGACGACGAGAGTCGATCCGACAGCCCGACGCCTCGCTTGTCGAACAGGATCACGCGAGCGAACGAGCTGAGGGATCGGATCAATCGCTCGAACGAGGGCAGCTCCCACATCAACTCCAGATGGGTGACGAACGCGTGCACGAAGACGATGTCGACCGGCCCGTCACCAACGACCTGGTAGGCGATGTGAACGCCGTCGTCGGTGATGGCGTACCGCGTGTCCGGGATGTCCACGCCGCAATCCTGGACTCCGGTCCCCTGCGCGGCAAGCCGCTTGACCGGCGTGCCCAGAGGTCACTATATTCAACCCCTCGGTTGAATAATGGAGCGGAGCTCGGATGCCGGTCGATCAGCTCAGCGTCACGCTGTCCGCCCTCGCGGACCCGACCCGGCGCGCGATCCTCGAGCGCCTCGCCGACGGCGAGGCGAGCGTCGGCGAGCTGGCCGACCCGTTCCCGATCACCCTGCAGGCCGTCTCGAAGCACCTGAAGGTGCTGGAGCGGGCGGGCCTGATCACGCGGACACACTCGGCGCAATGGCGTCCCTGCCGTTTGCGTCCCGAGCCACTGGGGCAGGTCATCACCTGGCTCCAGGACCGCCGCTTCTGGGATGCAAGCTTCGATCGTCTGGACGAGCACCTGCGGAACACCCGCGACCGGGAAGGAGCACGAGATGACTGAACCGACCCCTGCCGAAGGCGTGGTCTCGGCGACGAGCGACGCCGACGGCATCGTGATCGTCCGCGTGTTCGACGCGCCCCGTGAGCTGGTCTTCAAGGCCTGGACCGAGCCGGAACGGTTCGCGACATGGTTCGGCGAGCACGGGTCGTCGATCCCGCTCGAGACCGCCTCGATGGATCCCCGGCCGGGAGGCGTGTGGAGCGCCGTCATGATCCACGGCCCCGAGCGCATCGAGATCCCGTTCTCGGGCACGTTCCGCGAGGTGGTCGAGCCCGAGGTCGTCGAGCTGGTGCTCGAGGTCGCCGGCGAGGCTCTTCAGGGTCCGCCCGAGGTCTTGCGGGCCGAGTTCCGCGATCTCGGCGACGGCCGCACCGAGATGACGTTCACGCAGCGGGGCAGCATGCCTGCCGACGAGTACTCGCGCGCGATGCGGGGTTCGCTGATCTTCTTCGACCGGCTCGCCGACCACCTGGCTGAGGAGCTCAAGACCCGGCACGACAGCGACTGAGACGACGCGATCGCTACACCGTGATCACGATCTTGCCCGCGGCGTGCCCTTCCTCGAGGTAGCGAATCGCGTCGGGGGTCTCGATCAGCGGGTAGGTGCGGTCGATGACCGGCGTGACCTTCCCGGCCTCGATGAGCTCGCCGAGTGCTTCGAGATCCTCGTGGCCCTCCGTCGAGGTGATCCCTCGGAGCTTCTGGCCGACGAAGAGCGAGAGCACCGGTGCCCGGAGCACCTGGCGGAAGAATCCGCCGGTCCACTGGCCGCCGCCTTCGCCCCCCACGATCGCGAGGGTTCCTTTCGGTGTGAGCGCGCGCCGCAGGTCGGAGAGCGAGCGGCGACCCGCCGTCTCGACGATCACGTCCCACGTCCGCGATCCGTCGGCGAAGTCCTCGCGCGTGTAGTCGATCACGCCGTCCGCGCCGATCGAACGAACCAGATCGATCTTCGACGTGCTGCAGACGCCGGTGACCACCGCGCCGTATGCCTTGGCGATCTGCACCGCCAGCGACCCGACACCTCCGGCCGCGCCGACGATCAGCACCCGCTGCCCGGGCTGCACCTTGGCCTCGTCGCGGAGCGCCTGGAGCGCCGTGAGTCCTGAGATCGGCGCGGCGGCCGCCTGCTCGAACGTCACGTTCTGTGGCTTCGGCACGAGCTTCTCGCTTCGGGCGACGGCGAGCTCGGCGAAAGAGCCCTCGGCGATACCCATCACCTCGTCACCCGGGCGGAAGCCCGAGACCGCCGAGCCGACCGCCTCGACGCGACCGGCGACGTCCCGGCCTCGCACCCCCGACCTCATCTTGTGGAACCCGGGCATCAGCCGCACCATCTTCGGCAGACCGGTCATCAGGTGCCACACGTCGGGACCGCAGCCCGCGGAGTGCACCCGCACGAGCACGTCGTTCTCGCCGACCAGGGGTTCCTCGATGTCTCTGAACTCCAGCACGTCCGCCGAGCCGTACCGATCCTGCACGATCGCTTTCATCTCGTTCTCCCTCTGGCTGATGGCGCACTTGGTGTGTACGCCGTACACTTACGAGGTTGAGCGTACGTGTACGGCGTACACTTGTCAACCCGACGACTCTGAGAGGCGAGCGGATGAGCACCGAGATCGAGAGCGGAGCACCGACGCGGGTGCCGTTGACCAGGGAGCGGGTGCTGCAGACCGCCGTGGACCTGGCCGACCAGGGTGGCGTCGAGGCGCTGAGCATGCGCAAGCTCGCCCGCGCTCTCGACGTCGTGCCGATGGCGCTGTACCGGCACATCGCGAACAAGGACGAGCTCCTCGGTGGCCTGGTCGACGTCGTGATCGGCGAGATCGACCCTCCCCTCGATGGAGCCGACTGGAAGACGCCGATGCGGGAGCGCATCCTCTCGGCCCGTCGCGCCCTCATGCGTCATCCGTGGGCGTCGAGGGTGATGGAGTCTCGCTCCACGCCCACGCCGGTCGTGCTCGCCTACATGGACTCGATGATCGGGATGCTGCGCACCGGGGGCTTCTCACTCGACCTGACCCATCACGTACTGCACGCGATGGGCAGCCGGATCTTCGGGTTCACGCAGGAGCTGTTCAACGACACCACCGATACCGATCCGTCGGCCGAGGCGGCGATGTGGGAGGCCATGGCCGGCACGTACCCGTACATCTACGAGATCTTCACGACGATCTCTCACGACGACCGGTCGGTCGTCGGTGCCGGGTGCGACGATCAGTTCGAGTTCGAGTTCGCACTGGACCTGATGCTCGACGGCATCGAGCGACTCAAGGAGCGGGCATGAAATACATCGATCAGGAACCCTGGCCCGAACCGCCTCTCGCGGCCGACGAGGCCACCGCGGTCGTGGCCGCCCTCGAGCGACAGCGCGCGACCCTCGCCTGGAAGACCGGAGGTCTCGACGCCGAAGGTCTACGCACCACCGCAGCCGCGTCGGCGATCACCCTCGGGAGCCTGCTCAAACACATGGCCGTGCTCGAGGACGACACGTTCACCAGGAGGATCGCCGGAAGAGCGATGGTGCCGCCATGGACCGAGGTGGACTGGGACGCCCATCCCAACTGGGACTGGGACTCGGCCGCCGACGACGATCCCGAGGAGCTCTACGCCCTCTACCGGGATGCCGTCGCCCGCTCGCGCGCCGCGCTCGCCGATGTGTTGGCTGAAGGCGGCCTCGACCAGCCGGTCACGAGCATGTCGGACGGACAGGGTCGTTCGCCGAACCTGCGGCGAGTGCTGCTCGACCTGCTCGAGGAGTACGCGCGACACTCGGGCCACGCCGACATCATCAGGGAATCGATCGACGGGGTGGTCGGCGAAGATCGACCCGACTGACGGCCGCTGGACGGTTGTCGGTAGCGAGCCCTAGGGTCGAAGCATGTCGAACACACCGATCATCCTGGTCCCCGGTTTCTGGCTCGGCGCGTGGGCGTGGGACGAGGTCGCCCAACTGATGCGCGCTGAGGGCCACGGCGTCACCGCGCTGACGCTGCCGGGTCTCGAGTCCGTCGACACCGACCGATCGTCGATCACGCTCGACGATCACGTCGAGGCGATCTGCGACGCGGCGCGGGCGGCCGGGGAGCCGGTCGTGCTCGCCGTCCACAGCGGTGCCGGGGTGCCCGGCTACGGCGCGACCGATCGCATCCCCGATCTGATCGCGCACATGGTCTACGTCGACACCGGCCCAGCGATCGCCGCACTCGACCCCGACTTCGACGGTGTCGAGCACCCCCTCCCCCCGCGGGAGCAGCTCGCGGAAGAGGAGAACCTCGACGGGCTCAGCGAGGAACAGCTCGAGACGTTCCGCCGCCGCGCCGTACCCGAGCCGGCCGGCGCGCTTCGCGACGCGCCCGTGCTCACGAACGACGCGCGGCTCGACGTGCCGAGCACGGTGATCTGCACGGCGTACACCTCCGAGCAATACAAGGAGGCCGTCGCGGAGGGTCAGACCTGGCTCGGGGGATTCGCCGAGCTTCGCGACGTCACATGGATCGACCTGCCGACGAGCCACTGGCCGATGTGGTCGCGTCCGAAGGAGCTCGCCGAGGTCATCGCGGGCATCGCGACCGGCTAGGTGGGGTCAATGCGACCGTAGGAGCCGACGGATCGGCTCGAGCACCTGGTCGATCTCGCCTTCGGACGAGAGGTGGGTGTGGCCGGGAAGCGAGAGGAACGTGGCGGTCGGGATCTCCTCGGCTGCCCGACGGGCAGCATCGTGCATCTCATCGGCTTCACCCACGTAGATCAAGCACGGCACCCGCCAACGGGAGAGATGGTCGGCGATGGACCCTTCGGCGACGACCGACTCCCATGCGGCGAGGATCGCGTGCGGATCGTTCTGCAGCTCGAGCGTGCGGGCGGGCTCGGGGAAACGAACACCGAGACCCGCCTCGAAGGCCTCGACGAATCCCTCCATGCCACGGCTGCGAGCGGCTTCCGCAGCGGCTGCTACCGCCTGGGCGATCGGCGTCGTCAGGTCCCACTCGTACGGCTGATTGCCGCACAGCACCAGCGCCCGCACCCGCTCGGGTGTGAGTTCGCCGATCGCGAAGCCGAGGCGGGCGCCCCACGAGAAGCCGAGCACGTGCGCACGATCGAGACCCAGATCGTCCAGCACGGCGATGTGGTCGGCA
>JBGGNG010000031.1:0-26910 GCA_041287635.1 Actinomycetota bacterium | reverse complement strand
GCCGATATGCACGGCGATGCCCTTCACGTCGTCGGTCGAGACCTCGATCTCGGCCCGTGTGCACGCCGGCGCGGATACGGATGCCCAGACGCTCGACGGCGCTGGAGATGCTCGTCGCGCATCGCACCGCCCTCGCCGGACCATCGAACGTGGCGAGGAAGCCGTCGCCGGCGGTGTCCACCTCCGCCCCGGCGAACCGATCGAGCTCCGCGCGCACGATCTCGTGGTGCGCATCAAGCAGGCCGCGCCAGCGCTCGTCTCCGAGCTCGGCGGCCGTCCGTGTGGAGTCGACGATGTCGGTGAACAACACGGTCGAGAGCACCCGTTCGCTGCGCGGAGCCGGGCGCGCGCCGGTCAGGAACGTCTCGATCTCATCGGCGATGTCGTCGTTGTTCACCACCCAGTAGTGGTCGTCGCCGTCGAGTTCCACGAGCTCGGCGTTCGGGATCAGCCGGGCGATGAGTCGAGACTGCTCGATGGGTTCCAGCCGGTTGTCGGTGCGATGGAGGACGAGGGTCGGCGCCCCGATCGAGGGGAGGATGCCCGTGACGTCGGTGTCCCGGTAATTCCGCAGCAGCGCATCGGCCGTTGCCGGGCTGGCCGAGAGCCGCAGGTGAGCCTCATGCCAGGAGACGAGCGCCTCGTCGTCGGCGTGGGCGGGATTCGAGATGCCCAGATCCCACGACGCGTACTCGCGCGTGCCCCAGCTACGGTCGATCCGCTCGAACAGTTCCTCCCAGAAGGCCTCGCTCTCCGCGGGCGGTCGTGCCGACGTTCCTTCTCCTGGATCCATCGAGTAGATCACCAGGCTCCGCACGCGGTCCGGCCTCGTTGCGGTGAAGAGGGCGCAGATGCACCCGCCGTCCTCGGCCCCGAACAGCACCGGACGCTCGCTCCCCACAACGTCGAGCACGGCTTCCAGGTCGTCGGTCAGGTCCTCGAGCGGAGGGAGATCCCTGGGGGTGTATCGGTCGGAGAGCCCGGTGCCGCGTCGGTCGATCACGATCAACCGTGAGAAGGAGGCGAGCCGTTCGAGGAACCGCGCGTACGACGGAAGCTGCCAATGCCACTGGATGTTCGACGCGTAGCCGGGCACGAACACCAGGTCGACCGGACCGTCGCCGAGCACCTCGTACGCGATGTTGACCCCGGCAGAAGTCCTGGCGTAACTGATCTGAGGCGTCCTCATCTCAGGCGCTCACCACCCGGTACAGACGCCAGCGGTCGGGTACGCCCTTCAGCTCGTGCTCACCGGCATCCTCGAAAGCGAGGCTCGATCCCGCCACCAGATCCTTGACGGTCTGGGAGACCAAGACCTCGGATGCTGCGGCCTTCGCACCGACCCTGGCGCCGATCGCGACCCCGAGCCCCGAGACGTCATCGCCTTCGAGCGCGACTTCCCCCGTGTGCAAGCCCGCGCGGATCTCGATCCCGAGCGGCTTGACGCCCGACGCGATCGCCTCGGCACATCGGACCCCCCGCGCGGGGCCGTCGAAGGTCGCCAGGAACCCGTCGCCCATCGTCTTGACCTCGCGCCCACGGAAGCGCGCGAGGCTCGCTCGCACGATCTGGTCGTGCTTCATACGCATCTCCGTCCACGCTCGGTCGCCCATCGCGGCGCTCTGGGCCGTCGAGTCCACGATGTCCGTGAAGAGCACGGTCGCCAGTACCCGGTCGAACTCGTCGTCGTCGTCGCGGATACGCCCGGCGAACCGCTCCACGTTGTCGATCACCGCATCGGCGGCATCCAGGAACCACATGTGGTCATCGAAGGGGAGCTCCACCAGCGTCGACCCGTGGATCCGTTCCGCGATGTACCGCGCCTGCTCGGCCCGCTCGACCGGGTTGCCGATCGAGTGCATCACCAGGGCGGGCACCTGGATCGTCGGGAGGACCGCTCGCACGTCGCTGTCGTGGATCATCCGGTCGAGCGCCATCATCGACCCGGGGCTCGCCGCCGAGCGGAAGAACCGGGCCCACCGTGCGACGGTGGCCACGTCCATCGTGCGGCTCGGTGCCATCCAGCGGAGGTGCTCCTCGGCATGCGCGAGCGTTCCCCACCCGGCGTCGACCTTGGACATATACCCGTCCCATTCGTCGTCGGTCCAGCCCCACGGGTAGTCGGGGGCCCAGAGGCCGCACGCCGAGCTGTTCAACAAGATCAACCCGGCCGATCGCTCGGGGAAGGAGGCCGCGAACAGGGCGCAGATCATGCCCCCGTCCTGGGCGCCGAACAGGATGGCCCGCTCCGAGTCGGCGGCGTCCATGACCGCTCGGATGTCGTCCATGCCGGCTTCGAACGATGCGGTGCCGAGGTCGCGATCCGAGCAGCCGTTGCCTCTGGGATCGAAGGCGATGACACGCGAGAACGAAGCCAGGCGGCGAAAGAAGTTCGCGATCTCGGGCAGGTCCCACATCTGGTCCACGTTCGAGACCTCGCCGAACGAGAACACCACGTCGATCGGACCCTCCCCGAAGACCTGGTAGGCGATGTGGACGCCGTCAACCGTCTTGGCGTAGCGGGTCTCCGGGACGTCCATCTCAGCTCACCACCCGGTAGAGACGCCAGCGGTCGGGTACGCCCTTCAGCTCGTGCTCACCGGCATCCTCGAGCGCGAGTCCGCTCCCGGCCGTGAGGTCGCTCACCGTCTGGGAGACGAGCACCTCGGAAGGGCCGGCGAGCGCGCCGACACGAGCGCCGATCACGACGGCCATGCCGCCCACCTTTCCGTCGATGGTCTCGACCTCGCCCGTGTGCACGCCGGCACGGACCTCCACGCCGAGCGGCGCCACGGCGTCGACGATCGCCCGGGCACAGCGCACGGCTCTCGCCGGACCGTCGAACGTCGCGAAGAAGCCGTCGCCCGCCGTGTCGACCTCGGTGCCACGGAACCGCGCCAGCTGCCCGCGCACGCGCCGGTGGTGCTCCTCGAGCAGCTCCTTCCAGCGACGATCGCCGAGATCGGCCGCGGTCTCGGTCGACCCCACGATGTCGGTGAACAGCACGGTGGCGAGCACGCGGTCGAGGCCGGCCTCGAGCTCCTCGAGCTCCGTGACGAACCGCTCGATCGCGTCGAGGATGTCGTCCTGCGCGCCCACCCACGGGAAGTGCTCGTCGCCCGGCAGCTCCACGAACGTCGACCCGACGATGCGCTCGGCGGTGCGCCGGCTGTCCGCGACCGGGAAGTCGCGGTCGTCGGTGCGAGCGACCACGAGGGCGGGGACGTGGATCAAGTCCAGCGCCTGCGACGCGTTGATCTGGCGGTTCATGCGCTCCAGCGCGATCGCGGCCGAGGGGCTCGCCGAGCGGCGCATATACGACGCGAGCCAGGCGACGAGCCGGTCGTCGTCCTCGTGTCCCGGCGCGCCCCAGGCCGCGATCTCGTGCCGCGCGAACGCCTCGGTGCCCCACGTCTCCTCCATGCGTGCGAGGTACGCAGCGTCGTCGTGCTTGTAGGCGGGCTGACGGTTCGTGAAGTCGGCGGCGGTCCCGTAGAGCACGAGGGCGATCGTGCGCTCGGGATACGTCGCGGCGAACAGCATCGACATCGGCCCGCCCTCGGACACCCCCATCACGACCGCCCGCTCGGAACCCACCGCGTCCATCACGGCCCGGACATCGTCCATGCGCGTCTCGAGGTCGGGGAGCCGGTCGTCGGGCACCCGATCGGAGAGGCCCACGCCTCGTTTGTCGAACATGATCAGACGAGCGAACGAGCTCAGCCGGCCGAGGAACCGCGCGAAGGCCGGCTCGTCCCACATCGCGTCGATGTTCGTGACCCACCCCATCACGAAGACGACGTCGACCGGCCCGTCGCCCACGACCTGATAGGCGACGTGGACGCCGTCGGCGGTCTTCGCGTACCGCGTCTGGGGGATCGGCATCCTCAACTCACGCCTCGACGGATATGACAACTCTGCGCGCTCCTGCTGCAGACATCCATCACGCGATCACGCGGTACAGGTGCCAACGATCTGGCACGCCTTTCAGCTCGTGCTCCCCCCGGCTCTCGAGGTCGAGTCCGCTCCCGGCGGTGAGGTCCTTGACCGTCTGCGAGACCAGCACCTCGGAGGGCGCCGCGGCCGCGCCGACACGGGCCCCGATGTTGACGGCGAGACCCCCGAACTTGCCGTCGACGATCTGGACCTCCCCGGTGTGCACGCCTGCCCGGACCTCGAGACCGAGGCGGCCGGTCGCCTCGACGATGGCCTGTGCACACCGCACGGCGCGAGCCGGCCCGTCGAACGACGCGAAGAAGCCGTCGCCGGCCGTGTCGATCTCCGTTCCGCGGAACCGGGTCAGCAGGGCACGCACCGTGGCGTGGTGGCGCTCGATCAACTCCTTCCACGCACGGTCGCCAAGCTCGGCACCTCTCGCGGTCGAGTCCGCGATGTCGGTGAACACGACGGTGGCGAGCACGCGGTCGAGGTCGCGCTCCCGGTCGTGGATGCCGTCGAGGAATTCCTCGATCGCTCGGGCCATCGGCTCAGGGTCGCCGAGGTAGGGACTCCAGTGATCAGCGGGAAGCTCCACGACGCGAGCGAGCGGGATCATCGCCGCCGTGGCTTCGATCTCCTCGAGCTCGCCCTGCTCAGCACGGCAGAGCAGCATGGTCGGGGCCGCCACCGACGGCAGCACGTCGCGCACGTCGGTGGCGTCGAAGGCCACGTTGAAGGCGACCGCAGCCGTTGGCGTCGCGGAGAATCGCATGAGCTTCGCCAGCCAGGTGAGGAAGGCCGGATCGTCCCGAAGCGACTCGGCCCCCCAGTCCACGCAGAATCGGGAGGCCCACGTCTCGGTGCCCCATGCGTCGATGGTGAGGTGATCCTCCCAGTCACTGGGCTCGTCGTCGCGAGCGCCGAATGTCCAGTCGGGTGCCCACAGCGTGCGTGCGAAGCCCCCGTACGGGATGAACGCCGTGACGCGCTCGGGATAGGTCGCCGCGAACAGGGCGGAGACCGCGGCGCCCTGGGTCGGGCCGAGCAGGGCGGCCTCGGACATGCCGGCAGCGTCCATGACCGCGAGGAGGTCGTCCATGCGAGCTTCGAGGCTCGGGATCGAAGCGACCCGGTCGGATAGGCCCGTTCCTTGCTTGTCGTAGAGCGCTACGCGGCACCCTGCCGCGAGCCGCGAGAACACCCGCGCGACGCCCGGCCATTCCCAGAGGACCTCGATGTTCGTTACCCATCCTGGTGAGTAGACGAGGTTGTGGGGACCCTCGCCGAAGACCTGATACGCGACGCAGACGCCCTCGCGCGTCGTGGCGTACCGAGTCCTCGGCGGCTCCATCGTCAGCTCACCACCCGGTAGAGGCGCCAGGGCTCGGGCACGCCCTTCAGCTCGTGCTCGCCCGCGTCCTCGAACACGAGACCGCTCCCCGCGGTCAGGTCGCGCACCGTCGAGGTCACCATCACTTCCGACGGTGGGGCCAGGGCCATGACTCGAGCCGCGATGTGCACGGCCAGCCCGCGGACGTCGTCTCCGGCGAGCTCGACCTCGCCGATGTGGCACCCGGCTCTGATCGCGATCTCCGACGGATGCAGGCGCTCGGCGATCGCCTGCGCGCACCGCACGGCGCGAGCCGGGCCATCGAACGTGGCCAACACGCCGTCGCCGGTCGAGGCGACGTACCGGCCACGCTGTCGCTCGATCTCCTCTCGGCTGACCTGATCGAGACGCTCGAGACGTGCGGCCCAGGGAGCGTCGCCGACCGATGCCAGCGTCGCGGTCGAATCCACCACGTCGGTGAACAGCACGGTGGCGAGGACGCGATCGGTGACCGGGCTATGGGTCGCGCCGGTGAGGAACCGCTCGATCTCGTCGACGATGCGGTCGACGCCCTCCGTATACGGGGGGTCGGCCTTTCCGGGCACGGCGACGGCTCGGGCACCGGGGATCCGATCGGCGACGTAGCGGCGGGCCTCGACGGCGGTGGTGAAGTCGTCGGTTCGGTACATCACCAAGGTCGGAGCGTGCACCGACGGGAGGATCGCTCGGATGTCCGTCTGCATGTCGAGCCGTTCGATCGCCTCCGCGGTGCTTGGGCTCGCGGCGAGCTGGAACGAGGCTGCCATCGTGGAGTTGACTCCCGAACCTGGTGCGAACTGGGCGACGTGCTCCTCCATCCACCGCATGGTGCCCCATCCTTCACGGATGCCGTCGAGGTAGGTGCTCCAGGCCGCGTCGTCCCACCCGTACGGCCAGTCCGGCTTGCGTTGGGGACAGGGGTCGGCCGAGAACAACGCCAATGCCGAGACCCGCTCCGGGTACGCGGCCGCGAGCATCACCGCGCTGGTCGAGCCGCTCTGCCAGCCGAACACGGCGGCCCGGTCCAGTCCTGCATCGCCCATCACCGCGACCACGTCGTCGGCCAGCACCTCGAGCGACGGAAGATCGTGGGGTGAGAAGCGGTCGGAGAGCCCCACGCCGCGCCGGTCGAGGATCACGACGCTGGCGAACGACGCGAACCGCTCCAGCATCAGCCGGATGCCGGGGATCTCCCACATCCAGATCAGGTTCGAGACGAACCCCGGGATGCACACGAGGTTCACGTCGCCCTCACCGAACGACTGGTACGCGATCGCGACGCCGTCGTTGGGCGCGTAGCGCACCTCAGGACGCTCGATCACGAAGCCGCCGCCGTGTGGCGAAGCACATGTCGGGCGCTGAAGGGGCCGTCGGTCGTCATGGCTGATCCACCGTCGGGATACTCCGCCTACGGGCCCCTGCGCTGCAAGCTGGCCATGTCGACCGGTGGCTAGACTCAGGAAGATGTCGGCGACATATCGCATCGTGGTGGCGAAGCCGGGGCTCGACGGCCATGACCGCGGAGCCAAGGTCGTGGCGCGCGCCTTGCGTGACGCCGGTTTCGAGGTGATCTACACGGGGCTGCACCAGACACCGGAGCAGATCGCGGAGACCGCGATCCAGGAGGACGCCGACGCGGTGGGGCTGTCGAGCCACTCCGGCGCGCACATGACGCTGTTCCCGAAGGTCGTGGCGCAGTTGCGGGAGCGGGGGGCCGACGACATCCTCGTGTTCGGAGGCGGCGTGATCCCCGTCGGAGACATCCCCTCGCTGAAGGAATCGGGCGTGGCCGAGATCTTCACGCCGGGGGCGAACACCGGCGACATCGCCACGTGGCTCCGCGAGCATCTCGAGGAGCCGAGCGACAACTAGTCCAATCAAGACTACTCGATCCCCAGGAGCCACATGGATCTGTACGAACACCAAGGCAAGGAGCTCTTCCGCGCTCACGGCATCGTGACGCCGCGAGGGATCGTCGCCGAGACGGCGGAGCAGGCTGCGGACGCCACCCGTGAGCTCGGCGGCCGGAGCGTCGTGAAGGTGCAGGTGCAGGTCGGCGGTCGTGGCAAGGGCGGGGGCGTCGTGCTCGTCGACTCGCCCGAACGGGCCGCCGAGGAGGCAGCCCGCATGCTCGAGTCGGACTTCAAGGGCCACGAGGTGACCCAAGTGCTCGTCGAAGAGCTGCTGCCGATCGCCAGGGAGTTCTACACGTCGATGCTGCTCGACCGCTCGTCGGGTGACTACCTCGCGATGATGACGGCCGAGGGCGGCATGGACATCGAGGAGCTCGCCCGCACCCGTCCCGAGGCGCTGCGTCGGGTGCACGTCGACGCGATGCTGGGGCTACGGGCGTTCCACGTGCGCGAGCTCGTCGGCACGCTGCCGGTCGACGCGCGCGAGGGAGCGGCCGACGTGCTCCGGCGCCTGTACGAGCTGCTGCAGGAGCGCGACGCGACCCTCGTCGAGGTGAACCCGCTCGTACAGCTCGACGACGGCTCCGTCGGCGCGCTGGACTCGAAGGTCACGGTCGACGACAACGCGCTGTTCCGTCACCCGGAGGTCGAGGCCTACAAGGAAGCCTTCCCGATCGATCCCGTGCAGGCACGCGCGAACGAACAGGGACTGCAATACGTGAAGCTCGACGGCAACGTGGGCATCATCGGCAACGGCGCAGGGCTCGTGATGTCGACGCTCGACGTCGTGGCACAGGCCGGGGCCAAGGCCGCGAACTTCCTCGACGTCGGCGGTGGGGCGAGCGCCGACCAGATGGCGACCTCGCTCGAGGTCGTGCTCTCCGATCCGGCGGTCAAGGCCGTGTTCATCAACATCTTCGGCGGCATCACACGGTGCGACCTCGTGGCGCAGGGCGTGCTCGGCGCGCTCGAGCGGGTCGATGCCACGGTGCCGCTCGTGGTCCGGCTCGACGGCACGAACGCCGACGAGGGCCGCGCGATCCTCACCGAGGCAGCGCACCCACGCATCGTGGCGGCCGCCACGATGCTCGAGGCGGCCGAGCGAGCCGCCGCCCTCGCGAATGGAGCCGTGGCGTGAGCATCCTCGTCGGCGCGGACACGCGACTCGTGGTCCAGGGGCTCACGGGCAAGGAGGGCACGTTCCACTCGCTGCGCAACCGCGCGTACGGGACGAACGTCGTGGCGGGCGTCACGCCCGGGAAGGCCGGACACGACGTCGAGGGCATCCCCGTCTTCGACACGGTCGCCGACGCGGTGCGGGAGGCGGAAGCGAACACATCGATGATCTTCGTGCCACCGCGGTTCGCGGCCGAGGCGATCCTGGAGTCCGCGGACGCGGGCATCGGGTTGGCGGTCTGCATCACCGAAGGCATCCCGGTGAAGGACATGGCCTACGTGCACAGCTACCTGACGGGCCGCGACACCACGCTGATCGGACCGAACTGCCCGGGCGCGATCTCACCCGGCGTGTCCAACGTCGGCATCATCCCGCCGGAGGTGTGCATGCCCGGGCGGGTCGGGTTCGTCAGCCGATCGGGCACGCTCGTCTACCAGATCGTGCACGAGCTCACGCAGCGGGGGATCGGGCAGTCCACCTGCGTCGGTATGGGTGGCGATCCGGTGCATGGCATCGGATTCATCGAGGCGCTCGCGATGTTCGAGGCCGACCCTGAGACGGATCTGATGATCATGACCGGCGAGATCGGCGGCGACGACGAGGAGCGCGCGGCCGACTACATCACCGAACACGTGACGAAGCCGGTGGTCGCCTACATCGCCGGGTTCGAGGCACCCCCGGGCAAGCGCATGGGCCACGCCGGCGCGATCGTGACCGGGTCGAAGGGCACGGCGGCCGCGAAGGCCGAGGCGCTCGAAGCCGGGGGGGTGCGGGTCGCGAGGACCCCCAGCCAGGTGGCCGAGCTGGTCCAGGTGGCTCTGGCATGACCCTCGTCGGGGTCGCCGACCGACCGGCGGCCCCGTTCACTCGCGACCTCCTCGGCGCCGTGCCGATCGCCGTCCTCCGCGCGGCAGCCGCCGCCCTGGCCGTGGCGGCGTTGGGCCAGGTACCGCCCTCACTCGTCAACGTGGCCGGCGGCGGGCTCGCGGTGCCGACGCAGCTCCGGGTGGGGTGGCTCTACACGATGGCGGGCCATGCGGTCGCGATCACCGCGACGGGGTCCGGCGGCGCGGTCGAGGGGCTCGGCGCCGGCGTCGTCGGTATCCGGCTGGGGATGCTCACGATCGCGGCGGTCGCGGTGGCGGTGCTCGTGTTCGGCGCGAGGGCGACGGCACGGCGCGTCGACGACGTCGGCGTGCGCCGCGTCGTGGTCGGCGCGTCGATCGCCGTGCCGTACGCCGTCCTGATCGGAGGCGTGAATGCCGGCGTCGACCTGCCGCTGCGAACGGGGGGCGGGTTCCTGCCGGCGTCGACCTCGATCGCGGCTCCCGTGTGGGAGGGGTTCGTGCTCCCGGGCGCACTGGCGCTCGTCGCGGGCATGCTCGGCGGATGGTCGGCGTCGGCATCGTGGCACGCCACGCCCGCCCGCGCGGTGCGGGCGGGCCTGCGGTCCTTCGTCTGGGCGACGGGTCTGTGCTTCGTCGGCCTGCTCGTCTTCGCCGCGCTGCGACCGGAGGGGCTCGAGCGCTACTCGGTTGAGGTGTGGTCGGGGGGTCCGCAGCGGGCGGGGCTCTACATCGGACACCAGGCGTTGCTGATCCCCAACCAGGCGATGTGGGTGCTCGCCCCGTCGATGGGGGGCTGCGTGTCCGTGCGTGTCGACGGTGCCGCCCACGACGTGATCTGCCTCGACCGCATCCCGCGCGGCACCGACCCGGCGACGTGGTTGCTCTCCGAGCTCGGCAGCGTGCAAGGAACGCCGCCGACGTCGCCGATGCCCCCCGTGGCGTGGCTGTTCGTGGCGGCGCCTATCGCTGCGATCGTGATCGGGTTCCGCACGCTGGGGCGCTACGCCGCGTCGATCCCCCTGGCGATCGCGTCCGGTGCCTCGGGCGGGGTCGTGTTCGCGGTGACGGTGGTCGTCGTCTCGCTCGGGGGGTCGCTCTGGTTGTCGACCGGCGACGGAGAGGTCGTGCGTCGCGTGGCGATCGGGCCCGACCCGGGCACGACGACCGCGCTGGCGTTCGCGTGGGGCGTCGTCGGCGGCGCGACCGTGAGCGCTGGGTCAGCGGCGTCTCGGCGGCTCAGCCGCCGAGCCCGACTTCGGTGAAGTTCGACTCGATCTGGGTGAATCGGCCCCACGCCGCGGCCCAGCCGGCGTCGTCGCGGGGGAACTTCTCCACCGGGGTGGCCGGCGCCTGGCGGTCCCAGATGCCGAAGAACGTTCGCCCGTAGCCCAACAGGTATCGGGCGCCCGAGTGCGTGTACTGCACGGCAACCATGTCGTTCGGGTCCATCGGGCTCGCGCTCGCCGGCGTTGACGCCGAGTCCTGGCCCTGACCCGATGCGGCCTGATCGACCGCGGAGTTGTTGGGTTCGAGGGCGACGAAGCGCAACCACGCCTGTCGCCACCCGTCGTCGGTGCGAGGGAAGCGTTCCGAGGGCTGGGCGGGCGACTGGCGGTCCCAGATGCCGAACGAATCCGCAGAGTAGCCCAGCACGTACCGGTAGCCGGAGTGGGTGTAGCGCACGTCGGCGCCTGGGTCCGGCTGAGCGGGGCTCGACACGTCGGGGCTCGTCGCATCGGCGATCGGCGCCGAGGGCTCGTCGATGGCCGACGGGGCGGTGTCCGTTCCCGTGGGGGTGCCGCCGTCCTCCGCCGCGGCGGGCTCCTCGGCCGTCGCCTCGGTCGCCATCTCCGGCTCGGTGCGGGACGAGTCAGACGGGGAGGGCGGACTCGCGGCCATGGTGGCAGAGCCGGGCGCCACCGTCAGGTCGCTGTGGCAGTAGCGGCACTTGATCGCCTCGTCCTGGATCATCTCCGCGCAGTACGGACACTTCTTCACGTGCTTCCCCTCGTCGGTCGGGACCGCTCCAAGGCTACCCCAACCGCGCGCCACGCCGCGTCGTCAAGGCCGCCTCGCGAGCGTCCGATAGCATGCCGGGCGATGGGGGAGCGCATCGCCGTCCTCGTGTCGGGCAACGGCACGAACCTTCAGGCGCTCCTCGACGACTCCTTCTGCGGCCCTCGCATCTCGCTGGTGTTAGCCGACCGACCGGCGATCCGTGCACTCGAACGAGCCGAGCGCCGAGGCGTGCAGACCCTCGTGATCGAGCCCTCGTCGTTCGCCGATCGCTCGGCGTTCGACGAGGCAGTGGCCGCGGCCCTGCAGCGACACGGGGCCGATGTCGTCGTGACCGCCGGCTACATGCGCCTCCTCGGGCGCCCCGTGCTCGATGTCTACGCCGGGCGCTGGCTCAACACGCACCCCGCCCTGCTGCCATCGTTCCCCGGCATGCACGGGGTGCGCGACGCGCTCGAGTACGGGGTGAAGGTCACTGGGGTGAGCGTGTTCCTGGTCGACGAGGGCGTCGACACGGGGCCGATCGTGCTGCAGGAGGCGATCGAGGTGCGCGAGGACGACGACTGGGCGTCGCTCGAGCCGAGGATCCTCGAGATCGAGCACCGCCTGCTGCCGCGCGCCGTGCGAGCCCTGGTACAAGGGCGGCTCGTCGTCGACGGCCGGCACGTGACGATCACGGGGGAGGAGCGATGAGCGAGGTGCGGCCCATCAGGCGCGCGATCCTGGCGCCGTACGACAAGTCGGGGTTGGCGGACTTCGCGACGGCGTTGGCCGAACGAGGGGCGGAGCTGGTCGCGTCCGGGGGGACGGCCCGTGTGTTGGCCGAGGCCGGGCTCTCGGTCACGCCCGTGGAACAGGTCACCGGCTCGCCCGAGATGCTCGACGGCCGGGTGAAGACGCTGCACCCCGCGATCCACGGCGGGCTGCTCGCCGACCGCCGCAACGCCGAACACGTCCGCCAGCTCGAGGAGCTCGGCATCGACCCGTTCGATCTGCTGGTGGCCGGGCTCTACCCGTTCCGCGAGACCGTCGCAGCCGGCGCCGCATCCGACGCGGTGATCGAGAACATCGACATCGGCGGGCCGACGATGATGCGCGCCGCCGCCAAGAACTTCGAGTCGGTGGCCGTGGTGGTCGATCCCGCTCGCTACGGCGACCTGCTGTCGGAGATCGACGCCGAAGGCGGGCTCACGCGTGACACGCGGCGGTCCCTGGCGGCGGCAGCGTTCGCACACACCGCCGCCTATGACGCCGCCGTGGCGTCGTGGTTCGCGGAACAGGGCGCCGGCGACGAGCTGCCCGCGTACGTGGGGCTGGGCTACGAGAAAGTCGGCGACCTGCGATACGGCGAGAACCCGCATCAGCGTGGCGCGCTGTTCCGCGAGGCCGCCGGCGCCGGTCCGCTCGGCGGCGCCCGGGTGCTGCAGGGCAAGGACATGTCGTTCAACAACTGGCTCGACGCGCACGCCGCGTACGAGCTCGTTGCCGCGATGCCCGAGGGTTCCGCGGTGATCGTGAAGCACAACAACCCGTGCGGCGCCGCGGCCACGGGCTCGCCGGCCGACTCCTATCGGGCCGCGTTCGCGTGCGACGAAGTGAGCGCGTTCGGCGGCATCGTGGCGTTCCACGGGGAGGCCGACGTCGACGCCGCGGCGGCGATGGCCGACGTGTTCACCGAGGTCGTGATCGCCCCCTCGTACACGCCGGCGGCGAGCGCCGCGTTCGCCGAACGTCCGAACCTGCGCGTGGTGGCGGCGCCGCTTTCCACGGGCGCTGGCCTCGACGTGCGACCCCTGCCGGGAGGGGCGCTCGTGCAGGACCGTGACGTGGTGACCGAGACCCGCGCCGACTGGAAGGTCGTGTCGAGCCGGGAACCGACGACCCAGGAGTGGGCGGACCTCCAGCTCGCGTGGACGATCGCGTGGCGCGTGAAGTCGAACACGATCGTGCTCGTGCGCGAGGGCGCCACCGTCGGGGTGGGGGCGGGGCAGATGTCGCGGGTCGACTCGTCGTGGATCGCGACGCGCAAGGCGGGCGATCGAGCACGCGGCGCGGTGGTGGCCAGCGACGCGTTCTTCCCGTTCCCCGACGCGCTCGAGGTGGCGGCCGACGCCGGGTGCACGGCGGTGATCCACCCGGGTGGGTCGAAGGGCGACGAGGCGGTGCTCGCCGCCGCCGAGGAACGCGGCATGGCCGTCGTGCTCACCGGCACCCGCCACTTCCGTCACTGACCGGATCCGAGGCCGCGACCTCGGTCGGCCGTTCAGCGACCGGGGTAGGATTCGCCCCGTGACCGCCCGCATCCTGGACGGCAGGGCCGTATCGGCAGCGATCCGCTCGGAGGTTTCCGAGCGGGTGCGCGCGCTCTCCGACAAGGGCGTGACCCCGGGCCTGGCCGCCGTCCTCGTGGGCGACGACCAGGCCTCTCGCATCTACGTGGGCGCGAAACACAAGGCGTGCGCCGATGTCGGCATCCGCTCCGAGCAGGTCGATCTGCCCGCGTACGTGACCGAGGGCGAACTCCTCGCGACGCTGCGACGGCTGAACCGCGACCCCGACATCCACGGCATCCTCGTGCAGCTGCCGCTGCCGACGGGGCTGCGCGAGCTCGAGGTGCAGCGCACCGTGGCGCCCGAGAAGGACGTCGACGGCCTGCACCCGTGGAACGTCGGCATGATGGTGCGCGGCGAGGCGACGTTCACGCCCGCGACCCCCTACGGCATCGTCGAGCTCCTGCTGCGCGAAGGCGTCGAGCTCGAGGGTGCAGAGGTCTGCGTCGTGGGCCACGGCGGCCTGGTGGGGGCGCCGCTCTCGATCATGCTGGCGCAGGACTCGATCCGGGGGAACGCGACCGTGACGAGCACCCACGTCAAGACGCGCGATCTCGCCGCGCACACGAGGCGCGCCGATATCCTCGTCGCCGCCGCGGGTGTGCCGCAGTTGATCGGCGGCGACATGATCAAGGCGGGGGCCACCGTGATCGACGTCGGCGTCCACCGCACCGCCGACGGACTCGTCGGCGACGTGATCCACGACGAGGCGGCCGAGGTCGCCGGGGCGATCACCCCCGTGCCCGGCGGGATCGGGCCGATGACGGTGGCGATGCTGCTCGTGAACACCGTCTCGGCCGCGGAGCAGCAGGCGTTCAGACGGTGAGCGGCGGGCGGGCGTCCGCCGGCGCGACCCCGGTCGGCGGCCGGCTCGGAGCCGTCCTGCGGTCGGGAGCGTTCGCGGTCACCGGCGAGATCGTGCCGCCTCGCGATGCCGATGGCGACGCGGTCACCACCCACGCCCGAGCCCTCGTCGGCTCGGTCGACGCGGCGAACGTCACCGACAACCCGGCGGCGACCGCTCACATGTCGGCCGTCGCCGGGTGCGCGTTCGTCGCCCGCGCCGGCATCGAACCCACCCTGCAGCTCACGTGTCGAGATCGCAACAGGCTGGCGATTACCGCCGACCTGCTGGGCGCGTGGGCACTCGGCGCGCGATCGGTGCTCTGCCTGTCGGGTGACCCGATGCACGTGGGCGACGAGCCCGAAGCGGTGACGGTAGGCGACATGACGGTGGTCGACGTGATCGCCGCCGTGCGTCGGATGCGTGAGGAGGGCGTGACGGCCAGCGGTGTGGCTATGGACTCGCCGCCGCGCTACCTGGTCGGGGCCGCCGAGATGCCGCTCGCCGACCCCTACGATCCGGCCCGCCTCGAGCAGAAGCTCGATGCCGGCGCCGACGTGATCTGGACCCAGATCGCCTACGACGTCGAAGGGCTCGCCGCCTGGGCAGAGGATGCGAAGGGGCGCGGCGTCTTCGAACGGGCCTCGGTCGTGGTGGGGGTCGTGCCGCTCCGCAGCGCCGCGGGCGCCCGGTTCCTCGACGAGAAGCTCCCGGGGGTTCGGGTCCCCGCAGGCGTGATCGCGGCGCTCGAGGCCGCCGGCGAGGACGCGGCGGAGGTCGGTCTCGATATGTCCGTCGAGACGGTTCGCGGCATCCGGTCGATCGACGGCATCGGGGGCGTGCACCTGATGGGCATGGGCCACGACGACGCCGTGCGCGCGGTGGTGGAGCGCGCGGGACTCTTCCCCCGTCCGACCGGGGCCCTCTGACGGTGACGCCCGACCGAGGGCTCCCGTCGCACGCCGGTCGTCCGCACCTGCCGGTCCTGCAGGCCGCGGCGGAGTCGATGCTGGGCACGCCGGTCGAGGTGATCGAGGCGCTCACGGGCGGCGTCCGCCGCGACACGTATCGGGTGGTCGACGACATGGGGGCCCGATTCGTCCTGCGCCTCGATCGCGATGGCGCCTCGCTCGAGAAGGAGGTCGCGATCTCGCACCTGGTCGGCGAGCGTGTGCCGGTGCCTGCGGTCGTCGGCGCCGACCTGGCGGGGGAGCTGGCCGGCGTTCCGCTCACGCTGTCGGAGTACGCGGCGGGCGAATCCCTCGAGGAGGCCCTCGCGTCTGCCGGAGACGACGACGCAGCCGCGATCGGCGACGCCGTGGGTCGCACGCTCGCCGCGATCGGTGGTTTCACGTTCGATGCGCCGGGGCTGCTGGGCCCGACGCTTCGTCCCGAGCCCTTCGAGGCGCCGCTGCCCGACATCCTGGTCGCCTTCGGCGAGCGGGTCCTCGGTGAGCCGGAAGCCCGCGAGGCGCTCGG
This sequence comes from Actinomycetota bacterium, assembly GCA_041287635.1. Classification (GTDB taxonomy): domain Bacteria; phylum Actinomycetota; class UBA4738; order UBA4738; family HRBIN12; genus JAOUEA01. The sequence continues at coordinate 10,995 of JBGGNG010000031.1, read as the reverse complement.
TGGGTTCATCGCCGACGGGTTCCTCACCCTGCTCCGGGAGTCTGCCTCGAGCCTCGAACCGGTGGCGACCGAGTCTTCGCTGGTGCACTCGGACTTCAACGGGAAGAACCTCGTGCTCGCGCGGACGATCGAGGGCGCGCCCCGGGTCGAGGCGGTGCTCGACTGGGAGTTCGCGTTCTCAGGGCCTCCGCTCGCCGATGTCGGGAACATGCTCCGCCGGCAGGAGCGCATGCCGGCGGTGTTCGTCGACGGCTTCAGCGGGGGGTTCCACGCCGGGGGAGGAGCACTGCCGCCCGGCTGGCGCTCGATCGCCGCTGCCCTCGATGCGATGGCCCTGCTCGACTTCCTCGACCGGGGCGCCATAGGCGAACACGGGCCGATGTATCCCGAGGCCTGCACGCTGATCGAGGAGGCGGTGACGCGCGGGCAGCTCGCGCCCCCTCCGCCGCTCTAGGCTGGTCGCATGCCGGCGTCCGTGCTCATCCGCAACGCCAGGGTGTTCACGGTCGACCCCGGACGTCCGTGGGCGGAGGCGGTGGCCGTCGAGGGCGATCGCATCGCGTGGGTCGGCCCCGACGCCGAGGCCGCGGAGCACGCGGGCGCCGACACCGAGGTGGTGGATGCGGGGGGTGCCACCGTGCTTCCCGGGTTCATCGACTCCCACAACCACGTGCGCCTCGGGTCGAACCCTCTCGAGGTCGATCTGGCGGGCGCGGCGACGCTCGACGAGGTGAAGTCCCGCATCCGGGCGCACGCCGACGCGCACCCCGAACACCAGTGGATCGAGGGCGTGGGGTTCAACTACTCCGCGATGCCCGGTGGTCGCATGCCCGTGTGGCAGGACCTCGACGGCCTCACGGCCGGCCGGCCCGCGTTCCTGCTGACCTACGACGCGCACAACGCTTGGCTGAACCGCGAGGCGATGGAGCGGTTCGGCATCGATCGCGATACCGATGCTCTGGCGTGGGGGCACGTGCGGAAGGATCCTCGGAGCGGCGAGCCGACCGGTATCGTCGGCGACTTCGCGGTGATGGGCATCAGCCGCGCCGGCCAGCGTGCCCTCGAGGGGGTGCTGCCCGGCTACGAGCGGGCGCTGCAGTACGAACGCACGATGCAGAGCATCGACATGGCGACCGCCTTCGGCATCACGACGATCGTCGAGCCACAGAACTCGCCCGACGACCTGTGGATCTTCGAGCGAGCGCGTGCCGAGAGGCGGCTGCGATCGAGGCTCGTCGCGGCGATGTTCCACCCGGTGGGCGCGAGCGATGCCGAGCGCGACGAGCTCGACGAGACGCGTGCACGCTACGACGACGACCGGCTTCGCGTCGGGCCGATCAAGCTCTACATCGACGACGTCGTCGAGCCCTGGACCGCCGCGATGCTCGAGCCCTACGCGAACAGGCCGGGGGAGCGGGGCGAGACGTTCTGGCGACCGGACGAGTTCGCAGAGCTCGTGATCGAGCTGGAGCGCCGCGGGTGGTCCTGCCACGTGCACGGCACGGGCGACCGCGGGTTGCGGGTCGCGCTCGACGGCTTCGAGGCGGCACGGGCCGCGAACCCCGCCCTCGCGCCCCGGCACGGCATGGTGCACACGGAGTGCCTGCACGCCGACGACGTGCCGCGCTTCGGTGCGCTGGGCGTCGCGCCGATCATGCAGCCTCGGCACTGTGCACCCGAGATCGTCGCCGACTGGCGGGTGAACGTCGGCGAAGACCGGTGGCGTCACGCATGGGCGTTCCGTTCCCTGCGCGACACGGGCGCCACGCTGGCCTTCTCGAGCGACTGGAACGTCGCCGAGATGGACCCGATGGTCGGCATCTACACGGCACTCACGAGGGCGAACCTGGATGGTTCGGAGCCGTGGGTGACAGAAGAGACCGTCGATCTCGAGACGGCGATCCGCGCGTACACGATGGGTGGGGCTCACGTGGTGTTCGCCGAGGACCGCCGCGGCTCGATCTCCGTCGGGAAACAGGCCGACCTGGTTGTCTTGAGCGGCGATCTGTTCGCGGCCGCCGACACGGACCCCAGGCGCGTGCTCGACGTGCGGGTCACACACACGGTGGTCGACGGCTCGGTCGCCCACCGTGGCGAGGCCCCTTAGGCTGCTAGGCTCCCGCAACCCTCGACCGCAAAGGATGCCGCCCATGCGTCGCTCGATCGCCCGCGCCCTCGCGTTGCTGCTCGCCTTCTCCCTCCTCGCCGCCTGCAGCTCCGACAGCGACGGCGGGTCCGGCGACGGAGGCGACGACGGTGGATCCGCCGACACCGTCACGGCCCCGGCCGACTACGCCGAGGGGCTGTGCACGGCGATCGGCGACTTCCAGACCGATCTCGAGACGCAGAGCACCGAGTTCCAAGATGCGTTCACCAGCGGATCGCCCTCGCCCGAGGATGCGAAGGACACGCTCTCCACATTCGTTGCAGAGCTCTCCGACCGCACCCAAGCGCTGATCGACGAGGTCGCGGCACTCGGCACCCCCGACGTGGAGAACGGCGAGGAGGTCCGCACGGCGTTGACGGGCGCCTTCGAGCAGGTCGTGACGGCGTTCGACGAGGCCGAGGCCGACATCGATGGACTCTCGACCGACGACCCGGCTGCGCTCGCCGAGGGCTTCTCCGAGGTTGCGAGCAAGCTGCAGGAAGCAGGCACCGAGATCTCGACGTCGTTCGGCGACCTGCAGTCTCCGGAGCTCGACGAGGCCGCGGCCGACGTGGAGGCGTGCTCGGGGGTGATCTAGAGCTCCGCGCCGAGGGGCGTCGCCCACCGGGAAGACGGCTAGCTGCGTTCCTCGATCGGCACCCAGACCTGGTCTCGCGGGCCCACGTAGGTCGAGCCCGGCCTGATCACCTTGTTGTCGGCGTACTGCTCGCGCACGTGCGCGGTCCATCCCGCCATACGCGCGAGCGCGAAGAGCGGGGTCATCAGGTCGGTCGGGATGCCGAGGGAGTGGTACACGCCGGCGGCGTAGAGGTCGACGTTCGGCCAGAGGTGCTTCTGCTCGTAGACGGTCTCCTGCAGCGCCTCGAAGATGTCGGCCCATCGCTCGTCGCCGTGGCGCGCGCCGACCTCCCGGGCCAGGTCCTTCAAGACCGTGGCCCGCGGATCCATCGTGCGGTACACGGCGTGGCCGAACCCCATGATCTTCTCGTGCCGCTCGAGCCGGTCGCGCACGTACGCCTGGGCGTCGGCGGGCTCGCCGATCTCCTCGGCCATCTTCATCGCTTCCTCGTTGGCGCCGCCGTGCAGCGGTCCCTTGAGCGCGCCGATCGCGCCGGTGATGGCGCTGAACATGTCGGAGAGGGTCGAGGCGATGATGCGGGCGGTGAACGTCGACGCGTTCATCGTGTGGTCGGCGTACAGGATGAACGTGGAGTCGAGCGCGTCGGCGTCGTCGTGGTCGGGCTCCTCGCCCGAGAGCATGTAGAGGAAGTTCGCCGCGTGCGGCAGCTTCGGGTTGGGGGGGACGATCTCCTGCCCGGTGCGCATGCGCTCGTAGTAGGCGATCAGCGCGGGCGTCTTCGCGATCAGGCGCATCGCCTTGCGGTACTGGGCCTCGGGTGATTCGTCCCATCCGTCGGGGTCGTAGGCCGACGCGGCCGAGATCGACGTGCGCAGCATCGACATCGGTGATGCCTGCTGCGCCAGCGTCGACATCAGCTGAGTGAGGAACGGGCTCAGCTCCCGGTTCTCGACCAGGAACTCGTCGAGCTCGTCGAGTTCGTCCTGGCTCGGCATGCGCCCGTTGTGCAGCAGGTACACGACCTCTTCGAACGTCGCGTGCTCGGCGAGGTCGGCGATCTCGTACCCGACGTACCACAGGCGCCCCGCCTCGCCGTCGATGTCCGACACGGTCGTGTCGGCGGCGACGACCTCCCGCAGCCCCTTCTCGCTCACGCTGGCCACATCCTTGGGTCGGGGGCGCGCCCGACGCGCGCCGAGAGCCCGCGTCGTGCGTACGGGCTTCTGACAGGATAGTCGGCGGTCCCGCGACGGACCAAAGCCGCCCGTCGCCCCCGACCCGGTCCCGACGCAGGAAGGACACCGTTGACCCACCGAGCGACCTTGATCCCCGGCGACGGCGTCGGTCCCGAGGTGATCGAGGCTGCTCGGCGCGTGATCGAGGCCACCGGTGTGGCGATCGACTGGGAGCGCCGGTCGATGGGTGCCGGGGCCTTCTCCCGCACCGGCCGAGCGCTCCCGTCCGAGACCCTCGACTCGATACGGGCGACCCGCGTGGCCCTCAAAGGCCCGATCGAGACCCCGGTCACCAGCGGGCTGCGCAGCTCCAACCTCGAGCTGCGCAAGTCGCTCGACCTCTACGCGAACGTCCGGCCGTGTCACCTGTATCCCGGCGTGCCAAGCGTGTACGAGGCCGTCGACGTGGTGGTGGTCCGAGAGAACACCGAGGGCATGTACACGGGCCTCGAGTTCGAGATGGGCACCGTGGCCGTCAAGGAGCTCATCGGCTTCGTCGAGGACACGACCGGTCGCCGCATGCGCGAGGACTCCGGCGTCTCGATCAAGTCGATCAGCGAGGAAGGCAGCGAGCGCATCGTTCGCTTCGCCTTCGAGGAAGCGCGCCGCCGGGGTCGTGCGAAGGTCACCGCGAGCCACAAGGCCAACATCATGAAGTTCAGCGACGGGCTCTTCCTCGAGGTCGCCCGACGGGTCGCGACCGAGTACCCGGACGTGGCCTTCGAGGACCGCATCATCGATGCGCTCTGCATGCAGCTGATCCAGGCGCCGGAGCGGTTCGACGTGCTCGTGATGCCGAACCTGTACGGCGACGTGGCGGCCGAGCTCTGCGCCGGCCTGATCGGGGGCACCGGCGTCGCCCCCGGTGGGCATTTCGGGGGCAAAGACGGCCTCGAGCTCGCGGTCTTCGAGGCCACCCACGGCACGGCCCCCGACCTCGCGGGCACGAACACCGCGAACCCCGTGGGCGTGATGCTGAGCGGCTCGATGCTGCTGCGCCACATCGGCGAGCACGCAGCGGGCGACCGGCTCGAGGGTGCCGTGGCCGCGGTGTTGACCGACGGAACCCACCTGCCGCGCGACCTGCGGGCTCCCGACGACGACCGGCCTCCCGCCGGCACGTTCCAGTTCGCCGACGCGGTGATCGCCTCGCTGTAGTCAGTCCCACCCGGTGCCGATGCTTCCGAGGTCGGATCCGAGAGGGAAGGTCCCATGTCCACCACGACGTGCCCAGCCTGCCGTTCGATCAATCACGAGGGCGTCTCACGCTGCCTGAACTGCGGTTCGCCGATGGAGCTTCCCGCCGTCCCGGTCGGCGTCGACCTCGACGACCTGCCTGCGGCTCCACCGCCACAGCCGTCGGCCTACGGTTGGAACGCAGCCGTGGCTCAGGCTCCGAGGTCGGCCCGAGGTCGATCGACGGTCCCGGTGATCGTCGGGGTGATCGCGGTCGTGGCGTTCGTGGCGACGATGGGCATTGTGCTGACGACCTACCCCGAGGTCTCGGTGGGGGTCGGGGTCTTCGGCTCGGTCCTCGTCGTCGTGAACATCCTCGTGATCGTCTTCTGGCTGTGGATGCTGGTCGACGCGATCTCGAGCGCGAGGGTCGGCTGGGCCCTGGCGGTCTTCTTCCTCGGCGTGTTCGGCGCATTGGCGTACGCGTTGCTCGGACGCAACCGCGAGCTCAGCTACTAGACCGTGGGGCGGCCGACCGAATAGATAGCCTTGGGTGAGAGTGACATCCGACCCAAGGAGACCGTCATGAAGATCACCGTGGTGGGCAGTGGGTTCGTCGGGCAGACGACCGCGATGCGTGCCCTCGAGAAGAGCCTCGGCGACGTCGTGCTGATCGACATCATCGAGGGGAAGCCGCAGGGCCTCGCCCTCGACCTGAAGGAAGCCGCCCCGATCGAGGGGTACGAACCGTCGATCCTCGGCACGAACGACTACGCGGACACAGCAGGCAGCGACATCGTGGTGATCACGGCCGGGTTCCCGCGTCAGCCGGGCATGAGCCGCATGGACCTGCTCGGTAAGAACGCCGCCATCATGAACTCGGTGATCTCGCAGGTCGCGCCCGGTTCCCCCGACGCGATCATCATCGTGGTGTCGAACCCGCTCGACGAGATGACGTACCTCGCCGGGGAGGCCTCCGGCTTCCCGAAGGAACGCGTCTTCGGCATGGCCGGCGTGCTCGACTCTGCACGCCTGCGCTACTTCATCGCCGAGATCACCGGCGCTCGTCCGTCCGACGTCGACGCGATGACGCTCGGCTCGCACGGTGATGCGATGATCGCGCTCCCGCGTCACGCGACCGTCGCCGGGAAGCCGTTGCCCGAGCTCGTCGACGAGGCCACGCTCGAGCAGTTGTTCCAACGGACGCGCGACGGGGGCGCCGAGATCGTCGGTCTGTTGAAGACAGGGTCGGCGTACTACGCCCCGAGCGCATCGGTCACCGCGATGGTCGAGGCGATCGTGAAGGACTCGCACGCGGTGCTGCCCGTCTGCGCGTGGACGACCGGCCAGTACGGCATCGAAGACACCTACGTCGGCGTGCCGGCCACGCTCGGCCGCAAGGGCATCGAGGAGATCGTGGAGCTCGACCTCAATGAGGGAGAGCTCGCCGCGTTGCGCGGCGCCGCCGAGGGCATCCGCGCGAAGTGCGCGGACCTCGCGAGGCTCTAGGACGTCGAGCGCAGGTCCGCATCGCGCGCCGCAGCTCGGCAAGGACCTCCCTGTTCTGACGCAGGTGCAACTACGGAGGTCCCTGCCGAGTGCCGCCGACCGAGTCGGGTCGTGCCTCCGACCGGCTCGACCACGACAACAGGAGCACCCCGCCCACCACGCCGAGCACCCCGCCCCCGAGCACGGCGAAGGGGCCGGGTGCGAGTTGGGTCACGACGAGCTCCTCCACCTGTTCCCGTTGCTCCTGGCTCGCGTTCCCCGACGGATCGAGATCGCCCATGATGTCGTCGACGGCGGTCGCCTCGAATCGCGCGGTGGCGGTGATGATCGCGGCTCCGGCAACCGCGAACGCGAGGAAGGACGCGGCCACGACCGCGCCCGCAGCGACGCGTCTGGCTCGTGGCGACGACGCCAGCCGCGTGGTTGCGAGCCCCACGAGCACGATCGCCGCTGCGCCGAGGCAGATCAGCCCGTCGGGCAGGTCGATGCCGAAGTAGGTCGGGGCGAAGGAGTCGGGGAGCCCCTCGAGTGACGACCTGACCCACGGCATCAGGGCGCCCACCCCGATCAGCAATCCTCCGAGCGCTGTGAGGCCGAAGCCCGCCAGGCGCATCGACGTGTCGCTGCCGGTGTCGGCGGGGACTTCGGAGAGCTCGCTCATCGGCGCATCGTGGCATCCCATGCACGTCGCTCCAAGCACCCGGCACCGACACAGCAGGCGGCTAGCATCGAGGCATGGCGACGTTCCGCGAGCAGATGCGCTACCACGTCGGCTCGTTCTTCACGAACTGGCGCAACCCCGACTACGGGTTCCTCGAGAAGGTCGGGCTCACGTTCCGCAACCGCGCGAAGTCACTCGTGAACGGCGGCTGCTGTGGGAACCACGGTCAACCCGGCTGTTGACGCCTGGAGGACTGGGACCCCGGTCGGGGCCCCCATGGGAGTCACCCGCACCACGACTGACCGGGTCAGCTCGGGCCGGGCTCCCATGCGGTGACCTGCATCGCGATCTCCTCGGCGACCTGCATCGTCGTCGAGGAGCCTCCGAGGTCGGGCGTGCGCATCTCGCGGCGCACGAGCACCTCGTCGACCGCCCACTCCACGTTCTCGGCGGCCGCAAGCTCACCGATGTGGCGCAGCAGCATCGCGCCCGACAGGATCATCGCGATCGGGTTGGCTTTCCCGTGGCCGGCGATGTCGGGCGCGCTGCCGTGCACTGGCTCGAACACCGCGTACTCCCAGCCGATGTTGGCCCCGGGGATCAATCCGAGGCCGCCGACGAGCCCGGCGCACAGGTCGCTGATGATGTCGCCGTAGAGGTTGGGCAGCAGCAGCACGTCGAAGTCGCCGGGCATGCGCGCGAGGCGGCTGGTCAGGTGGTCGATCTGGATCTCCTCCCATGCCACGTCCGGGTAGGCGCGGGACTCCTCCTCCGCGGTGCGCAGGAACAGGCCGTCGGAGTACCGCATCACGTTGGCCTTGTGGCCGACGGTGACCTTCTTCCGACCGTTGCGCTGCGCGTACTCGAAGGCGAACCGCACGATGCGCCGCGTGCCGCTGACGCTGATCGGCTTCACGGTGATACCGGCGTCCTCGCGCAGCTCGTACCCACCGAGCGCCCGGAGCTCCTCCCGCAGGGCCGCGGCCTCGGGGGATCCGCGCTCGAACTCGATCCCGGCGTAGAGGTCCTCGGTGTTCTCGCGCACGACCACGAGGTCGACGCTCGGGTGGCGGATCGGCACGCCGGGCAGGGCCCGCGCCGGGCGCACGGCGCCGAACAGGTCGAGCCCTTGGCGCAGGGCGACGTTCACGCTGCGGAATCCGGTGCCGACCGGGGTGGTGATCGGGCCCTTGAGCGCCACCCGGCTCTCGCGGATCGCGTCGAGGGTCTCCTCGGGCATCAGCTCGCCGTAGTCGTCGAGCGCGGCGGTGCCGGCCGGGCGCTCGATCCACTCGATGCCGACATCGGCGGCGTCGAGCACGATGCGGGCGGCCGCAGCCACCTCGGGGCCGATGCCGTCGCCGGGGATCAGGGTCACGCGGTGGGCCATCGCGCGGAACGATACCGGGCCGGCCGAGGTCGGGCCGTCAGGGCGTCCCGAGGGCGTCCCCGAGGAACTTCACACCGAGCACGAGCAACAACACGATCATGATCGCCGTGTTGTGCTCGGCCATGAACCCTCGGACCCGTTCGAGGGGGCCCACGGAGCGGTGCGGTGCGACGAGCGCGAAGACCACGGCTCCGACGACCGTGATCGACCCGATCGCGACGAAGACGGCGTCGGCGAGAAGGCGCTCGCCGACCTCGAGGCCGGCCTGTGCGATCGAGGCGGACGCCGCCACGGTTAGCGCCAGGTTCTTCGGGTTCGCCGCGGAAAGGAGTACCCCGAGCGCGAGCGCCCTCGGCCATGTGATCGAACCCACGCTCGCCATCCATCGCGGCATCTCGGCCTGTTGACCCGCCCTTGGACGCTTGCGCCACTGCCGAAAGGCCATCAGCAGGAAGAGCACACCGATCATGGCGATGCCCCAGCGGACACCGTCGGCAGTCGCGCTGTCGGGTTCGGATGCGCCGCTCGCGAGCAGGGTGACGGCGATGCTCACCGCACCGAGTCCGACCACCCATCCGATCGCGAACGCGGGGCCGGCGGTCCGCGCCCTCGGGCTGCCGAGCACGAGGACGATCGCGATGATCGGGATCGGGCTCAACGCGACCGCCGCCGCGGCCGGCAGCACGTTCCCGATCGCCTCCGTCAGCATCGGGGCAGTCTCCCAGGGATCCGTCGACGCCTGACGTGGAACGATGGTGTCAGCGGATCCACATCTGTGAGATCAGGACGCCGCCGAGCTCCGGGTTGGCCTGCACGTTGCCGACCCGCTCCGACACCAGGTAGAGGTTGTTCCCTGTCACGTACGGCACCATCGGCGACAGGTCGACGACATCGTGGTCGATCGACTCGAACGCCCCGGTTCTTCGTCCACCGACCCCCCCCTGCTCTCGGGGGAGCGTACCCTGCGTTGCCCTGCAGGGCTACGGACCTCGACGCTCAGAAGCGATCGAACAGGATCGAGCGCTTCACTTCCTGGATCGCCTTCGTCACCTGGATGCCGCGCGGGCAGGCATCGGTGCAGTTGAAGGTGGTGCGACAGCGGAAGACGCCGGTCTTCTCCGAGAGGATCTTGAGCCGCTCGCGGCCGGCCTCGTCGCGCGAGTCGAAGATGAACCGGTGGGCGTTCACGATCGCGGCCGGGCCGATGTATCCCTCGTCGCCCCAGAAGATCGGGCACGAGGTCGTGCACGCGGCGCACAGGATGCACTTCGTGGTGTCGTCGAATCGGGCCCGCTCCTCGGCCGACTGCAGGCGTTCCTTCTCCGGCTCGCCCGAGTCGTTGATCAGGAACGGCAGCACGCTCTTGTAGCCCTCGAGGAAGGGGTCCATGTCGACGATCAGGTCTTTCAGCACCGGCAGGCCGCGGATCGGCTCGATCGTGACCTTCGGGCCCACGTCGTCGACGAGCAGCTTGCACGCGAGGGCGTTGCGGCCGTTGATCAGCATCGCGTCGGAGCCGCAGATGCCGTGGGCGCACGAACGCCGGAAGCTCAGCGTGCCGTCGTGGTACCACTTCACCTGGTGCAGCACCTCGACGAGGCGGTCGAGCGGGTCGGCCTGCACCGTGAACTCGTCCCACCAGGAATCCTGCGAGATCTCGGGGTTGAACCGGCGGATCTTCAGCGTGAGCGTGACCTGGCCGGTGGAGGCGCCGGCGCGCCGGCGGTCGGAGTCCTGCAGCACGTCGGCCGGCGTCGCCATCAGTACTTCCTCTCCATGGGCACGTAAGGACCCATCTTCACGGGTTTGAAGTCCAGGCGGATCGAGCCGTCGTCGTTGCGGTAGGCGAGCGTGTGCTTCAGCCAGTTCGCGTCGTCTCGCAGCGGGTGGTCGTCGCGGTAGTGCGCGCCGCGGCTCTCCGTTCGGGCTCGAGCGCCCACGACGATGGCCTGCGCGCAGTCGAGCAGGAAGCCGAGCTCGACGGTCTCCATGAGGTCGGTGTTGTACAGCGCCCCCTTGTCGCCGATCGCGATCCGGCCGAACCGCTCCTGCAGCTCCGCGACGATGCCTTCCATCTTCGCGAGGCTCTCCTCGCTACGCACCACGAACGCGAGGTCGAACATGTTCGTCTGCAGCTCCTTGCGGATGTCGGCCGCGTTCTCGCCCTCGGAGCGCTCGAGGATAGCGTTCAACATCGAGAGCGTGCGCTCGGTCGGTCGCTCGGGCACGGGGGCAAGGGAGGCTTCCATCGCGTGGCGGGCGGCGTCGACGCCGGCG
>JBGGNG010000030.1:0-10910 GCA_041287635.1 Actinomycetota bacterium | reverse complement strand
AGCAGGTAGAGCAGGTCCTCGGCGTCCATGGGTTCGGGTTCGCACTCGGTCGGTTGGTCCGCGACGAGCTCGTGGTACCAGAGGTCGCGCCCTTCGGTGAACGAGTGCTCGTTCCCGCACCGCTTGACGGTGATCACATGCTCGATCGACGGACACTCGCGCACGGCCTCATCGGCGTTGTCCTTCAGGGGCACGATCGAGCCCCGGCGCCATGCGCCGTCGGCGGTGATCAACACCTTCGCCTCGGCGTCGATGATCCGGTCCCGCAGCGCCTCCGCGCTGAATCCCCCGAAGACGACCGAGTGGGGCGCGCCGATCCGGGCGCAGGCGAGCATCGCGATCGGCAGCTCGGGCACCATGCCGAGGTAGATGTTGACGCGGTCCCCCTTGCGCACCCCGAGCGAGGTCAACGCGTTCGCGAGGCGGCAGACGTCGTCGAGCAGGTCCGAGTACGTGATCGTGCGGGTGTCGCCAGGCTCGCCCTCCCAATGGAACGCGACCTTGCCGCCGCCTCCGGCCTCAACGTGCCGGTCGAGGCAGTTGTACGAGGCGTTCAACGTGCCGCCCTCGAACCACTTCACCCACGGCGGGGTCCAGTTCATCACGGTGTCCCAGCGTTTGAACCACGTCAGGCGGTCGGCCTGCTCGGCCCAGAACGCCTGGTGGTCCGCGTTGGCCCGCTCGTAGAGCGACGCGTCGGAGACGATCGCGCGCTCGGCGAAGTCCTCGGGCGGTTCGAAGACGCGCAGCTCCGACAGCAGCGCCTCGATGTTCTGCGGGGTGTCGCTCATCGATCCTCCAGGGTGCGCGGGGACGCCTCGGCGGGCGAGCCAGCATCGTACGCGCGCGGCCACGGCCGTGCGAGCCCGGATCGGCCCGCCGGTCGCAGAGGGTCCCCGACCCGTGGATGTGCTTGCACAGAGCGGTTCCCGGGGTGACCATCGGGCGCGAGGTTGCCCAGGGGCTGCCTCGGGTGAAAGGAGGCAGGCGATGGCCGACGAAGGCTATTGCATGAAGTGCCGGGCGAAGCGGGAGTTCGAGGGGCAGGTCGTGACCTTGAAGAACGGCCGTCCGGCCGCCCAGGGCACGTGTCCGGTCTGCGGAACGAAGCTCACCAAGATCCTCGGCATGGATGCCGCGAAGGCTCGCGGCTGGTCCGCCTGACCCGCGACTGGCCTCGGCCGGTCAGTTCAGACGGGACAGCAGTTGGTCGGGGGCGATCAGCGTCGGCCCCGAGGTGACGCCCCGGTGGCGGGCCGCGAGGTCCGCCACCGTCGTCTCCTGGAAGACCTGCTGCACCGCACGGGCGACATCGGCCCAGAATCCTTGCAGCCCACAGCGCGAGTCCGCGAAACAGGTGTGATCGCTCGGCTCGAGGCAGAACATCGGAAAGATCTGGCCTTCGATCGCGTCGGCGATCTCGGCCATCGTGATCTCGGCCGGTTCGCGCGCGAGACGGCAGCCACCGCCCGCCCCCCGGAAGCTCTCCACCAGGCCCGCCTTCGACAGGGCGCCCAGCTGCTGTTCCAGGAACCGCACCGGGATCTGCTGACGTTCCGCGATCTCACGAGCGGGCACCAACACACCTTCGTCGCGCCGTTGCGCGAGTTCGATCATCGCGCGCATCGCGTATTCCAGCTTCTGCGAGACCTTCAGCACAGCGCAACCTCCCTCGCGCCAGCGTATGGGGGGCCCCAGAGGCCGTCAACGAGCGATCGCCCGGTTCGGCCCGATTCCCACTTCCGGGTATCAACTTGCGTGCGCGGCATCCGATACGCACCGTAGGGGATCCAGACGTCCCCCGTTAGGAGGACACGGCGCCATGCGGCGCATACTGGTCATCGACGACGAGCCTGACGTCAGGCTCCTGTACCGCGTGAACCTGCGCCATGCGGGATACGAGGTGCTCGAGGCCGACGACGGCGAACGAGGCATCGAGGTCGCGCTGGAGCACCTGCCCGACGCGGTCGTGCTCGACCTGATGATGCCCCGCGCCGACGGGTTCGAGGTGCTGCGGGTTCTCCGCTCCCATCCCGACGCCGGCGAGGTGCCCGTACTGGTGCTCACGGCCGACACGCGAAGCAGCGATCATCGACTCTGCTACGAGCTCGGTGCCGACGACGTCATCACGAAGCCGTTCGTGCCGGAGGACCTCACTCAGGGCATCAGCCGGATCCTCGACGCGAGCCTCGAGGATCGGATCGCGCGGCGATCGGAGGCGGCCGACGCTGCCGACGAGGCCTCGCGCGGCTGAGTCCGGCGGGACCGGCAGTTATACGACGGGATTCGCCTCGGCGTAGTCGGTCCCGAGCAGCACCACGAGCTGCGTCTTCGGGGCGACGTCGGAACCGAGCGCCGCGCTGAGGGGCTTGACCTGGGCCTCGACACCCTTGAGGAACCGCGCGGCCAGGTGGCCGGCGTCGACCTCGTTCTGCTCCGCGTCGTCGCCCGTTCGGAAGTAGACGATCGTCGTCTCGACGGGCTTCTGGGCCGCGTCCGAAGCGGGGAGTGCCGCAACGTACCCCTTGCCCTCCAAGAAGTCCTCGACCTGCGACGCCAACCCGACCTCGCTGGTGCCGTTGAGGACCTGGATCATCACGCCGTCGACCTGGGGTTCAAGCTCGGGTGGGGCGCTCTCGCTCGCCGATGGTGATACCGAGCCGGACGGCGACGCCGATGCCGACTCCGTCGGCTCCACGACCTCGGTGCCGCCGCCGGCGAGCACGGCGTCGTCATCGCCGAATCCGTTGAGGATGATGGCGACGCCCCCCACGACGAGGGCGACGAGCACGGCCAGACGCGCAGGGCTCAGGTTCACGCGGCCAATCCTACCCCAGCGACCGGACCCCGCCCGGTCTAGAGCCGGACGCCGAGCTGACCGGCGACCCGCCGCCGACGCCGCGCGTCGCGGACCCTGAGGAGGCGGCGAACCAGCATCGGGTCGTACGCGAGGGCCTCCGGCCGCTCGAGGAGGCGGTTGAGCAGCTGGTGGTAGCGCGCGGGGGAGAAGTCGAACCGCTCCCGAATCGCTCGTTCCTTCGGGATGTCGAGCTGCCAGCTCTCACGCTCGAAGTCGAGGAGTGCTCGGGAACGCTCGTCGAGGGTGCCGGGGCTCGGGGGGGTCACATCCATCACGCACGAGCGTATCCACGGGCACCGACGGTTCAAGCACCCGCGCGTGTTCGGCCCATCGGCCCGGGGTACAGCGCCCGCCTCGGCCAGCCGACATCCTTGGAAAGGGAACGTCGAGGGAAAGGGAACGTCGAGGTTCCGAGGTGGGAGCATCCTGGTGGGAGGATGAACACCCGCACGACGGGAGACGACCGAGGTGGTGGAACGGGCGCGGACCGACGAGGTCCGAGGCGAGGCGAACGAGGGCACCGACCGTTTCCGGCCTGCCGCTCAGCTGAACATGCTGCACAGCCTCGCCGCGAAGCTGAGCGGGCTCGGCAGCGTCGAGGCGATCGGCGAAGCGATCACGGCCGAGCTGCGCACGATCGTCGAGTATCACAACTGCCGCGTGTACCTGCTGCAGCCCGACGGACGAACGCTCCTGCCGATCGCGTTCCGCGGTGAGTACTTCGCGGAGTACGAGGAGGAGACCCTCGAGGAGCTCGTGACCCAGGTGGGGGAAGGCATGACCGGCTGGGTCGCCGACACCGGCCGCTCCCTGCTGACGCCCAACGCGCAGGAGGTCGAGTTCGCGGTCCAGATCGAGGGGACCGACGACATCGTGGAATCGATGCTGCTCGTGCCCACGAAGCTCGGGGACAGGGTCAACGGGGTGATCGTGCTCTCCAGCATCGGGTACGGGAAGTTCGACGAGCAGGACCAGCGGGTCGTGGAGGTGCTGGCGCCCCACGCAGCCGCCGCGTTCGAGAACGCGACCCTACTGGCAGCCGAGCGTGACGCGGCGCAGACCTCCGCGGCACTGCTGGAGCTCTCGCAGCGACTCGTCGGACGCCACGCCGTGGGCGACATCTTCCAGGAGGCGATCGAGACGATCCCCTCGCTGGTGTCCTGCGCGGCGGTGTGCGCCTACGTCCGTGACGAGGAGAGCGGCAACTTCCGCGTCGCGCGCCTGCACGTCGTGGAGCCGGGCCTCGCGCGGCCCAGGGCCGAGATCGCCGACGTGCCCGCCGAGGTGGCCGCCTCCTTCCTGTTCGCCGACCTCGAGCCGTTCTCGATCGACGTCGACGTGGTCGATCAGGTCCCTCGCGATCTCTGGGTGGTCACCGAAGCACGCTCGGTCCTGGTCGCGCCTCTACGTTGGGAACCGGACGGCTTCGGGGCGATCGTGATGATCGCCCGAGGGGCCGACGAGCGGTTCGACGAGCGGACGATCGGTCTCGCCCAAGGCATCGCGAACATCGCGTCGCTGGCGCTCGGCACCGCTCGCCGCCTCTCCGAGCTGGAGCGCTTCCATGAGCTCGTCGCGAGCCTCGACGCGGTGTTCTGGGAGGCGGACGCCACCAGCCTGGCGTTCACGTTCCTGGGCGGACGGGTCGACGACATGTTGGGGCCGGGGGCGTCGTCGTGGCCCGATGACGGTCGCGCGTGGGGTGGCCACGTCGCCGACGACGACCGAGCCGCCACCCTGAAGGCCTGCCGGGCAACGATCGAACGTGGCGAGGATCGCTCGCTCGAGTATCGGATCGCGACGCCTGACGGCAGCACCGTGTGGGTCCGCGACGTCGTGCACGTCGTGCGGGGGGCGCAGGGCCCTCGTGAGCTGCGTGGGCTGATGGTCGACATCACCGAACGCAAGCGAGCGGAACAGGCGCTGCGAACGAGCGAGCGGAAGTACTCCGAGGCCTTCCGTCGTGAGCGCGAGGCGACGCAGCGCCTGCGAAGCCTCGACGAGATGAAGAACACGTTCCTGGAGGCCGTCTCGCACGACCTCCGCACCCCCCTGACCTCGATCCTCGGATCGGCGTTGACCCTGGAGAGCTCGGGCCCGGACCTGGCCTCCGAGGATGCGCTCGACCTCGTCGGTCGGATCGCGGCGAACGCCCGGAAGCTGGAGCGCCTGCTCGGAGACCTGCTGGACCTCGACCGGCTCCAGCGCGGCATCATCGCTCCGCAACGCCGCCCGACCGACCTCGCGAGCCTGGTCGCACGGGCCGTGGCGGAGAGCGACGATCCCAACGGTCACGACATCGTGACCGAAGTCGCTCCCGGCACGTTCCTGCTCGACGCGGCGAAGGTGGAGCGGATCGTCGAGAACCTGCTGTCGAACGCGCTCCGGCACACGCCGCCCGGCACGCGCGTCTGGGTCCGAGCCTCCCCGGCAGACGGCGGGGTGTCGATCACCGTGGAGGACGCCGGCCCCGGCGTGCCCGAGGATCTGCACGACGCGGTTTTCGAGCCCTTCCGCCAGGCCCCGGGTTCGTCGTCCGAGCATTCACCAGGCGTCGGGATCGGACTCTCGCTGGTCCGTCGGTTCGCGGAGCTGCACGGCGGGCAGGCGTGGCTCGAGGCCCGCGAGGGCGGGGGTTCCTCGTTCCGGGTCTTCCTGTCGGAGGCGTGACACACCGACATCGATGAGCGCCGGGCGGCGGGGGGTACAGCCGCCGCCCGGCGCACGCGCCGTCGAGGCTTCCAGGGGGGTGGTCGCGACGACGGCGCGGTCCACACCCCGATCAGATGAACAGTGTCACGGCGTCCTGTGCCTCGAGCAGGGCGGTTGTGGCCCCGGCGGGCTCCTCGATCCCGTCGATCAGGTCGTCCTTCGTGAGTCCGAGCAGATCCATCGTCATCTGGCAGGGCACGAGGTGCACCCCGAGATCGCGGGCGACCTCGAGCAGCTCGTCGGGCGATGCGACGTGGTGCTCCTCGGCGAGCTTCTTCATCATCGCGGGTCCGGCGCCGACGAAGTTCATCTTGCCGAGCTTCAGGTGCTCGGTGCCGCCGCGATTCATCATCGACATCATCTTCTGCATCCAGTTCTCGCCGGTGATGTGCACCTCGTTGCGCACCAGCGGGAACAGACCCCAGAAGGTGAAGAAGATCGTGGTCTCCATGCCCATGGCCGCGCCGGTCGTGCCGAGGATGAACGTCGGCCAGATCTTGTCGAGGTCCCCCGACCAGGCCATGATCACGAGCTTCTTGTGCGAAACGTGCTCGAGCTGCGCCGGCGCGGGCGCTTCGAGCGTGGCTTCCATCGCCGTCATCGGACTCACCCCTTCTTCCTGATCACGAAGCGGTAGACGCCGCCGTCCTCGCTCTGCTCGATCAGCTCGTGGCCCGTCGACGTGCACCAGGCGTTGAAATCGGGAACGGCGCCCGGGTCGGTGGCGAGAGACTCGATCAGCTCGCCGGGCTGCAGGTCACGGATCGCCTGGGCGGTCTTCGCGATCGGCAGTGGGCAGGAGAGCCCTTTCAGGTCCAGGGTCTTGGTGATCGTCTCGTCCATCGAACTCACTCCTTCATCGGCTATCGCTTCGCATCGGCTATCGCTTCGCTGCTTGAGCCGCTCACTCCTTCGTCGCGGCGTCGGCAGGGGGCTTCGAGAACGGCGCGTTCTCGGGGATGCGCCCCTGCGGCACCGTCTCCCAGTACATGCGGTTGAACAGCCACTTGGCGGTGTGCCAGGCGCGGTTGGGCCTCGGTGGCTCCGGCGGGTGGTCGTAGTCGAACCGCAGCGACGTCGCCTGGCCGTTGCCGGTCTCGAGGAAGCACATCACCCGGCCGCCGTAGTTCTCCTTCGGGGCCGTGCCGTTCACGAGGGACGCGACACGGCTCGCGATCACGGGCGCCTCGAAGTGCGCGGTCGATCCCGACTTCGAGATCGGCAGGTTCGTCGCGTCGCCGAGTCCGAAGATGCGCTCGTGCCCCTCGACGTTGAGCGTGTGCTTGTCGGTGGGCAGCCAACCGCCGGGATCGCCGAGCTCGGAGTCGATCACGACCTGGGCCCCCTTGTGGGGCGGCACGAGCACGAGCAGGTCGTACTCCTGCTTCTCCCCCTCGAGCGACTCGACCACGCCGGCGCTCGGATCGACGGCCTCCACGTTGAAGAACGTCGTGAGTCCGATGCCGCGTTCGTCCATGTACGGCTGGATCAGCTTCGAGGCGCTCTCGATCGTGAACGCCCGGTTCAGCGGCGAGAGCAGCTCGATCTCGCTCTTGTCGCGGACACCCTTGTGCCGCAGGTATTCCTCGACCATGAACGTGAACTCGACGGGCGCCGGTGGGCACTTGTAGGGGATGCCGGCGACGCCGACTTTGAGCCGGCCGCCGTCGAACCGGCGGAGCTCCTGCGCCAGCCGCTCTGCGCCGTCGAGCGAGTAGAACTCGAACGCGCCCTCGGACAGGCCGGGGATCTGCTCGGGAACGAGCCGCGACCCGGTCGCAACCACCAGGTAGTCCCATTCGAGGCTCCCGCCCCGCTCGAGCTGGACGGTGCCCGCGTCGGGATGGATGCGCACCGCCTTCTCGATCGCGAGGTCGACCCCCGGGCGCAGTAGGGTGCGCTCCTCGCGGCTCAGCCAATGACCCTTCGCCTCGCCGAGCGCGACGTAGAGGTAGCCGGGCTGGTAGTCGTGCATGCCGGTGGGGTCGACCACCGTCACGCGCGCGTCACGGCCCAGCTCCTTGTCGAGCAGGTTCGCGACGAGGGTGCCGCCGACGCCGCCCCCCAGCACCACGACGCGTGCCGGCATCGTCGATCACCTCACCTTCCGGATGATGAACCGCGTGAACCCGTCGTCCGGCACGACCTCGATGAGCTCGTGCTGGGCCTTGGCGACCCACGCCGGGATGTCGGTCTTCGAGCCTTCGTCGCTGGAGAGCACCTCGATCACATCGCCGACCTGCCCCTCACGGATCGCGCCGATCAGGGTCATCAGCGGGCCGGGGCATGCCATGCCCTTCGCGTCGATCGACCTCGTCACTTCCGTCGTCGTCATCGTTGCCACCTCCATGTCGTCAGATGAACGTCACGGGACCGTCGGCTTCCATGAAGAAGCTCGCGACGCCCCAGACGCCGTCGACCATCGGATCGAGGTCCTCGGTCGTGATGTGGAGCATCTCCATCGAGTCCGCGCAGGCCTGGATGCGCACCTCACCGAGGTCTTTGGCCTGGCGGAAGAGCTCGCCCCAGTGCGTCTTGCCCTGGTCGCGCATGGCTCGCTCGCCCTCGGGACCCGCCTCCGCCGATACCCCGTGGTCCTTCAGGATGCGGTCGGCCCGGAACGCGTCGAGCGCCCAGTACTGCAGGAAGACGTCGACGGGACGCGCCATCGCCGCCGCCCCGACCGTCAACACCGCGGCGGCCTGCAGCTTGTCGTCGGTGCCGGAGAACAAGACCAGCGAGAGCCGATCGTCGGTGCTCATGGCGTACCCCTTCCGTTCGTACCCCTGTGTCGTCACCGTCAGCATCGAACGGACGAGGCCCGTGGGCTGGGGGCGTGAGACCCCCCACGGCAGGGACGTCGGGACCGCGCGAGGGGAATACCGCGACGACCGCGACGGTTTCCGGCACGGCTACGATGCGCCGGTGCTCGACCTCTGGATCGCCTCGGCCACGGTCGTCGACGGGACGGGCGCCCCCGCCTACCGGGCGTCGGTGGGCGTGGACCGCGGCCGCGTGGTGGCGATCGCGCGGGACGATGGCGCAGCCGAGCCGCCGGCGTCGAACCGCATCGACGGCGCCGGGCTCGTGCTCGCTCCCGGGTTCGTCGACGTACACAACCACTCGGACCTCGGTGCGCTCGTGGATCCGACGATGTCCTCGACGCTGCGCCAAGGCGTGACGAGCGTGGTGGTGGGCAACTGCGGGATGTCGCCGTTCCCGGCATCGTCGGCGACCGAGCTCGCATCGTGGGCAGGAGGAGACCCCTCCGAGATGGATCTGGACTTCGGATCGTTCGGGGGGTTCCTGGAGCGGGTCGAGGCAGCGAGGCCCGCCGTGAACGTCGCGGCCTTGGTCGGCCACGGGTCTGTGCGCGAGCTCGTGATGGGCCTCGAGCGACGCGGCCCCGTCGACGAGGAGCTCGCCGCGATGCGACGGACGGTGGCGGAGGCGATGGACGCCGGCGCGGTCGGCCTGTCGACCGGCCTGATCTACGTGCCCGGCATGTACTCGTCGACCGAGGAGATCGTCGGCCTCGCCGAGGAAGCCGCCCGCGCCGGCGGCATCTACGCGTCGCACATCCGCGGCGAGGGCGCCCACCTCTTCCGCGCCGTGAACGAGGCGGTCGAGATCGGTCGCCGCGCCGGGCTCGGGGTGCACGTGAGTCACCTGAAGTGCGAGACCTCGCACATGTGGGGCCGGGCGAGCGAGCTGCTGTCCCTTGTGCACGACGCCGACGACGTGACCGGCGACCAGTACCCGTACGCGGCCTGGGCCTCAGTGCTCTGGTCCCTGCTCCCCGAGTGGGCGCCCGTCGCCGAGCTCCCGGCGTTGCTGGCCGACCGCGCCACCCGCGATCGGCTGATCGCGTCGGTCGAGCGGGGAGAGGGCGACGCGTTCCAGTCGTCGGTCGACGGCGTCGGCTGGGAGCGGATCGTGATCGAGGACACTGCCGACCGAGGGTGCAACGGGCTCGACGTCGCGGCGATCGCCGAACGCCGAGGGGTCGAGCCGGCCGAGGCGTTCTTCCAGCTGCTGGTCGAGGAGCCCAGCACCTCCTGCATCGGCCACGCGATGCACGATGACGACGTGCGCACGATCCTGGCCGACCCGGAGATCATGGTCGCCTCGGATGCGGTCTCGATCGCGCCCGACGGGCCGATGGCCGACGTCCCGGTGCACCCGCGCACGTACGGGACCTTCCCCCGCGTGCTGGGGCCCGCGGTCCGAGACGGCGTGCTCTCGCTGAGAGCTGCCGTTCGCACGATGACGTCGCTGCCGGCAGACCGCTTCGGCCTGTCCGATCGGGGGCGCGTCGAGGAAGGCGCGTGGGCCGATCTCGTGCTGTTCGACGCCGACACCGTGGGCGATCGCGCGACGTTCAATCAGCCGCACGCGTTCCCCGACGGCTTCGAGGCTGTGGTCGTCGGGGGCACGATCGCGTGGCAGCGAGGGGACGACCGCATTCGGCAGGCGGGACGGGTCCTCCGCCGTGACGAGGGATAGGCTCCCCCGTGACGAGGGATAGGCTCCCCGCGTGAGCGATGCGGACCTGAACCGATCCCTGTGGGACGAGCGAGCCGGGCTGCACGGCCAGGACGACTACTACGACGTCGCCGGTTTCCTGGCGGGCGGTTCGTCGCTCGCCGAACGCGAGCTCAACGAGGTGCGAGCGGCGGTGGGCAACGTGGACGGGCTCGAAGTGCTGCACCTGCAGTGCCACTTCGGGCTCGACACGCTGTCGTTCGCCCGCCTGGGAGCGCGGTCGACGGGTCTGGACTTCTCTGCGGTGGCCGTGGAACGGGCTCGTGGACTCGCCGCTCAGGCCGGCCTCGACGCCGCCTTCGTGGAAGCCGACTCCCAACATCTGCCGAGCGAGCTCGAGGGTCGTTTCGACCTGGTCTTCGCCTCGTACGGCGTGCTCTGTTGGATCGCGGATATCGACGCGTGGATGCGCTCCGCGTCCGTGGCGCTGCGCAGCGGGGGGCGGCTCGTGCTGATCGACCTCCATCCGGCCTCGCAGATGGTCGGTGGCATCGACCCGTTGGAGTTCGACTTCCCGTACCTCGGTTCAGAACCACAGCGCTTCGAGGCCTCCGGCTCGTACGCCGCCCCCGACGCCGACACCACGGCGAAGGCGTCGGTCGAGTACGCCCATGGGCTCGGAGAGATCGTCACGGCCGCGGTCGGCGCAGGCTTGCGCATCGACACGTTGACCGAGTGGCTCGACGAGGCGTTCGATCCTCGCGGCGGCATCCTTGCGGTGGAGGACGACGGGCGGTTCCGCTTGCGGCTAGGAGGCGGTCACCCGCTGCCGCTGACGTTCTCTCTGCGGGCT
>JBGGNG010000029.1:0-12596 GCA_041287635.1 Actinomycetota bacterium | reverse complement strand
GGTAGAGATTCGTCTCACGCCTCGCCGGCGCCCTCGAGTCCGCTGAGATTGTCCCGGGTGACCCAATCGAGACTGACACCTGAGACTCGCCTCCCCCTCCACCGCGCCTCTTTGCCGAGGCCGCTTTGAGCTTTCTAACCGGCGGCAGTGACACACTTCAAGGAGAGTGACAAGAGTTCTCCACCGAAGTTCCGGACGCGCGGCTACCATCGCTCCATGAAGCCTCGTGTGCTCGTCGTGGAGGACGAGACGAGCATCTCCGAGCCCCTCGCAGAACACCTGTCGCGTGAAGGGTTCGACCCGCAGGTGGCCGGCACGCTCGCCGAGGCGACGGCCGCCTACGAGGTCGAAGAACCGGACATCCTGCTGCTCGACGTGATGCTCCCCGACGGAGACGGCCGAGACCTGTGTCGGGAGATCCGGCGTCGCTCGGACGTGCCGATCATCATGCTCACTGCCCGCGGCGAAGAGGTCGACCGCATCGTCGGACTCGAACTCGGCGCCGACGACTACGTCGTCAAGCCGTTCAGCGCCGGCGAGCTCGTGGCCCGTATGAGGGCGATCATGCGCCGTGGCCGAGCCGGCAACGAGGACACCTCGAAGTCCCCGATCGTCATCGGAGCGATCTCGCTCGACCCCTCGTCCCGCACGGTGACCAAGGATTCTCGAGACGTCCAGCTCGCGCCCAGAGAGTTCGATCTGCTGATGCTGCTGATGTCGCGGGCCGGCGAGGTCGTCCCTCGTGAGCAGATCATGGACGAGGTCTGGGACCCACACTGGTTCGGTCCCACCAAGACGCTCGACGTGCACATCTCGTGGCTGCGCAAGAAGCTCGAGGACGATCCGAGCGACCCGCGCTACATCACCACGAGTCGCGGAGTGGGCTTCCGCTTCGCTCCCCCCGCCGACGTCACGGATTGAGGAGGCTCACACGAAGGTTCGTACGCGGCTCGTCATGGCATTCGCCTACGTGTTGATCACCGTGATCGTTGCCCTGACCGTGCCCCTCGCGGTGAACCTGCGCGAACGCGCCGAGTCGGACCTGCTCGGTCAGGCGAAGGTCACGGCCCAAGCCCTCGCGGCATCGTTCGACTCGTCGTCGCTGGCACCGAGCTCTCGCGACCAACTCACGCGCCAAGCCGAGCGATACTCCAGACAGATCGATGGGCGGGTGCTGGTGATGGACGACGGCGGCGTGGTCCTCGCCGACGCGAATCCTTTCTCCGTTCCCGCCGCCTCGGCTGTCGGCGAGGACTACGCGACCGTTCAGCGCCCGGAGGTGCTGAGCGCCCTCGTCGACGGAGAGCCGTCGGCGATCATTCGCCGCAGCGACGAGCTCGCGATCGACCTGCTGTTGTCCTCGGCGCCCATCGTCGACGACCCCGACGGTCGGCCGGTGATCATCGGCGCGGTGCGCATCACGCTCGACGTGCAGCGCGTGAGCGACTCCGTCAGCCGCGTCACGATCGTCGTGCTCGTGATCGGCCTCGCCGGGCTGCTCGTGGGCATGCTGGTCGCGTTCGTGCTCGCCGGGTCGCTCGCACGGCCGCTGACGAAGCTGGCGGCGGCGGCCCGGAGCCTGGGCAAGGGCGACCTCTCGACCAGAGCGGGGGCGATCGGCGGACCCGACGAGGTGCGGGAGCTCGCGGGTTCGTTCGACGAGATGGCCGACCGGGTCGAGCGCACGTTCCGGGCGCAGCGTTCCTTCGTCGCGAACGCGTCGCATCAGCTCCGCACCCCGCTCACCGGCATGAAGCTCCGGGTCGAACGTGCTTCCGACGAGACCGACGACCCCGAGCTTCGAACCCAGCTCGAGGCGGCCGACCGTGAGGTCGACCGCATGGCTGCGACGATCGAACGCATGCTGGAGATGGCTCACGAGGTCGAGGAGGGCGCGCCGACGGAGGCCGATGCCGCCGAGGCCACGCGCGCCGGTGCGGAGCGATGGGCCGATCGCGCGACCCAACGAGGAGCGGAGATCACCACCGACACGGCCGATCGGGCGCCCGTGCACGCGAACCCGACGGACCTCGATCAGATCGTCGACAACCTGCTGGACAACGCCACGGCCTATGCGCCCGGTGCGATCGAGGTGACGGTGACGCCGGGCCCCAAGCACACGGTGCTCGCCGTGCGCGATCATGGCTCGGGCGTCGCCCCCGACGAGCGTGAGGCCGTCACCGAGCGCTTTTCGCGGGGCCGCGCGGCTCCGCCGGGAGGCTCGGGCCTCGGGCTTGCGATCGCTCGCGAGCTCGCCGAACGCTGGGGCGGATCGCTCGAACTGGTCAGCCCGCCCGACGGCGGGACGCTCGTCGAGATCCGGCTGCGGCCGGCGCCGGGACCGTCGAGCGGTGGCGTCGGATCCGATCGGCTCCCGGTTGCGGACGAGGCGCACCTCACGTGAGCGATCCCCCGACCCCGCCGACCCTGGTGGTGTGGATCGACCCCGGCTGTCCATGGGCGTGGGAGACGTCGCGTTGGCTACGGGACCTCCGGGATCGAGGCACGTTCACGATCGAGTGGCGCCTTTTTAGCCTCGAGGTCAACACGGCCGGTTTGCAGATGCCGTTCCGGGAGGCGGCCGATCGATATGGGGAGGCACTCACCGCGATGGCGCTCGCGCGGCGCGAGGGAGGTGACCCAGCCCTCGAGGCGTACTACGTCGCGCTCGGGACGATCGTGCACGATGAGGCAGAGCCGATCTCACGAGACGTCGCCGTCCGAGCCGCCGATGCGGCGGGCATGCCCGGACTCCTCGACCGGGCGGTGTCGGACCCCGGTCTCGCCGACGCGATCGTCCAGGAGTATCGGGACGCCCGCGAGCTCGACGTCTTCGGCGTGCCGAGCCTACGCCTGGGCGACGCTCCGCCGATCTACGGGCCCATCCTCCCCGAGGCGCCCTCGGGCGCCGAGGCGCTGCAGTGGTGGGAGCACATCTCGTGGCTGATCGGGCGCGACGACGTGTACGAGCTGAAGCGCTGGCCACGTGGGCGCCGTCCTGGCCTCTCCTTTACCTCCCCTTAGCCAGACCCTCTCTAGGCTCGGATCATGAAACGCATCCTGCTCGTCGGCGCATACGCGTTGGGCGGACTCGCACTCACCGGAGCCATCTCGCTCGGTGCGTTCGCGGTGACCGCGCGCCAGCTCAGCGAGACCCCGGAGCCGATCAGCGTCGGCCGATCGGTGAGCGTGGATCCGACCGCCGACGACGCAGGTGGCTCGGGCGGCGGTTCCGGGCAGAACGATCAGGGGGATGCATGGTCCCCGTCGTGGTCTCCATCGCCCTCCGGCTCCCCGTCGGGCTCGGGGTCCGACGTCGGCGGATCGGGAGGCGGGGACGACTCCTCCGGCTCGAGCGGTGACGACTCCGCCGGCTCGGGTGGTGACGCCTCCTCCGGCTCAAGCGGTGACGACCACGTCGGTGGCGACGACGACTCGTCGGGCTCCGGGAGCGGCGGGGACGGCGACGCCGACGACGACTGAGGCCTTCCACCGTTCCTCCGAGCCGTGAGAGGATGGTGGTTCCGATGACGGAACACCTCCATCGACACGACGTGTGGGGCGACGACCCCGAGGAACGCGACGCCAGCGCGGTGGTCGAGGAGCTGCTCGCCGAGCCGGGCATGGCGAGGAAGTGGCACGACCACCCCACGATCGTTTGGACGAAGGCCGTCGGCCGCTTCATCGGGCGCAACGGCCAGCGGATCGCGGTCACGATCGCCGGGTTCGCCGTCCTGCTCGCCGGGGTCGCGCTCCTCGTGCTCCCGGGCCCCGGCTGGCTGCTGATCTTCGTCGGTCTCGGCATCCTCTCGACCGAGTACATGTGGGCCCGCCGCCTGCTCGACACGGCGAAACGGAAGGCCGAGCAGGCCAAGAACGCCGTGATCGAGCGGAAGAACGGGCGCGCCGAGCGCCGCGAGGCTCGACGCAACGGCGTCGCCTCGACCTCGACCGACGACGCCGCCTGAGCGCCGCGACGCATGGCCACCGGCCAGATCCTGATCGGCACGTCGAGCTGGACCGATCCCACCCTCGTGAAGGAGGGACACTGGTATCCGCCGGAGGCGAAGAGCGCCAAGACCCGGCTCGAGTTCTACGCGTCACGCTTCCCGCTCGTCGAGGTCGACTCGACGTACTACTTCCCGCCGAGCGAGAAGAACTCCGTGCTGTGGATCGAGCGCACGCCCGTCGATTTCACGTTCAACATCAAGGCGTATTCGCTGCTCACGAACCACCCGACCCGCACCGAGTCGCTCTACAAAGACCTCGCGGCCGAGCTCCCCGAGGAGATGCTCGCGAAGCGGCGCATCTACCGCGACACGCTTCCCGACGAGGTCGTGCTCGAGGTCTGGCAGCGGTTCCATGACGCCCTGATGCCCCTGCACTCGGCGGGCAAGCTCGGCGCCGTGCTGTTCCAGTTCCCCCAGTGGTTCGTGATCTCGAAGAAGAACAAGGCGTACATCGAGGAGTGCGCGGAGCGCCTGCCCGACTTCCGCGTGGCGGTCGAGTTCCGGCACAAGAGCTGGATGGAGGAGCGCAACGTCGAGGAGACGCTCGGATTCCTCTCCGAGCGCGGCTTCCCCTACGTCTGCGTCGACATGCCGCAGGGATTCGACTCGAGCCTGCCCCCGGTCGCGGCCGCGACGGCTGACGACCTCGCGATGGTGCGCTTCCACGGCCGCGACCCGAAGGCCTGGGAATCGAAGGCAGAGACGGCGAGCGAACGCTTCCGATACGACTACTCGAAGAGCGAGCTGGCCGAGTGGGTGCCCAAGTTGGAAGAGCTCTCCGGCCAGGTCCGCGAGACCCACGTGCTGATGAACAACTGCTACCGCGACTTCGCCGTCAGGAACGCCCGAGAGCTCGGTGACATGCTCGACCTCGATCTCCCCGACTGATCGCGGCTCGTAGGCTTGCTCGACGGCACCTCGAGGATCGGGTCTGGGTACCCGGTCCGCGACAGCAGCTCGGGGTCCCTCCACGGCGCGAAGATCCAGGGCGTCGACACGTCGGCGAGCTCCCGCACGTACCGCCGCACATAGACACCGTCGGGGTCGAACCGCTCTGCCTGCCGCACCGGGTTGAACGAGCGGGAACGTCGCGGATCGGTGCCCGTGCCCGCCGCCCACTGCCACCCCCCGGAGTTGTTCGCCGGGTCGCCGTCGACGAGCCAGCGCATGAAGTGCTCGGCGCCGCGCTGCCACGGGATGCCCAAGCGCCGGGTCAGGAACGACGCGGTCACCATGCGGGCACGGTTGTGCATCCACCCTTCCCGGCGCAGCTGTCGCATGCCCGCGTCGACGAGCGGGATGCCCGTCAGACCACGCTGCCAGCACTCGAGGAGGTAGGCGGCGTGGGCGGGTCTCGGCGGCACGTCGTCGGGGGGTGCACGGAAGTCGGTCCACGCGATCGCGGGGTCGTGGGCGAGCAGCTGCCCGTAGAAGTCACGCCACGCGACCTGTCGCAGGAGCTCCTCCGCACCGGGAACCTCGCTCGCCGATGCGACCACCTCGTTCGCGCTCACGTTGCCGAACCGCAGGTAGGGCGAGAGCCGCGAGGTTGCGTCGGCAGCGAGATCGTTGCGCACCGTGGCGTATCGAGATGCGCCGTCCGCGAGGTAGGCCTCGAGGTGCTTGCGGGCCGCGGCCTCGCCTCCGGGGGGCAGGTCGATCGAGTCCGCAGGCACGGCGTCGGCATCGGGTCTCAGGCCTGGATCGATGTCCGAGGGCGTCTCGATCGACGTCGGCGCCTGCAGCACCTGCCGGCGCGGAGCCTGAGCCCACGCTCGGTGGTAGGGCGTGAACACCGAGTACATGGGCTTGCCGGGCGGAACCACGTCGCCCGGCTCGATCACCGCCACCCCAGGGTGAACGATCAGGTCGAGCCCGTGGGCGGTCAGCGCGTCGCGGAGGGCGGTGTCCCGCCGCTGAGCGGTCCGGCTGACATCGGACGACATGTGCACCGCCCGGGCCCCCGAGATACTCGCGACGTCGAGCACCCGTGCGACGGGATCGCCGTCGCGCACGATCAGCCTCGACCCCCGGCGGACGAGCGAGCGATCGAGCTCGGCGAGGCTCTCCATCAGGAACCGCCGCCGGTTCGCGCTGCGCCCGAGCAGCGCCGGGTCCAACACGAAGAGCGGCACCACGGGCTCACCCGTGCGAACCGCCTCGTCGAGCGCCGGGTGGTCGTGCACGCGCAGATCGCGGGTGAACAGCACGATCGAGCTCATCTATCCACGGTAGGCGCGCCGCGCGGGTCCCGCCCGAGGGGAACCGATGCATCCGAGCGCGCGAGGGGCACGGCGAGAGCGGTGCGCCGGGGTACGCTCGTGGGCGATGGGTGGAGGCAACCGTTGGAAGGTCGCGACCGTGCGAGGCATCCCGCTCTACGTCAGCACGTCGTGGTTCGTGATCGCCGCGCTCTACATCTGGCTGCGGTACGACGCCCTCTCGTCGATGTTCGTGGAACCGGCGGAGGCGGCCACGATCGCCGTGCTCGCCTCCGTGCTCTTCTTCGGCAGCGTGCTCCTGCACGAGGCGGCGCACGCGATCATGGCCCGGTCGCTCGACCTTCCGGTTTCGGCAATCACCCTGGTGTTCTGGGGCGGAGCGACCGAGACGAAGGCGAGCGGCAAGGGTCCGCTCGGTGAGTTCCTCGTCGCGTTCGTCGGTCCCGCCACCACGCTCGCGCTCGCGGGGGTCTTCTGGCTCGGGGAGAGCCTCACGAACGGGCTGGTCGCCGACACGATGGGCTCGCTCGCCGTCCTCAGCCTGATCTTCGCCGGCTTCAACGCCTTGCCCGGATTCCCCCTCGACGGCGGACGCATGCTGCTCGCGACCGTCTGGGGCATCACAGGGAACCGGCGCACGGCGATGCGCGCCGCGGGATACGGGGGCATCGCCGTCGGCGTCGTGATCGGTGGGGTCGCCGTCTGGATGATCGCGACGGGTGACATCGGCATGGCCGTCTTCCTCGGATACGTCGCGATGATCCTGATCTCGGCGGGCCGCGGCATGGATCAGCGCATCGCCCTCCGCGACCAGCTCGTGCGAGGGACGGTCGCCGACGCGATGCGGCCGCCGCCGCCCACCGTGCCGATCGAGATCTCGCTCCTGCAGGCGCTCGACGGGTACCTACGCGGCGCGGACGGCCAGGCGTTCCCGGTCGTCGACGCGGGGAAGGTCGTCGGCACGGTCTCGATCGAGAGCGCCCGCAAGGTCGGCGGACGCGATCCGACGCGGCCGGTGCGCGACGGCCTGCGACCGTTGGCCCAGACCCCGGTGGTCGCACCGAGCGAGACGCTCGACGATGCGCTCGAATGGCTCGGCGGCCGCGAAGGCCTCGTGCTGCGCGACGGCGTGCTCGTGGGCGCACTCGGGCCCGCCGACGTCGAGCGTTGGTACCGCCGCGTGATCGAGGGGAAGGCCGACGATCCCCACGACGCGAACGTGCCGACCCGCCCCGACCTGTAGGGGCGCACCTGTCGGTGGGCGGCGGTAGCATCCGCGATGTGACGCCCCCCTTCTCCCCCGACGAGCGCCAGGCGCTCGTGCTCGGCCACGCCGCGGGCACGCTGCTGGTGACCGGACCGGCCGGCACGGGCAAGTCCGCCGTGCTGCGGGAGCGCTTCGCCCGGCTCGTCGAAGGCGGCACCGATCCCGACCGGATCGCGCTCGTCGTTGGTTCCTCGTCGGCGCGCGAGTCGACGAGATCAGCTCTGCTGCAGCGTCTGCCCACCTCGCTCTCGGGCCTGCACGTGGTGACGATGCACGGGCTCGCGAACCGCATACTCAAGGCCCGGGCCGAGCAGACTGGCGAGGAGCCGCCCCAGCTCCTGTCGGCGACCGAGCAGTTCGCGAAGGTGCAGGAACTACTCGCGGCCCAGGATCCTGAGCGGTGGCCCGCCTACGGTCCGCTGCTCGGCATGCGAGGGTTCGCCGACGAGGTGCGACAGTTCCTCTCGCGGGCGCAGGAGGCGTTGCTCTCGCCCGGGCGCCTCGTCGAGGCCGCCGATCGGCGGGGACTGACGGGCTGGCGCGAGCTGGCCGGCTTCCTGGGTGAGTACCAGGAGGTGCTCGACGCGCTGAACCTCGCCGACTTCGCGACCGTCCTCCAACGCGCGGCCGGAGAAGCCCTCGGTGGCGAGCCACCGTTCGATCACGTGCTCGTCGACGACTACCACGACACGACGGTCGCGGCCGAGGCGATCCTGCGCGGGCTGCGCGCCCCGGACCTCGTCGTCGCGGCGAATCCCGGCGCCCACGTCTTCTCGTTCCAGGGAACGAGCCGGGCCCCCCTCGAGCGCTTCCTCGACGTGTTCGAGACGAGCACGTCCGTCGAGCTGGCGACGAACCATCGAGCGCCCGAGCGCGTGACGGTCGAGGCCTGGGTCGCGCCCCACGCGAGCGAGGAGCACGCGGCGATCGCCCGTGAGCTCCGACGCCTGCACGTCGAGCACGGCGTCGGGTGGAACGACATGGCGGTCGTCGTCCGCCGGCAGGGCGCCAACCTCGGCGGGCTGCTCCGGGCACTCGACGACGCACGCATCCCCAGGGCGATGCCCGAGCGCGGCCTCGCCCTCGCCGCCGAGCCCGCGACGAGGCCGTACGTGCTCGCGCTGCGGTGGCTCGTGGCCGACGAGATCGCGCGCGAGTCCCTGGTCGAGCAGCTCCTGGTCTCCGACGTGGTGGGGCTCTCCCCGGCCGCGGCCCGTGGCCTGTTGCGCGCGGCTCGTGCGACGACGGGCTCGATCGCGAACGCGCTCGACGTGATCGAGGGACTGACCCCGGCCGAGGCCGACGCGGTCGTGGCGGCGCGCGAGACGCTCACGAGGGCCGCGCTGTTCGCCGGCATGAGCGTGCAGGACGCGTTCCGGCACCTCTGGGAGCACCTTCCCTGCTCGCGCCGGCTGGTCGAGAACGCGGGCGAGAGCGCCGAGGCGCGGCGCGAGCTCGATACCGTGGTGACCTTCGCGAACGTCGTGGCCGAGACCGACGAGGCGAGCGCCGACGCGGGGGTCGCCGCGTTCCTCGAGTCGCTCGACGCCGGCGAGCACGGTCCCGGGTACTCCGCCTGGGAACGCGGGCGATCCGACGCCGTGCAGGTCCTGACGGCGCACGGCACGGTCGCTCGCGAGTTCGACACCGTGCTGGTCACCGGCGTGAGCGAGGGCACCTTCCCGAGCCTGTCCAGACCCGAGCCGATGTTCGACCTGGCGGTGCTGGAGCGCCCGGTGACCAATGCCGAGCGCAACCGCGCCCGCCTCGACGACGAACGGCGCCTCTTCGACCTGGTGCTCGCGCGGGCGAGACGTCGCGTGGTGCTCACCTGCACCGACGCGCAGCACGACGCCGACGAGCGATCGGGCCGCTCTCGCTTCGTCGAGGCGGGCGCGTGGACGGCCGCGCCCGCCGGACCGTTCGAGGACCCGGTCTCCACCCGAGAGGCGACCGCAGCGTGGCGTTCGCATCTCGCCGACGCGACCCGCCCGGGGTGGCAACGCATGGCGGCGCTCCACGGGCTGGTCGCCCTGCAGGTCGACGCGGGTCGATGGTGGTTCCAGCGTGATTGGACCGACACCGGCCGGCCGCTCCACGAGACGATCCGCGTCTCGTACTCCCGTCTGTCGAACCTCGAGGCGTGCGAGCTGATGCACGTGCTCGGCGACGAGCTCGGCCTCGGCAGGCCGGGCGGCTACCACGCCTGGGTCGGCAAGACCGTGCACACGATCCTCGAGCAGGTGGAGAAGGGCGAGCTCGAGAAGGATCCGCGGGCGATGGTCGACGCGCTCGAGCAGCGCTGGCGCCAACAGGAGTTCCCGTCGATCGCGGTGTCGACGGCGTTCTTCACGCTGGCCAAGGACCACATGCTCCGTAACTGGTTCGAGAACTACGCCGAGCGTCCCGCCGCCGCGATCGAGAGCTTCTTCGAGTTCGAGTTCGAGGGCGCGAAGGTGATCGGCTACATCGACCGCATCGGACCCGCGGTGCAGGACGGATTCGTGATCACCGACTTCAAGACCGGCAAGAGCGACAGCGCCGGACCGCCGCGCGACAGCCTGCAGCTCGGCATCTACTACCTCGCGGTGCAGGAGTCGCCCGACCTCGCAGAGTTCCAGCCGGTGAAGGCCGTCGAGCTCGCGTTCCTGCGCGGCAACTGGAAGAGCCCGAACATCGACTACCGAAAGTGGATGGTCACCGAGCGCGACGAGGACGCGTACCAGGCCGAGATGCGCGAACGCTTGGCGACGTTGATCGCGCGCAAGCGTGTCCTGAACGAACGCGAGGTGTTCCGTCCGAACCCCTATGCGAACTGCCGGTTCTGCGACTTCCAGACGCTCTGCCCGCTGTACGCGGAAGGTCAGCCCGTGTTCTCCGTCGAGTCGGTCCGCGCCGGAGCACCCGAGCGGGTGCCGGCATGAGCGTGTCGTTCCCACCCGAGGTCGTCGCCGCGATGGGCGGGGCGCCGCCCACCGACGAGCAGTGGCGCGCGATCACGATGCCGCTCGAGCCGAGCGTGCTGATCGCCGGCGCGGGATCGGGCAAGACGAGCGTGATCGCCGCGCGGGTCGTGTACCTGGCGCTGGCGGCGCTCGGGCGGATCGACGGCGACGTCGACGGCGTGCTGCCCGGCAACGTACTCGCCCTGACGTTCACGGTGAAGGCGACGGACAACCTGCGCTCACGCATCCGTCGCGCGCTCGCCGGGGTCGAGCTCGCCCAGGGTGAGGAGCCCGAGATCCTCAATTACCACGGGCTCGCCGCACAGGTGATCGATCGCTACGGCATCCTGGCGGGCATCGAGACCGGCCGTCGCCTGCTGAGCCAGGCGCAACGCGTCACGTTGGCCGGGCGCGTGCTCGACGAGATGACGTTCGAGCACACCAAGACCGAGTGGCAGCCGAGCGTGGTCGACAAGATCCTCAACCTCGACGGGCAGATCGCGAACCACCTGGTCGATCCCGACGACGTCGTCGCGTTCGTCGAGGGGCGACTACCCGTGTTCAAGGAGATCGCGCGCACCGACCGCGTCTACTACACCGCGCTCGAGCGCATCGAGCTCGCGAGGGCGGTGGGGGTGTTTCGCCGGCTGAAGCGCGATCTCGGCGTGATCGACTTCGGCGACCAGATCGAGCTCGCGGTGCAGGTCGCGAGCGCGCACCCCGAGGTCGGCCGGGAGTACCGCGATCGGTTCGCCGCCGTGCTGCTCGACGAGTATCAGGACACGAACGTCGCCCAGGCCAAGCTGATGCGGGCGATGTTCGCCGGCGGGCACCCCGTCACCGCGGTCGGCGACCCCGACCAGAACATCTACGCATGGCGCGGGGCGTCGTTGTCGAACCTGTTCGACTTCCCCACCGACTTCCCGAAGGAAGACGGCACGTCCGCCGAGCGACTGCCGCTGTTCACGAACTTCCGGTCGGGGGCGCGCATCCTGCATGCGGCCGACACGATCATCTCGCCGCTGCCGCCGTCCCAACGTCCCGACCCCGCCAAGCGGCTGGTGCCGTTCGGCCCGAACGGCGAGGGCGAGGTGAGTGTCACGTCGCACCGCGACGAGCTCACCGAGGCGCGCGCGATCGCCGACCGTATCCTCGCCTTGCATCTGGGCGCTCAGGGAGCCGAAGGCGTCGCGCGATCGGAATGGCACGAGATCGCGGTGCTCTGCCGCACGTCCCGGCTGTTCTTCCTGTTGCAGCAGACGTTTGCCGAGCGCGAGATCCCCGCCGAGATCGTGGGGCTCGCCGGGCTGCTGCGCACGCCCGAGGTGGTCGAGGTCATGGCGTACGCGCGCGCCGCGAACGATGCGATGGCCAGTGTCGCGCTGGCTCGCATCCTCATGGGGCCCCGCTACCGGGTCGGCTTCAAGGACCTCGCCCTCGTCGCGAGCTGGGCCAAGGGCAAGAACTACGCGTGGCGCGACGAGGGTGGTGACGACGAGGAGACGCCGTTCCTGTTCGCCGAGGCCCTCGAGCATCTCGACGAGGTCGAGGGTCTCTCCGACGAGGGCCGCGCGCGCCTCGAGGAGTTCCGAGCCGAGCTCTCGGCGCTGCGGGTGGAGGCCCGTCGCCCTGTGCCCGAGTTCCTGGGCGAGGTGATGCGGCGCATCGGCATCGTCGACGAGCTCGAGGCCGACGTCGATCGCGTCGCGGCCTCCCAGCGCTCACGCAACCTCGCGGCGTTCCTGGACCAGGTGCACGCGTTCGAGCCCGTCGAGGGCGAGCTCACCTTGCGGGCCTTCCTCGACTACGTCGACTCGGTCGAGGCGCTCGAGAAGGAAGAGTGGGAACCCGTGCAGCCGAGCGAATCCGACTCGGTCAAGGTCATGACGATCCACCAAGCAAAGGGCCTCGAGTTCGATCACGTCTTCGTGCCGGGAGTGGCGGCGGGGCTGATGCCCTCGAAGCGCATCCAGCAGAACCCGGCCGAGCGCGGCTACTCCCTCGACTTCGAGCTGCGCGGCGACGCGGCGATCCTGCCCTCGTTCGACGGCGTCCTCTCGCACTTCAAGCGCGATCTGCAGGCCCAGGAGGTGATCGAGGAACGGCGCACGATGTACGTCGCGCTCACGCGAGCGCGACGCTCGCTCTGGGT
>JBGGNG010000028.1:0-4445 GCA_041287635.1 Actinomycetota bacterium | reverse complement strand
GACGGGCGCGGTAGATCGCGTCGGTCAGCTCTCCGTACACGTCGAGCTGCAGCTGTCCCGAGGCGGCGTTCCCGACCCGTACGGGGGCGGAGCCCTCGTACCCCGGGAGCCACTCGAGCTCGTACTCGTCGAGGCGACGTTCTCCCGCGACGCCGTACATGATCTGCAGGTCCTCGGGGTCGCCGGCCACGGCTCGGATCATCCAGTCGCGCCACCTCGTCGCCTCGTCGACGTAGCCGGCGGCCATCAGGGCGTCGAGCGTGAGCGCCGCGTCCCTGATCCAGCAGAACCGATAGTCCCAGTTCCTCACTCCGCCGAGGAACTCGGGGAGCGAGGTCGTCGGCGCGGCCACGACACCCCCCGTCGGCTCGTACGTGAGCGCCTTCAGCGTGATGAGGGAGCGCTCGACCTCGTCCTTCCATCCACCCTCGTACGTCGAGCGACCCGACCAGTCGCGCCACCATCGGTCGGTCTCGTCGACGGCCTCGAGCGGGTCGATAGGCGGCGGTGCATCCTGCCATGACGAATGCCAGGTGAGCACGAAACCCACGCGCTCTCCTTCGTTCACGACGAAGCTCGCGTCGAGGCGTTGACCCTCGACGGCGATCGGCACATCGGCCCGGAGCTCTACCGCTTCCGGGCCGGCACCCGCGTTCACGACGGAGCCCGATCCGTGGACCCACGGTGTGGTCTTCCCGTAGTCGAATCGCGGGACGCATCTCGCGGTCATCGGCACCGAGCCACGCAGCCCCTCCACGACGCGGACCAGGCGCGGGTGCTCCTGCCGGGCAGGCATGCAGTCGACGACGCGAACAGCGCCCTCGGCGGTCTCGAACTCCGTCTCGAGCACCAGCGTCCCGGGCAGATACGACCTGGACGTTCCGACGACCCCCCCGCTCGGGGCGACGATCCACGATCCGTGCTCATCAGCACCGAGCAGGCTGGCGAAGCATGCGGGGGAGTCGAATCGAGGCAGGCACAACCAGTCGACCGAGCCGTTGCGGCCCACGAGCGCCGCCGTATGCGTGTCGCCGATCAATGCATAGTCCTCGATGCGAAGCGCCATCATGTTCCTCCCATGCCTCCTCGATGCCGTCCGACCAAGCGGTTGGGGCTCGGCGACTGACCTGGGATTCTCACTCGAGTTGGATGACGACGCCAACAACGGCGTGCGCACGAGAAGGAGGCTCTGGTGAGCGATACCGACGTCGAGCTCGGTCCGATCGACTACCTCGTCGTGGAGTGGCCGGCCGGGAAGCAACCGAGCGGGGAGGGTCTGCCGATCATCGTCGATCTGGTCGACCGTGGCGTGATCCGCCTCCTCGACCTCGCATTCGTTCGCAAGGGGGATGACGGCTCTGTCATCGCCGTCGACATCAGCGACTTCGGCGATGGTCCGGAGCTCACGGTGTTCGAGGGGGCTTCGTCCGGACTGCTGGGGCAGGACGACTACGACGAGGCCGGCGCGGCGATCGAGCCGGGAAGCTCCGCCGCCCTGCTCGTCTACGAGAACACGTGGGCCGCCCCGTTCGCGACCGCGCTCCGCCGCAGTGGCGCGCAGCTCGTGGCGAACGGCCGCATCCCCGTGAATGCCCTCATCCAAGCGCTCGACGAACTCGAAGGGGAGGAGTGACGATGCCAGGATTGATCAGGGGTGTCGCCCGCACGGCGGCGATCGCGGGCACCGCGACCGCGGTCTCGAACCGGGTGTCGCGCCGTCAGGCCAACAAGTGGTCGCAGCAGGAACAGCCACAGCAGGAGCAGGCTCCGCAGGACGAGCAGGCTCCTCCGCCGCCCGCCCCGGCAGCGCCGTCGACCGACGACAAGCTCGCACAACTCAAGGAACTCGGTCAGCTGAGGGATTCCGGTGTCCTCACTGACGCCGAGTTCGATGCGCAGAAGGCCAAGATCCTCGCCGGCTGAGTCCGTCCAGGTACTGCCCTTTCAGGCGGTGGCGAACGCCTCGGCGGTCCAAGAGCCGCCTGGGCGTTCCGCTTGCCGAACGTTCAGGTCGGTGCGCTAACCTTCGATATCGCCCCGGTCGGGGCGCCTCGGGGGGGAGATGGCCACAGAGATCGCCGATTCCGTTGTGTCCGCGTCGCGCGCGGTGCGATGGGGGCTGCTCCCCTCGAGGGTCGCGCGGCCCGTGTCGAGGACGAGCGACGTCGTGCGGAACGATCTCCTGGCGTCGCTCACCTCGTCGCCGGCCCCGATCGTCAGCGTGATCGCTCCGGGGGGGTACGGGAAGTCGACCCTCGTCGCCCAGTTCGCGGAGCACGGTCCTCGACCTTCGGCGTGGCTGAGCGTGGAGGAAGACGCCGACGACCCCGTGACTCTGGCGCGGTACCTGGTGTTCGCGCTCGGCCGGGTGACGTCGGTCGGCGAGGATCTGCTGCACGAGCTCGATGGCCTCCATCCGAGGATGCGGATCGCCACCGCTGGGCTCGCCGCCGCGATGGCCGGGGTCGACGCTCCGATCGTCCTCGTCGTCGACGACGTCCATCGGCTCACGGATCAGCGCTGCTTCGCCTTGCTGCGCTCGCTCGCTCGGGAAGTCCCCTCGGGATCCGAGATCGTGTTCGCCGCCCGGTCCGAGACGCCTCTCGCGCTGGCGCGTGTTCGGGCCTCGGGCGAGCTGCTCGAGCTCGGGATCGACGACCTGCGGTTCGGCGTCGACGACGCAGCCGATCTGTTGCGAGCTGCGGGCGCCGGCGATGTCCGCGATGAGGACGTCGCCCGACTCACCGACCAAACGGAGGGATGGGCTGTCGGTCTGTACCTCGCGGCGCGTTCGATGGCGGCGGACCCGGCCTCCGGGCCAACGTTCGGCGGGGACGATCGCAACGTCGCGGACTACCTGCGGGAGACGATGATCGCCGACCTCCCGGCGCCCGAAGTCGAGTTCTTGATCCAGAGCTCGGTGTTGGAGGAGCTGTCTGGGCCTCTGTGTGATGCGACGCTCGCGACCACAGGGTCGGGAGCGATGCTGGAGTCGATCGAGTCCTCGAACCTCCTGGTCGTGCCGCTGGACCGGCGCCGAGACCGGTATCGCTATCACCATCTCTTCCGAGACCTGTTGCGGATGGAGCTCGAGCATCGGGCGCCCGAGCTCGTCCCCGAGCTCACCGCGCGTGCATCCGCGTGGTGCGAAGCGGAGGGCCTGACGGACCAGGCCGTGGCGTACGCGATCGCGGGGCACCACGTCGATCGCGTAGGCGAGCTGATCGCCCATCACGGGCAAGCGACGTACCTCGCGGGGCGGGCGAGCGTGCTCCGAGCGTGGTGCGAGTGGTTCGGGACGCACGGCGAACTCGACCAATTCCCGGCTGTGGCTGTGATCGGAGCCTGGTTCTATGTCGCGGAGCAGCTCCCCCTCGAAGCGGAACGGTGGATCGATGCGATACCTGCCGCGGGTGTGACGGATGCGGCCGACCACGACAAAGAGGCGGTCCGCGCCCTGCTCCTCGCCACGATGGGGCGGAACGGTGTCGGTGGGATGAGGGCGGATGCCGAGCGTGCGATCTCGCTCCTGCCGGTCGACAGCCCCTGGCGCCCCAACGCATCGTTACTCACCGGGCTCGGACACCTGTGCGCTGGCGAGCTCGAGCCGGCGTCACATGCATTCAGGATCGCGGGCGAGCTCGCGGGCGAGATGGGGATCCCGATCGTGTGGGCTCTCGCGCATGCGGAGCTCGCGATCGTCGCGTTGGAGCTCGGCGACGTGGTCGGTGCGGCGACGCACGCGTCCGTGGCGAGGGGCATCGTGGAGGAGGGCAAGCTCCAGGGCTATCCCACGAGCGAGCTGACCTACGCGGTCGGTGCGCGGGTCACGCTCGTGCAGGGCGACCCGGTTCGCGCGAAGGCGTGTGCGGACGAGGCGGCGTCGATCGAGCCCGCCCTGTCGTACGCGATGCCCGTTCTCGCGCTGCAGGCCGATGTTCTTCTCGCCAGGTGCGCCATGGGGCTCGGCGACGGCGCATGGGCCGAAGGCTTCCTCACGCACGCAGACGATGTGATCGCGCATCGGCCAGGCCTCGGCACGCTCGTCTCGGAGATCGCGGCGGCGCGGGACGAGCTCGACGTGCTCCGGAACTCGGTGACCGGGGCGCCGTCCCTCACCCCCGCCGAGGCGAGGCTCATGCCGTTGCTCACCACCCATCTTTCCTTCCGGGAGATCGGCGCGGAGTTATTCGTCTCTCCCCATACCGTGAAGACGCAGGCGATCTCGATCTACCGCAAGCTCGGCGTGTCCTCCCGAGCTGAGGCGGTGAACGTCGCCCGCGAGATCGGGCTGCTCACCCCGTGACCCGGGCGTTGCCTGTTTCATGCGGTCGAGGCGATGCTGTCGGACTCCAGCTCGTCGAGCATCGTGAGGGATCGGCGATCGGAGAGTCGGATGCTCGGGTACCAGGAGGTCCTGCGTCACCTCGCGGTGAACGACCGCC
>JBGGNG010000027.1:0-20264 GCA_041287635.1 Actinomycetota bacterium | reverse complement strand
CGTAGCGAGCGTGCAGCGACGCGGTGTAGGCCTCGATGCGAGGGTCGACGATGTCCATCGACCGCACGCTACTCGACGGGCACGGGCCATGCCGACGTGGGTCGGTCGGTCGAGCTCGCGACACGACCGCCGTTGCGCGTCCGCCGGGGAACCGAGAGACTTCCTGCGATGGAGGCCTCCGAAGAGCTTCGCCACGTCATCCGACGTTTCTTCGTGGCAGTCCGCGAAGGGGACGAGGAGGCCGTGAGCCGCCGGTTCTCACGCGAACCAGGATTCGAGCGGTTCGGATCAGATCCCGCGGAATGGTGGCACGACGGCGAGGCATCGACGCGCGTGTGGCTGCAGCAGATGCGTGAGTTGGGCGGCGGCTTCCCCTGGACGCTGGTCGGTGACGTTCACGCGATGACGGAGGGGAGCGTCGGATGGGCGGGGCTCCGCGCGGAGTGGGCGACTCCGAACGGACCTCAAGACTTCCGCCTGTCGTTCGTCCTGCACCTCGAGCACGACGAGTGGAGGATCGTTCACTGCCACGGGTCGGTGCCTTCACCGAACGAGGAGCACGGCTTCCTGTTGACGACTTCGGTCGACGACATCGCAGAGTCGGTCACGATCTCGAGGCCGGACCTGTCGGCCACATCCGCCGCAGACGGGACGGTGACGATCGCGTTCACCGACATCGAGGACTCGACGAGGTTGAACGGTCTCCTCGGCGACGAGCGGTGGCTCGACGTGCTGCACGCACACAACGGCGTGTTGCAGGACGCGACGTCCGAATTCGGGGGGGCGGTCGTGAAGAACCAGGGCGACGGCTTCATGCTCGCCTTTCCTTCGTCGCGCACCGCCATCCGATGTGCGCTCGCGATCGAGCGAGGCATCGCCGAGCGCTTCCAGGACCCGGGCTCGCCGGTGCGCGTGCGGATCGGGCTGCACGTCGGCGAGGCGCGGCGTGAAGCCGACGACTTCTTTGGGCACGCTGTGGCGTACGCGGCTCGCATCGCCTCGTCGGCCAGCGGTGGAGAGATCGTCGTCTCCTCACTCGTCCACGATCTCGTGGGCACGACCGGCGAGTTCCGGTTCGGACAGCCTCGGACGGTGGAGCTGAAGGGCATCGCAGGGTCGCACCGCGTCTATCCCGTCGAGGTTCCTGCGCAGGCGTGATATGGAAGAGGAGATGACGGTTCCACACGACCAGCGCCGCACCGACTCAGGCATCGAGCTGCGCTCCGTCTACACCGCAGCCGATCTCGAAGCGCAGGGCTTCGATCCTGCGCGCGACCTGGGCGAGCCGGGCGAGTACCCGTTCACGCGCGGCGTGTATCCCACGATGTACCGCCACCGTCTCTGGACGATGCGCCAGTACGCGGGGATGGCGACCGCCGACGAGACGAACGCGCGCTTCCGGTACCTGCTCGAGCAGGGGCAGACGGGCATCAGCGTCGCGTTCGACCTTCCGACGCAGATGGGCCTCGACAGCGACCATCCACGCGCCGAGGGCGAGGTGGGCAAGACCGGCGTCGCGATCGATTCCGTCGACGACATGGCGCGACTGTTCGCGGGCATCCCACTCGATCGCGTCTCGACGTCGATGACGATCAACGCGACGGCGCCGATCCTGCTGCTGCTCTACGAGCTGGTCGCCGAAGAGCAGGGCGTGCCGTCGACCGACATCAGCGGCACCGTGCAGAACGACATCCTCAAGGAGTACGCGGCGCGCGGCACGTACATCTATCCGCCGGAGCCGTCGATGCGCCTCATCACCGACCTCTTCGCCTACTGCGGCGAGTCCGTGCCCCGCTGGAACACGATCTCGATCAGCGGGTACCACGTGAGGGAGGCGGGCTCGACCGCGGCTCAGGAGATCGCTTTCACGCTCGCCGACGGCATCGCCTACGTGCAGGCCGCGATCGACGCGGGGCTCGACGTCGACGACTTCGCGCCGCGCCTCTCTTTCTTCTTCGCGTGCCACATACACTTCTTCGAAGAGATCGCGAAGTTCCGCGCGGCCCGTCGCATGTGGGCCCGCATCATGCGGGAGCGGTTCGAGGCGAAGGACCCGCGGAGCTGGATGCTGCGGTTCCATACGCAGACCGGAGGCGCGACGCTCACCGCGCAGCAGCCCGAGGTGAACATCGTGCGCACGGCGCTCGAGGCGCTCGCCGCGGTGCTCGGCGGCACCCAGTCCCTGCACACGAACGCGTTCGATGAGGCGCTCGCGCTGCCGACGGAGCACAGCGCCACGATCGCCCTCCGCACACAGCAGGTGATCGGCTACGAGACCGGCGTGACCGAGACGGTCGACCCGGTCGCCGGGTCGTACTACGTGGAATCGCTCACCGACGAGCTCGAGCGGATCGCGTCCGACTACATCGAGCGGATCGACGCGATGGGCGGAGCGGTTCGCGCGATCGAGGCCGGCTTCTACCAGGACGAGATCCACGAGGCCGCGTTCCGCATCCACCAGGGCATCGAGTCGGGGGAGCGAGTGGTCGTCGGCGTGAACCGCTTCGTCGAGTCCGACGAGGAGCCGATCGAGCTGCAGCGCATCTCCGAGATCGAGGTCGCCAAGCAGGTCGAACGCGTGCGAGCGCTGCGCGCCGATCGCGACCAGGCGGCGGTGGACGCGGCCCTCGCCGTGGTTGCCGAGACCGCGTCCGGCACGGGCAACCTCCTGCTCCCGATGAAGCAGGCCCTGCGCGTCCGCGCGACGCTCGGCGAAGTGAGCGACACACTGCGCGGCGTGTTCGGGGAGCACCGACCCACCACCTGACCGCCGGTTCCATCGTCGACCGGGAACCATCCGCGGCGGTCGTACGCTGGCGGTGAACGGCGGGAGCGCCTCGGTTGCGATCCTGCTCGAGGAGTCTGGATCGTCGCCCCCGGAGTCGCTCCGGTCGCGGATCGGGCGGATGTCCCGGTCCGACGGAAGGAGGGAGCGACATGAGGAAGCGATTCCTCGGAGGGCTCGCGGCGGGAGCCCTCGTGGTCGGCCTGCTGGTCGGCGGTGTGTCAGCCGGTCCGGTGACCGACGCGACGGTCTTCCTCGCGCACGGCATCCCGGGTCAGAAGGTCGATGTCTACATCGCCGGCGACGAGGTCCTGTCGAACTGGCGATACGGCAAGGTGGCGACGCTCGAGGACGTCGCACCAGGCATCTACAAGGTGAAGGTGCGGACACCGGCCGATCCCGGCAAGGGTACCCTGCTCGTTGGTACGAGCCTCGAGATCGAGGCCGGCGACAACGTCACGGTGGTCGCATACGTGAAGTCGGGTGGCCCGTTCCTGCAGGCGTTCGACAACGACGTCGTGTTCACCGACATCGGTGACGCGATCCTGCAGGTCCGGCACACGGCGAAGGCGCCGAAGGTCGATGCGTGGGCCAACGGGACCGAACTCACGCCGGGTGACGGCATCGCGAAGGGCGAGGAGTTCGCGATCGAGGTGCCCCCGGGCGTCTACGCGTATTGGGCGGCCGCCCACAACGACTTCGCGCCCGTGATCGGGCCCGATGTCTCCGAGCTGGGGGCAGCACACGCCTACCAGGTCATGGCGGTCGGCACCAACGCGTCGAACTACCGATTCATCGTGATCGACCAGGACTTCACGCCTCCTGTGTGACGTCGACGATCGACGCGAGCCCGGAGCCCCGCCGGCAGAGCCGGCGGGGTTCCCGTTGTGCCCGACGCACGTGCCATGCGGCGCGACTATTCCAAGACAGACTAGTTGCTCACCAGCTGCAACGTTGCATGCCCGGCCGCGGCGATCCCGGCGATGAGGAGCAGGACTCCGATCACGCGCAGGCGTGGGTTCCGCACGGCGAGGCCCGCGACCAGCAGGCAGGCGAGCCCGACCCCCAGCTCGATCACCCAGGTCGCGGTCTCCACGAGGCCGGACCCTACACGGGACGTCGATCGCTCCTCCCCGTAGGCTTCGGGCCATATGGACGTCACGATCGTCGGCGGCACCGGCAAGGAAGGTTTCGGGCTCGCCCTCCGCCTGCTCGGCGCTGGCCACCGCGTGACGATCGGGTCTCGTTCCGCCGAGAGAGCGGCCGAAGCAGTGGCGAGGGCGAAGGAGACGCTCGGCGATGCCGCGATCCGGGTCGAGGGCGCCGAGAACGCGGCCTCGGTGCTCGGCGCCGACATCGTCGTCGTCACCGTACCGTTCTCGGGCATGATCGAGATCTACGCCTCGATCGCGCCCGCGTTGCAGCAGGGGCAGGTCGTGCTCGACGCGACGAGCCCGCTGATGGCAGCGGTCGGTGGGAAGGCCTGGGAACCGATCCTTCCCTGGCAGGGGTCGGCCGCCGAGCTCGCGGCGTCGCTCGTGCCCGATGGCATCGCGATGGTGGCCGGCTTCCACACGATCGGGGCGCACACCTTGATGGCGCTCGACGACGAGGTGGCCTCCGACGCGCTGCTCTGCGGCGACGACGAAGGTGCGAAGCGAAAGGTCGGCGAGCTGATCGACTCCGTGCCGGGCATGCGATGGGTCGACGCCGGTCCGCTCGCGAACGCCAGGCTCACCGAACCGCTCACGCCGCTCATCATCACGATCAACCGCCGCTACAAGCTGAAGGACGGCGGGTTCCGCATCACGGGTCGCGACGCGTGGGGTTCGCCCGAGTCGTGAGCTGCCCGGGCCGGTTCGTGGAGATCGATGACACGTCGCTGTGGGTGGTCGAGCGCGGACCCGACGACGGCGTGCCTCTGCTCGTGCTGCACGGTGGACCCGGCCTCGACCATCACGAGTTCGCCGACTATCTCGACCCGCTGACCGAACGGGGCATCCGTCTCGTGTTCGTCGATCTGCGTGCGTGCGGGCGCTCCGAGCGGCCGTCGCCCCAGACGTGGACGTTGGAGCGTCACGCCCAGGACGTGGTGATGCTCGCCCGGGCGATGCGCCTCGACCGGTGGGCCGTGCTGGGTCACTCGTATGGCG
The DNA here is from genome assembly GCA_041287635.1 of Actinomycetota bacterium. Taxonomy (GTDB): domain Bacteria; phylum Actinomycetota; class UBA4738; order UBA4738; family HRBIN12; genus JAOUEA01. Next base: position 15,326 of record JBGGNG010000027.1, on the reverse strand, counting down.
CCTTCGTGGCGTTGCAACAGGCGGTCGACTACCCCGGCGTGGCGGCGGCGGTGATCGTGAGTAGCGGCGTGCCGTCGACTCGGTTCCTCGAACGCATGGACGAGAACCTGCACGACCTCGAGCCGGCCGAGCTCCGCGACCGCGTGATCGCGTCGTTCGCGCGCGAGTCCGAGGTCGCGACCGCGAAGGAGTTCGAGGACCTGATGCACGACCAGTGGCCGTTCCACTTCGCGTTCCCCGGCGACACGCGGATCGAGGAGTATCGGTTGCGCTGCGCCGGCATGGTCTACTCGCCCGACGTGCTGCGGCACTTCGCCGGCGGCGAGCACGGGGCGATCGAGGTCGAGGATCGTCTCGGCGAGGTGATCTCGCCGACGCTCGTGCTGGCGGGGCGCTCGGACCGCACATGCGTCCCGGAGGCGTCCGAGGCGATCGCGCGCGGCATCGCGGACTCACAGCTGCTGGTCTTCGAGGCGAGCGGGCACATGACCTTCGTGGAGGAGCCGGAGGTCTACGTCGAGGCCGTGTCGCGGTTCCTCGGCTGGGATGACGACGGCCAGTCGGTCACCGAGGCGATCACCTAGTCGATCACCGCGAGCACCTGGCCGGTCTCGACGACCTGGCCGGCGCGGATCGGCAGGTCGGTGACCTCCCCGTCGCGGGTGGCGGCGATGTGGTTCTCCATCTTCATCGCCTCGAGGATGCAGATCACCTCGCCCGCCCTGATGTCCTGGCCTTTCTCGACGAGCACCTTGATGATCGTGCCCTGCATCTCGGCTCGCACCTCGCCGTGCACGTGCTCCTGATGCGCGGCCGCATGCGCCTCCGGTGGCTTGGGGGCCAGACCGCGGCGCTCGTCGAACACGCGCACGGGCACCCGGCGTCCGTCGACCTCCACCAGTATGTCGGCGGGGCGTCCCTCGCCCGCCGTCTGGCTCGACGGCCCGAGTTCGGCCTGGGCGGGCAGGTCGGCCTCGGCGAGCGCTCGCTCGGCCCAGTTGGTCGTGTGCCTGCCCGTCTTGAACTCCTTGGAGTCGAGCACCCAGCGGTGCGCGGGGATCGTGGTGGGCACGCCTTCGACCGTGTACTCGCCGAGCGCGCGGAGCATGCGCCGGCGCGCCTGCTCGCGGTCGGTGCCCGAGACGATCAGCTTCGCGAACATGGAGTCGTAGTCGCCGGGGATCTCGCGGCCCTGCCCGAACCCGGCGTCGACACGCACGAATGGGCCGGCGGGCTCGACGTAGCCGGTGATCCGCCCGGGCCCCGGCATGAAGTTGCGGCCGGGGTCCTCGGCGTTGATGCGGCACTCGATCGCGGCGCCGCGCGGCTCGACCGAGAGGCCCGCGATCGAGCCACCCATCGCGATCTCGAGCTGCAGGGCGACCAGGTCCAGCCCCGTGACCATCTCGGTGACGGTGTGCTCGACCTGCAGCCGCGTGTTCATCTCCAGGAAATAGAAGTCGCCGTCCTCGTCGACGATGCACTCGATCGTGCCGGCATTCACGTACCCGGTCTCGCGCGCGAGCGCGATCGACGCGTCGGCGAGCCGCTGGCGCATCGTGTCGTCGATCGCCGTCGAGGGCGTCTCCTCGATCAGCTTCTGATGGCGCCGCTGCACCGTGCAGTCTCGCTCCCCGAGGAACATCACGTTGCCCTGGGTGTCGGCGAGGATCTGCGCCTCGACGTGGTGGGCGCGGTCGACGTATCGCTCGAGGAAGACCTCGGGCCGGCCGAAGTACGACTGGGCCTCGCGCGCCCCGCGCTTCAGCGCCTCCTCGAGGTGACCGGCGTCGCGGACGATGTGCATGCCCTTCCCGCCGCCGCCGAAGGCGGCCTTCACGAGCAGCGGGAAGCCGATGCGCTCGGCCTGCTTCCTCGCCTGCTTCGCGTCGACGGGCTCGGGTGTGCCGGGCACGATCGGCATGCCGCTCGCATCGGCGGCTCGCCGGGCAGCCGCCTTGTCGCCCATCATCTCGATCGCCTGCGGCGGGGGGCCGACGAACGTGAGCCCCGCGTCGCCGACGGCTTCGGCGAAGTGGGCGCGCTCCGACAGGAAGCCGTATCCGGGGTGGATCAGGGTCGCCTTCGCGCGGCGGGCCGCATCGAGGATCGCCTCGATCGACAGGTACGAGGACGATGCCTGGGCGGGCCCGATGCGGAAGGCCTGATCGGCCATCTCGACGTGCAGGGCGTCGCGATCGGCGTCGGAGTAGACGGCGACGCTCGTAAAGCCGAGCTCGCGGCAGGTGCGCATGATGCGCACGGCGATCTCGCCGCGGTTCGCGATCAGCACCTTGGGCTTCATGACTGCCTCACTGGCGGGACCACCGTTCGGCTCCTCAGGTGTCGCCTCGGCCGGTACTGGCCCGCGATACTCTCCGGACTCTCGACGCGAGTCAACGTGGGGCGACGACGATGACGGCGACCGAACTGGAACTGGCCGCAGCCCTTGCGGGTCTCTCCGCCTCTGTGCACTGGCAGGAGGTTACCGGGTCCACGAACGCCGACGCCGTCGCCTTGGCGCTCGACGGCGCCCCCGAGTGGACGCTCGTTGGCGCCGGCCACCAGACGGCTGGCCGAGGCCGCCTGGGCCGGACATGGCTCGACCGCCCCGGTGGCTCGCTCATGACCTCGCTCGTGCTCCGGCCGCAGCTGCACCCCGATCGGCTCGGCCTGCTGACCCTGCTCGCCGGCGCCGCGTGGGCCGAAGCGGCGACCGACGCGACGGGCCTCGAGGTCCGGTGCAAGTGGCCCAACGATCTGGTGCTGGACGAACGGAAGGTCGGCGGCCTGCTGGCCGAGTCGTCGGTGGAAGGCGACGAGGTGCGGTGGGTCGTGATCGGCTCGGGCGTGAACCTCGCCGATCCCGGCGTCGAGGGATCTGCGGGCCTCGGCGAGGTCGACCCGGCGCCACTGCTCGGCGGGTTCCTGCGGCGGTTCGCACAGGGATACGCGATGCCCGCTGCCGAGTTCGATGGTGCGGTCGTGGAGCGCTGGTCCACGATCTCGGCCACCTTGGGGCGGTTGGTGACGGCCGTCGCCGCCGACGGCGTGCGGCGGCGAGGCACCGCCGTCGCGATCGATCGCGCGGGCCGGCTGGTGGTGGAGACCGACGACGGACCCGTGGCCGTCGCCTCCGACGAGATCGAGCACCTCCGCTGACCTGGGGGACGTTTGCCGGGGCCCTCCCGCTTGGGTAGCGTCTCGCCCATGTTCCCTCGGAAGCTGTTGATCCCCGGCGAGGAGGTCGTGCTGGAGCTGCGGCCGCACCCGGTCGCGCTGGCCGCGCCGGCGATCGCGCTGGTCGTCGGCACGGCCGTCGCATCGTGGATCGCGACCAAGACGGACGGCGTCGTGGTCTGGGTCGTGTGGGCCGCCTGGCTCGCCTTGATGCTCGGGTACGTCGTGCCGAAGGTGGTCGGCTGGTGGACGTCGATCTTCGTCATCTCGACCGATCGCGTGATCAGCCGCGAGGGCTTCATCGCGAAGCGCTCGATGGAGATACCGCTCGAGCAGGTGAACGACGTGCGGTTCGAGCAGGGCATCTTCGACCGGATCGTGGGGGCCGGCACCCTCCTGATCCAGTCGGCGAGCACGACCGGCACGAACTCGTTCGATCACATCCGCCACCCCGAGGACGTGCAGCGGACGATCTTCCATCAGGGCGAGCTGAACCAGCACAGATCGGCGCATCGATCGGTGCCGGCGCCCACCCCCGCCGCGGGGGCCCCCGCGCGTCCCGATGGCTCAACCGCGCCGCCGGCCTCGCCCTCGGTCACGACCGAGTTGGAGCGCCTCGCCGACCTGCGTGCGCGGGGCGTGCTCACCGAGGAGGAGTTCCAGGCCCAGAAGGCCCGCATCCTCGGCCAGGGCTAGCGTCGGCCAGGCCTAGCGTCGGCCGGGACCGAACGTGGCGGCCCCGGCCGCGAGCACGAGCACGGTGTCTCCTTCGGCGAGGAGCAGGTCGCCGGCCGGGTTGGCGATCACCTCTCCGTTCATGCGACGCACCGCGAGCACCGGGCCTCCCGCGTCCGTCACCGGGCGGCCGTCGAGGGTGGACCCGTGCGCGACCACCCGCTCCTCCACGGAGAGCGCAGGCCCGCCCTCTTCCTCGCCGAGCACGTCGACGAGCTCCGGGCGCATCGCCATCTTCGCCATGTGCTGGCCGCTGGTGACGAACGGGGAGACCACCCGATCCGCGCCGGCTCGCTCGAGTCGCTCGGGGGAACCGGGCTCGGAGGCGCGAGCCACGATCTGGAGGTCGGGCCGGATCGAGCGAGCGATCAGCGTGATATAGACGTTCGTGGCGTCGGAGTCCACGGCACAGACGAGGGAGCGTGCGCGTTCGACGCCGGCACGCTTGAGCACCGCCTCGCTCGACGGGTCGTCGATCAGGTAGGGCACCCCGTCGGCCTCCATGCGCTCGCGCAGATCCTCCTGCGGGTCGATCACCACGAACGGCCGTCCGTTCGCGCGCAGCTCCCTTGCGACCGCGCGCCCGACCCGCCCGTAGGCGCAGATGATCGTGTGGTTCCGAAGCCGGTCGATCTCGCGTTCCATCCGTCGCCTCCTGCTCCGCGCGCCGAGCTGGCTCTCCGCCACCATCTGCGCGATCAACGCCACCGAGATCAGCGCCAGGCCGACGCCCATCACGAGCAGCACGATCGTGAACACGCGCCCCTGGGCGTCGAGCGGGCGCACCTCCCTGAACCCGACCGTGGTGAGCGTGATCACCGTCATGTACACGGCGTCCAGCAGCGACCAGTCTTCGAGTACCCAGTACCCGAGCACGCCGAAGACGAACACGGCGACGAGCGCCGCGACCGTCCACCGGACGCGTCGTGAGAGGTCCGTCCCCGCGGTCGTGCCGTTCACGAGCGGAGGCTACCCCGTGCGACCGGACGTGTCGGCGGCCGTTCGGCCCGAGTGACGCGGGCACCGGGCCCGTGCGACCATCGCGGCGATGATCGGCGAGATCGACCACGTCTACTACTGGGTGCGCGACATGGACGCCGCGGTGGCGTTCTACCGCGACGTGCTCGGGCTGCCGCTCCTGCGGCGAGACGGCGACGAGTGGGCGGAGTTCGACGCGGGTGCGATCCGGTTGGCCCTGCACGGCGGCGGCGACGTGTCGCAGGGCAACGGCACCGTCGTCTTCCGCGTGGCCGACCTCGACGAGGTGCGGATCGTGCTCGGTGGCCGTGGGGGACACGTCGACGAGCACGTCGGGGAGGTCGAGGGATTCGCCCGTTTCGCCACGGTGCGGGACCCCGACGGCAACCCCGTGCAGCTGATCGAGTACGTGGCATGACCACCGAGGGGGCGGCGGACCGCCCACGGGGCTCCGGGGGCGCCCCCGATGAGGCGCTGGGCCTCGAGCCGTGCCGGCGATGCGGCGAGGTCGTCTCGGCCGGTGCGAACTTCTGCCCGAACTGCGGCGCGCCGATCGTGGTGCCCGCCGCGTCGGAGCGCCGCGTGGTCACGGTGGTCTTCGCGGACCTGGCCGGATCGACCGAGCTCGCGGCGATGCTCGATCCGGAGCGCTTCCGCGACGTGCTCGCGGCGTTCCACGGCATGGTGACCGACGAGATCACGGCGCTCGGCGGACGGGCAGAGGGATTCATCGGCGACGCCGTGCTCGGCGTCTTCGGTGTGCCGATGCTGCACGACGACGATGCCGAGCGAGGGGTCCGCGCGGGGCTCGCGATCGCGCAGCGGGCGGGTCGCATCGGCGCTCGGTTGGAGCTGCCGGTCCCGGTGCACGTGCGGGTCGGCGTGAACACCGGACCGGTCGCGGTTGGTACGCCCTCGGACCGCAACATCGTGATCGGGGCGGAGGTCAATATCGGCGCGCGGTTGCAGCAGGCGGCAGAGCCCGGCGAGGTGCTCGTGGGCGAGCGGACGCGCCTGCTCGTCGGCGACGCGATCGAGTTCGGCGAGCGCCGGCTGATCGAGGCCAAGGGCTTCGAGGAGGCGATGGCGGCGTGGCCGGCTGCCGGCGTCGTCGGACCGCAGACCCGCCGGTCTATCTCGCTCGTGAACCGCCGGCGCGAGCTCGCCTTGCTCAGCGACACGTTCGAGCGGGTGCGGGTGCGCGAGCGCGCCCACCTCGTCTCACTGCTCGGCGAGCCCGGCATCGGCAAGACCCGGGTGGTCGAGGAGTTCCTCGCCGGCCTGCCCGAGGGGGTGCGCGTGCTCGCGGGTCGGTCGAGCGTCTTCGAGGAAGAGGTCACGTTCTGGCCGCTCGCGCAGATGGTCTACCGGGAGATCGGCGCCGACCGCAGCGCCTCGGACGACGAGGTGCACGATCGCCTGCGCTCGTTCGTGCAGGAGTGGGTGGCGGACGACGACGTCGACGAAGCCGCCCGCAGGCTCGCGATGGCGCTCGGCGTCGACGCCGACCGCGAGGAGCAGCGCTACCATGCCGCCGAGGTGCGCAGGGGCATGCTGAGCGTGCTCACGGGCCTCGCGTCGCGCGGCCCGGTCGTCCTCGTCTTCGAGGACCTGCAGGAGGCCGACCCCGTGCTGCTCGACCTGATCGAGCAGCTCGTGAAGGAGGCCCGCAAGGTGCCCCTGATGGTGCTCTGCGTGGCACGGTGGGAGTTCCTGGAACAGCGGCCGAGCTGGGCCGGGGGCATCGCCGACAACGTGACGCTGTGGGTCGAGCCGCTCACGATCGGCCACGCAGCCGAGCTCGCGATGGAAGCCGGCGGTCTGCGTCACGACGACGCCGAGCGCGTCGCCCAGCACGCCGGGGGCAACCCGTTCTTCATCGTCGAGATCGTCGGCATGTTGCGCCGGGAGGAGCGCGATCTGCCCCCGTGGGGACCCGCGCCCAGCGGACGACTCCTGCCACCCACCGTGCAGGCCGTGATCGCGGCCCGTATCGACCAGCTCTCCCCGGCGGCACGCGAGCTCGTGCGGCGGGCGGCGGTCTTCCCTCAGGGGCGCTTCGACCTCGAGGAGCTGTCGCTCCTGGTCGAGCCCCGTCAGGAGCTGCTCGACGAGGCCGAGGACGACGAGCTGTTGATGCGCGACGAGGACCGTCCCGGCGTGTGGCGCTTCGGTTCCGACGTGCTCCGCGACGTGGCCTACGACTCGCTGGCCAAGCGCGAGCGCCAGCGTCTGCACCTGCGGGTGGCGAACAAGCTGTCCGAGGGCGACCACCCCGATCGCTTCCCCCGCACGGTCGCGTTCCATCTGGAACAGGCGGCCCAGGCCGCCCTCGACCTGAATCCCGGCGATCGCACGCTGGCCGAGCGCGCCGTCGATGCCCTCGCCCACGCCGGCCACATCGCGCGCCGCCGCATCGAGTCGCGCTCGGCCGCCGACCTGTACGAGCGGGCGTTGGTCATGGCCGGGCCCGACGAACGCTGGGGCGAGCGGGAAGCGTGGATCCTCAGCGTGCTGGGCGAGGCCCGCTACTGGCTGGGAGAGTTCGACGCCGCCGAGTCGGCGCTGCGCCGCGCCCTTGGGCTCGGTGGGGACTCCAGCGACAAGGTGTGCGCGCACGCCTCGCGGTTCCTCGCCGACATCACGCTCACGATCCACGGTGACGCCCCGCTGGCGGGGGCGCTGTTCGAACGCTCGCTGCAGGCGGCGCGCCGGTTGGGAGAGCCGCACGTCCTCGCCCGCACCCTGCTCATGGCCGGTTGGGTGCCGTTCTGGTCGAACGACCTGCCGACGGCCGAGTCGATGTTCCGTGAGGCGCTCGACGCCGCCCGCTCGGCGGAGGGCGGCGACCCGTGGGGCGAGTCGCGTTCCCTGGTCGGCATCGCCAACGTGATCTCGCCTGCCGGCGACGAGGAGGAGGCGCTGCGCGTCGGCCTCGAAGCCCTCGCAGTGGGAGAGGACGCCGGTCAGGCGTTCACCGCAGCCGTCGCGCACGAGACGGTGGCCGCCTCGCTCCGGCGCCTGATGCGGATCGATGAGGCCCTCGACCACGCGGAGGCGGCGATCCGGACGTTCCGCGAGCTGGGCGCGCGGTGGGAGCTCGCGAGCGCGCTCGGCGATCGTGGTGCGACCTATCGGCTCGCCGGCCGCCTCGAGGAGGCGGAGACGGACCTGCGCGAGGCGTTCGTGCTCTGCCGCGACCTGCAGGAGCGGGCGCTGGTCACCTGGACAGCGGCCGAGCTCGCGCGCATCCTCGCGACCCGAGGCGACCCTTCGTCGGCTCGCCAGGTGCTCTCGGACCCCACCGCCCGCCTGGCCGACGGCGAGCCCGGCTCGTCGACGGCGCTGCTCACGGCCGAGTGTCTCGTGGCCCTCGTGGAAGGGGACGAGGCCACCGCCCGCATGAAGGCCACAACCGCGATCGAGACCGAGGCCGGCCCCGGGGGAGTGACGAACGTGTGGGCGGCACAGGTGTGGTGGGCGGGCAGCCTCTTCGGACCCGAAGCCGCGGGCGGCGAGGACGCGTTCACCGAGGCGAGAGACCTGCTCGAACGTCACCACTGGAAGCAGGCCCTGCGGGAGCCTGAACTGGCCTCCCTCCTGCGACGGTAGGGCCCGTCGCGGGCTCAAGAGTTCGGGGTCTCGGCCCGAGGATGGTTGCATCGGCCCCGAACCCGGGGGAGCCTGTGAGGGCTTCGGGCCGGTTGCCAACCCTTCCCCCGGTCCGATATGGGTAGACGCTCATTCATGACGAGAACGGACCACTCCTTCCCCGTGGCGTTCCGCGTCGTCGCGATCGCGATCGCGCTCGTCGCCCTCGTCGGGCTGGCCGCCGCCAGCGGATCCGCGAGCCCCAAGGACGAGCTGCAGGAGGCCCGCGACGATCGTCGTTCGGCCGAGGCCAGCCTCTCCGCCGCCCAGTCCGAGCTCGGATCGATCCAGGAGCGTCTCGACCGAGCCCTGCTCGAGCTGGAGGAGGCGACCGGCCGGCTGGAAGAGGTCACGGCGAACCTCCAGGCGACTCGCGAGGAGCGCGATCGGGCCGAGGCGCGGTTCGCGCGCATCGAGTCCCGGTTGAACGAGCGCGCGGCCGAGGTCTTCATGGAAGGGCCGGCGTCCGACATCGGCTTCTACCTCGGAGCATCGTCGTTGTCGGAGCTCTCCGATCGGATCGAGTTCGTCGACGTCGTGCAGCAGGACGACGCCGACCTCGCGCAGGCGGTCCTGAACCTGCGCAACGAGCTCCTGGCGACCGAGGAGCGCCTCGAGGAGCTGCAGTCCGAGGCGCGGCGACGCCAGGCAGCGGCGCAGGAGCTGCAGGACGAGGTGGCGGCCGCCCTCCAGCAGCAGCAAGCGATCCTCGTCGACGTGAAGGACACGCTCGCCGGGGCGGAGGCGGACGAACGAGCGGCCGAGAAGGCGTACCAGAAGTTCCTCGCGTCGCAGAGCTACGCCAGCCACTCGTCGGTCGCGCTGCCCCAGGAGTGGCAGGGCGTGTTCGAGGCGTGCCCCGTCGACCAGCCGCGAGGGTTCGGCGACGGTTTCGGCGCCCCGCGGTACGTGGGCGGCTATCACCTGCACAAAGGGGTCGACATCGTCGCACCGCTGGGCACCCCGATCCGTGCGACCTTCGACGGGATGGCGAGCGACGCCACGAACATCTACGGCGGCAAAGCCGTCTACGTGCAGGGGAAGTTCGGCTCGACGTACAACGCGCACATGACCTCGATCGCGAAGCTCGGGCCGGTGCAGGCCGGCGACGTGATCGGCTACGTCGGTTCCGACGGCCTGGCGGGCGGCGAGACGAACCACAACCACTTCGAGTTCCGCCCGAACGTGATGCCCTCGAACTGGCCCGCGAGCTACTACGGGTACTCGATCATCGAGGACGCGATCAACCCGTACCCGCTGCTCGTGGCGGCTTGCGGCTAGCGGGCCCGGCCGCGCAGCAGTAGCCCGATACCGATCAGGAAGACCACACCTGCTGCGACGAGCAGCGCCATGGCCACCGACGGTGTGCCTCCCTCCTCGGTGCCGGTCGGGCTCGGCGACGGCGCCGGTACACCGGCGATCACCACGTAGCCGAGCCCGGGGACCTCAGCCTCGGCCTGCTGCTGGCCAGGGGAATCGGTGGTCTCGAGCGCCTCCCAGGACTCGCCGTCGCGTGAGAAGAGCATCTCGTGCGTGTTCGCGTGCAACGTCGAGGTCGCCGGGTACACGAGGATCACCTGGATCGGCCGGTCCAGGTCGCCGATCCGATCGCGGGAGGGCCGGTACGTCGCGCTGAAGCGAACGGCGTTGCCGAAGGCGGCGAGGTCGCCCCCGGGCGGTGCGAGCTGGGCCGGGTCGACCGGTTCCACGAGCAGCTCCACCGATCGCTGCTTCGGCGCCGTGCCGATCGAGCCGTCGTCGATCACGACGGTGACCTGACTGTCGGAGGTGAACACCACCTGGGTGCCGACCCCTCCCTCGAGGAGCGGGAGGTCGAACCGCCCCGAGCTGGGCTCCTGGTTCGTGGCCGTGAGCTCGGGAGGCGGCGAGACCCACCGGTAGTTGACGGGACCGAGACCGTCGAGCAGGGGGCCGCGCGCGAGCGGCGAGAGCGAGCCCGACCACGCGGCCAGGGCCGCGTAGGCCACGATCACCGCGACGCCCGCGACCAGCGCCATGCGGGCACCGCGGTCCGCAGGCTCCGTCGTCACGGGGCGATGTCCATCGCTCGGACCTCCTGGGTCGCGAGCTCGGGCGGCCAGACCACCATGTGTTCCCCGGGCACCATCCACTCCCAGATCACGGCCGCCGCGGCGACGTTGTCCCCGGCGGTCGCGGTGCCGGGCTCGCCGAACCGCAGGCCGCTGCCGTTGGGCAGGCTCCCCATCGGCAGGTCGATCGCGAGCGCGGCCTCGGCGATCGCGTCGGGTGAGAGGTCGTCCGCGGCGGGCATGACCTCGGCGAACAGGGCCCACGCCGCGGAGAACCCGGCGAGGGCGGCGGGGCTCATCTCCCCGCCCCATCGCGCGTCGTAGGCGGTGCGGGCACGCTCGAGGAGCGCGGCACCGTCGGGCCGCAGCGTGGACGGGTCGATCGCGTCGCCGCTGGGCTTGTCCGAGGCGAACAGGCCGACCGCGCCCTGTCCCAAAGCCGCGCCGAACTCCGGCATGCAGTACGACGACGAGGTACCGATGCTCGCCAGCAGGTCGACGTCGTTGCGCACGAGGGCGCGCCGTAGCTCGACCGCGTCGACGAGGTAGGCAGAGACGAAGAGCACGTCGGCGCCCGAGCGGTCGATGCGTCGAGCCAGCGCGTCGTAATCGACCGTGCGGAAGTCGTACCCGAACCTCCCCGCCACCTCGAGATCGAGATCGGCCGCCGCCTGGAGGGCTCCGTCCGCGACCGATCGTCCGTAGACGTCGTCGACGAAGGAGACCGCGTAGCGCAGATCGTCAGGGTCGCGCCCGAACGCCTCGGCGAGCGGTCCGTCCACGAACGAGATCGCGTTGCGTCCGAGCACCGCGCCGGTCGGCGGCATGCGGAACGTGCGCACCCCCTGCTCGGACCGCCGGGTCAACATGCCGACGGCCCCCGTCTCCCAGAACAGCATGTCGTTGGCGGCCGCCGTCTGCGACGCGGGCGCCGAGATCGTGCTGCCGTAGCTGCCGAGCACGACATCGACGCCGTCGGCGTGCAGGTCCTCGATCGCCGCGGGCGCGGCCTCGGCGGCCGAGACGTCGGTGGAGACGATGTCGATCGTGCGGCCGCCGACGCCGCCGTCGGCGTTCGCGAGCTGTGCCGCGAGCAGGGCGCCTCGATGCTCGTCGATGCCGCCTTGACCCTGGGATCCCGACAGCGGATAGACGGCTCCGACCCGGATCGGGTCGTCGCTCGGCTCGGTCGGGCCCGTCGAGCATGCTGCGGCGGCGAACGCCACGACGGCCATCAGGGCAAGTCCGCGTCTCATCGCAACACCGTCATGGCCAGGTTGGCCGCCGCGTGGGTCGCCGCCGGAACGGTCCAAGTTCCCGATGCCCACCGCTGCCACGACAGCAGCAGGCCGGCGCCGAGGTCGACGGGGAGGGCGGCGACCCCGTACAGCGGCACGTGCACGAGCGCGAACGTCAGCCCAGTGATGCTGACCGCCACGATCGCGCCATGTCGTTGCAGCGCCCCGTACGCCGCCCTACGGAACAAGGCCTCTTCGGCGACGGCCGCGAGCAGCGCGAGCGGCAGCGCCCACGCCGCGTACGGGGCGGCGACGGGGCGTCCGCCCGTCGCGAGCGCGAGGGCTACGGCGGCGAGCCCGGCCGAGAGCACGACGGCGGGGCTGAGCCTCGCCCGGTCGGGAGTCGTGGGCACGAGCAGCGACCCTACGAGGACGGCGAGCAAGAGCAGCGTGAGGCCGACGAGGCGTCCGGTCGTGCCGAGCGCGGGCAGCCAGAGCCGCATCAGCAGCAACGCCGCGCCGGCCGCCACCAGGCCGGCCGTGGCGAGATCGGCGCGAGCATCGTGCGCGGGGCGAGTCGTGAGCCTGGCGACGGGGGTCATCCCTTCACCTCGAAGGTCACGGCGGCCAGCACCCTCGGATCGAACGGCGCGTGATCGTTGGCCACGAACTCCACCTGGATCAGGTGTTCGCCGGGCGTGAGGTCGGTGAGCGTCTGCGACGTCCCCGAGGTCATCGAGACGAGCTTCCCGTCGAGGGTGACGTGGAGATGGCCCTCGTCGGGTCGCAGGTCGGTCGAGGTCTGGTCGACGACCTCGGCGCCCTGCAGGTCGATCTCGAGCTGCGCGGTGTCGCCCGCGAGTCGATCGCCGTTCTCGGGGCTCGCGATCGTGAGCTCGGCCGTGCTGGCGGGGCGTTCAGCCGCCACCGTGGCCGTCGGCACCGATGGCGACACGGCGTCGCCGGCGCCGTTCCCACCGCAGCCCGACAGCGCCGCGACGACCGCGGCGACGGCGACGGGCGCGATGCGGACCGGTCTCATATCAGATCTCCTGTTCCTGGCTGGCCTGCAGAACGGTACCGCCGATGGTGGTCGCCACCACATCGAACCGCCACGACCCAGCATCGGTCTGGACCGGCGCCGCGAAGTGTCCCGGGGTGAGCCGCGTGACGTCGAGCGCCTCGGTCCTCGCGTCCGGCCCGGTCGCGACGACCACGAGCCCGGAGAGCTCGAGCTCCTCGCCCTTGGGGTCGAAGGCCGTCACGTGGAACTCGTTCGTACCGGGAGCGCCGGGATCGAGGTAGAGCTGGAGTTGCTCGCCCGTGGACATCGTGACCGTCTCGATGTCGGGCAGGTCGACGGAGCCCTGGGCCACGACGCTGGTCGTCGGGGGGGCGCGCGTGACGAGCACGAGCGGCACCTCGGTCGTGCGCGCCCCCGATCGCACCTGGACCACCAAGTCCCAGGCGCCGGCGAGCGAGAGCTGCGTGCCTGCGCCCTTCCACACCGACGGGGCGCCGCCATCCGCAGGCTCGCCGGGCTCCATGGGGAGGGTCGTCGGCTCGATCTCGGGTCGTCCGATCGCCGCCATCAGCACCGTGACCTCGTCGGCCTGGACGGGGGTTCCCTCGTCGTAGTCGACGATGCGAGCCTCGAACGTGTTCGGGCCGGCGCTGCCGGGCTCGGCCGTGAACGTCACACGCGTGGTCGTGGCGAAGTCCGCGCCCATCGCCGAGACCGACGGTGTGGCGGGCTCGGAGGGCCTGCCGGCGGCGGGATCTGGGTTGAGGCTCGTCAGGAGCCCGGTCAGGCCGAGGACGCCGAGGGCGGCGACGAGTTCGATCGCGACCACCTGGCGCAGCAACGTGCCGTCTCGCTCGAGGCGCGGGATCGAGCGACGGCGATTGAGGGCGCCGAGGCCGATCAGCAGGAGCGCGATCGAGACCTTCACGATGAGCGTCGTGCCGTAGCTCGTGCCGGTGAGCATCGCTCGCACGTCGTCGATGCCTCCGGCCTCCCCGACGGTGCGCGCCAGGCCGGTGAGCACGACGGCGAGCAGCGCCCAGCCGGCGATGCGCGAGAACCGGGTCACCTCGGCGACGGGAGCGGGCGCCGCGGCCACGCGGCGCTCCCGCACGAGCAGCAGCAGCGGCAACAGACCGCCGATCCACACCCCGATCGCCAGGAAGTGCACCCACTGCGCGATCTCCGCGGGCAACGCAGGCACGAGCGCGGCCGCGTGGCCGCTCGTGGCGCGCACGAGCATCGCCGCCGCGGCCGACAGGCCGAGGGCGACGAGCGGGGCGCGGCCCGAGCCGCGGCTCGCGACGAACGATGCGACGAGGGTCACCGCGGTGGTGCCGAGTAGCCAGACGTAGGAGCGCCCCGCCGACGACGAGAGCAGGTCGCCGACCGAGGCGCCGACGACGTCGGCCTCCGCGATCGTCATCGCGACCGCCCCCACGAACGCCGATGTGCCGGCGAGTGGGAGCAGCAGTCGTCGCGCCGGTACCACGCCGCCGAACGCCAGGAGTCCGGTGACCGTGGCCCCGATCGTCACCACCAGGCCGGCGTAGAGCAACACCTTGCCCGCGACCGCGAGGGGCGATGGGGAGGGGGTCGACGGCCCAGCCGCCTCGGGCGCGGCGGCGACCTCGCCCGAGGTCGCGCCCACCCCGAACGCGAACGCTCCCGCGGTGAGGTGGCCGTCGGCGGTCGAGACGACGCGCCACGAGACCGTGTAGACGCCGTCGCCGAGGTCGCTCGGCAGCGCGACCTCGAGGGATCGAGGCGCCGAGCCTCGTTCGAGCGTCCCCGTCTCGATCCCGGTGCCCTGCGCGTCGAGCACGGTCACCGAGGACAGGTCGGTGTCGGGCGGCTCGGTGAACGACATCGCGACCGACGCAGGTGCCGACGCGAGCACCTCGCCGGCAGCGGGGTCCGACGACTCGAGACCGGCGTGCGCAGACGCGGCGGCCGCGAGCGTCACGAGCATCGCGACGCCGATCGCGCCGGATGCGATCGCGCGCGCGAAGGGATGGCGCACCGTGCCCGAGCCCGACGTGGTCATCGCGCCTCCGTCTCGAACCGCACGACCGCCGTGACCCGCGGGTCGAAGGGGGCATGGTCGGCGGCCACGTACTCGGCCTGCAGCGTATGTGACCCGTGGGCGGCGCCACGCAGGTCCACCACCTGCACGAGCCCGTAGGTCATCGACACGAGCTGTCCGTCGAGCACGAGATGCACGTGGCCGGTGTCGGGGGAGAGCTCGCTGCTCGTGTCCTCGACGATGCGACCACCCTGCAGATCGAGCACCACCTCGACCTCGTCGTCGCTCACGACCTGGCCGTCGGTCGGGGCCGCGAACGCGAGTGCGGCGGTCGATGCGGGCCGTGACCCCGTCTCGACCGCCGCCGAACCCGGCGATGGGGCGGGTGCCGGTGGGAACAGCGCCTTCGGGACGACCGCGGCCGACACGGCGAGCGCCCCCGC
>JBGGNG010000026.1:0-7688 GCA_041287635.1 Actinomycetota bacterium | reverse complement strand
GGTCATGAGCTTGGTCGAGGAAGGCTCGATCACCCTCGACACCACCGCACGATCGCTGCTCGGCGACGACCTCCCACTCATCGACGATGCCGTGAACGTTGAACACCTGCTCGCGCATCGCTCCGGCATCGGCGACTACCTCGACGAGAGTGCCCTCGACGACAAGAACGACTATGTGATGCCGGTGCCCGTGCAGGAGCTCGCCACGACCGAGCAGTACCTCGCGGTCCTCGACGGCCACGACACCGTGTCCGCGCCCGACGAGCGGTTCGCCTACAACAACGGCGGGTTCGTGGTGCTCGCGCTGATCGCAGAACGCGTGAGCGGGGTGCCGTTCCACGAGCTGGTGAGGCGCCGAGTCTGCGAGCCCGCCGGGATGACCGACACGGCGTTCCTGCGATCCGACGAGTTGCCCGGCGATGCCGCGCTCGGCTACCTCACGGTCGACGGCCCGAGGACGAACATCTTCCACCTGCCGGTGCTCGGCAGTGGCGACGGCGGCATCTACTCAACCGCCGGTGATCTCAGCGCCTTCTGGGCCGCGTTGTTCGCCGCGCGGATCGTCCCGAGCGACCGCGTGGCCGAGATGGTGCGACCTCGCAGCGACTGGCCCGAGGAGTCGAAGCGCTACGGGCTCGGCTTCCACTTGCATGAGACCACCGACGTCGTGTGGCTCGAGGGATCCGACGCCGGCGTGTCGTTCCTCAGCACGCACGATCCGACGAGGGCGATCACCCACACGGTCATCTCGAACCTGACCGACGGGGCCTGGCCTGTGGTGCTCCGGCTCGACGAGCTGCTCGGCACGTAGTCGCGCCGGCCCGATCTGCTGAACCGGCGAGGTCGGGCCCTGGTCACGGCTTGCGGGCGACGAGGCGCTCGACCACGCCGGCACGGAGGCGATCGCTCTGTTCGATCGTGAAGCCGGCGGCTTCCACGTGTTCGCGCGGGCGGCGTGTCAGCTCGTCGCGGTTCCGCGACGGTGCCAGCTCCATCAGACGCTGCAGCCAGTACAACGGAAGCACGCTGCTACGGATGTGATCGACGAGGATCAGCCGTCCCCCCGGCTTCAGGACCCGTCGCATCTCGAGGACCGCCGCCCGTTCGTCGGGCACCGAGCACATCGCGTAGGTGCTGAGCACCGTGTCGAACGCGGCGTCGACGAACGGGAGCGCCTGCGCGTCACCCTCGGTCAACGTGGCCGACACGCCGAGATCTGCCGACCGTTCCCGGGCGAGCGCGAGCATCTCGGGCGTGAGATCGACGCCGGTGAGGTGCACGCCCGGCGGGTAGTGGGACAGGTTCAGTCCGGTGCCGATCGCGACCTCGAGGGTGCGACCGACCGCCCGTGAGCACGCCCACGGGCGGTGGTCAGTCCCGAGCAGCCATCGCTCGCTCCGGTCGGCGTCGCGGTCGTAGGTCGACGCCTCCTCCGCGTACTGGCGGCGTCGACGTCGGTTCGCATCGTCACGGCCGTCCGGCGAAGTCGCATCCCTCATCTACCGATCGTACGGCCGCTTCCCCGGGAAGGAGATCGAGCTTCAACACGCGATGGCGGTGTCCCTGCGATCGACGACACAGGTGTCGTTCCCGGGCCCGCCGATCGCTCGATCACGCCGGTCACCGTCACGGGTGGAGACCCTGTCGTCGCCCCCCTTGCCGACCAGCACGTCGGTGTCGCCCGTCCCCGACCTGTCGGTGAGGACGTCCGCGCCACGCCCACCGGTCAGATCGTCGTTCCCGTCGCCGCCGGCGATCGTGATCGCCCGCTGGAGCACCGTGCCCGTGCCGAAGCTCCCCGTCGCCGAGATCGAATCACCCTTGCCGTTGCCGCTGATGACGAGCCCCTCGACGCTGTCATCGACCGACAGGTCGTAGTCGACGGTCGCCTCCTCGTCGGCGTTCAGGTTGACGCGGGATTGACCGTCAAGTGTGCCGGCCACCATCGTGTCTCGCTGGTTGCTGCCGGCGACCCTCAGCGAGTCGTTCCCGCCTCCCAGGTTCACGAAGATCTCGATCTCGTCGCTCGTGCCTACCTCGTCCGTCCGACCCGGTCCGAACGGACCGGACGACAGGCTGAGCACCGCCCGCTGACCCCCGGTGCCGCCCGGCACGATGTTGATGACCTCGGTGTTGTCGACGGTAGCTTCCGTGAGGCCGTCAATACAGCGCGTGCCGTTCACGTCGATGAAGTCACCGTCTCGATCGACCGTGGCCGATCCGCCAGTGGGGATCTCCACCGTGACGAGCCCCACCGTGTCGTTGTAGGCGCACGTGGCCGCAGGGCCGGACGATGCCGGCGCCGCTCCCCCCAGCACCCCCCCGACCAGGACCGCGGTTCCAAGGATCGATCCGAGCTTGCGGGCGCGCGTCATCGTCGAACCTCCATGCTCAGCGGGTCATACAGGTTGTAGCGCACACCGTATGCCAGCGAGCAGGATCGCGCAAACGGCGTGCGAACGACGACTACGCTTGGACCGGGACGGGATACACCTCGTCGGTGGGGTGCCCGGCGCGATCGTGGATCTTCATCACGGCTTCCTTGTTGGGCGCCTCGGAGAGGCACCACACGAGACCCGTGACGGGGTCGGCCCAGGCGTGCTTGAAGTCCACCGCCTCATCGTCCTGGATCGCCAGATCGGCGTTGTGGGCCTCCATCAGCCCCTCGGGCGTGATGCCTTCCATGCCGCGATGAACGTCCATGAACTCCGGCATCGCCGAACCTCCTTACGAGGGAGCAGAGCACCGACGGGCAACCCCACCTGACTACACCCGAGATGCGGCGTCGGTCAAGCGATGAGTTTCGCGAACGCCGATCGTCTGATAGATCAGGAGATGACGGAAGGAGGCAGCATGAACCTGAACAGCATCTTGATCGGGTCGGAGGACCCGAAGCGCCTCGCGGAGTACTACACGAAGCTCTTCGGCGACCCGGGCATGGATGACGGGGGCTACACGGGCTGGCAGATCGGCTCGGGATGGATGACGGTCGGGCCACACGACCAGGTCCACGGCACGAACGCCGAGCCGGGCCGGGTGATCTGGAACATCGAGACGCCCGACGTGAAGTCCGAGTTCGATCGGATGGTCGCCGCCGGGGCGACGGTGGTCGCGGAGCCGTACACGGCCGGCGGCGACGAGATGGAGGGCACGATCTGCACCCTCGCCGACCCGGACGGCAACTACTTCCAGCTCATGAGCCCCATGGCCTGAGCGCGGCGGGGCCGTGCCGAAGCGCAGCGCGGGTCTGCTCCTGTACCGCCGTGTCGACGGTGCCGTCGAGGTGCTGCTCGTGCATCCCGGCGGCCCGTACTGGGCGAAGAAGGACGACGGAGCCTGGTCGGTGCCCAAGGGCGAGTACGACGAAGGTGACGACCCGCTCGGGTGCGCGATCCGCGAGTTCGGCGAGGAGCTCGGGGCGGATCCGCCCGACGCGAGCGAGGCGGTGTTCCTCGGCGAGCTGCGACAGCCGGGTGGGAAGCTGGTGAGCGCCTGGGCGCTCGAGGGCGATCTCGACGTCGAGACCGTCGCCAGCAACACGTTCACGATGGAATGGCCGCCCCGCTCCGGCCGCACGGCCGAGTTCCCCGAGGTCGACCGTGCGGGTTGGTTCGATGTGGACACCGCACGACGCAAGCTGCTCCGAGGTCAGGTCGCGTTCGTCGACCGTCTCCTGGCGAACGAGACGTCGGTGGACCCGTCGGCGTGAGCCGTGCGAGGCTTGGGTAGCTGAGGGGGTGAGCGTGAAGGAAGTCACCTGCATGTGCGGATGGCAGTGTCGGGGCACCGACGACGAGGTCGTGGCGCAGGTACAGACCCACGGGCGTGAGGCTCACGGCACCGAGTCGACGAGGGAGGAGATCCTGGCGATCGCCGTAGAGGTCACGTAGGTGACCGGCGATCGCGATCGGGAACCGCTCGTGGGACTGGCGCCGCCACTCACCGAGGTGGCGTGGTCTCCCTCGATCGTCTCGCAGTCGCTCGAGGCGCTCTTCGTGTGCCGACGCGGCGATCGCATCCTGAATCTTCGACCGATGCACGCCCCAAGCCTGCGCCTCGGTTGGGGTCCGGGGAGTGAACCCGGTGCCGTGGTGTTGGAGGCAGCTCGCCGGTACGGGTTGCAGCCGCTCGTGGTGCACTCCACGTCGTGGCGCCACGAGCAGGATCGCCTCGTGCTCACCTACCTCGCGGTGGTCGTGGCGCCCGAGAGACAGAGCGAGTTCCTGGTGGAGGAACCCGTCGGGCGAAGTGACCTCGCCCGCGGGGATGCGCTCGCCCCTCCCGTCGGCATCGGCGTCACGCAGGTGATCGAGCACGCCTTCCGCCACCTCGCCTGGCTCGTCGTCGACGATCCGGCGATCGCCCGCGCCCTGCCGGACTGGGCCGCCTCGCTCGCCCCCTACGAGCCCGAGCCCTTCCGAGCCTTCGGGGCACCCAGCTGAGGGCTCACCAGGCATCACGGCCGGAGACGGTGCACGGGCCGTTCGCCCCCGATCCCCGACCCGCATACCCCCGCTCGGGGAAGTCGAAGTCGGCGGTCACCGACGTCGGCAGCAGCACGCGCATCGCGTGCGATCTGCTGGGTGTTCAGGACGACGTGGGTGCCCGGCTGCAGCTGGAACCACCGGATCCGCCGAGCACACCTTCGAACGGGCGACTCGCTGCCAGCACGGCTTCGTCGTCCCAGAGGTGTGCGACGTAGTACGCAGCGACCGACTCCCGAAGCCCGGGCGGCACATCGAGAGCGGCCATCAGGGCCTGGACGTCGTCCTCGTGATGCGTGATGTCGTCGACGACCAGACCACGGAACTGCTGGGTGCCGTTGCTTCGGTCGTAGCCGAGGAACACGTGCACGACGAGGTGGCGCAGGTCGAGGATCGTGCCGTCGATGTCGAAGACGACGCAGAGCTCATCACCGGGAAACCGCTCCCGGGCGCGACGGGAGTGTTCGGAGAGCGCGCCCATCCACGACACGCCGGGGCCGACCGGGGAAGTCGAGCTGAGCTCGATCACCCCGCGATCGTAAGCGGAGGCCGAGCAACATCGTTCGACGTCACCAGATGTTCGCGCAACGTTCGGCCTGAAGGACGCTGAAGGTCGAAGCCGCCGCGAGGAAGGGCCGTTCAGGCGACTTGAGGCGAGCCGGAGCCGGTGGGCATGATGGGACGGATGGATGACCAGGCCCGGATCACCGTCGCACCGGTGTGGTTCATCGTCGTGGCCCTCGCGATCCCGCTCGTCGGGCTCGCGCTGCTGCTCGGCGTGCCGACGCTCGACGTCCATTGGGAACACCACCCGTCGCACTTCTGGCTCGTCCTCGGCGTCGCGTTGGTGAACGTCGGATTGGGTCTGATCGTGAGCGAGGTCGCCCGCCGCAGCGGCGACGAGCGGCTCTTCCTCGTGTCGATGGTGCTGCTGACGAGCGCGGGCTTCCTGGCTCTGCACGCGGTCGCGACGCCCGGGGTCGTGCTGGCCGGGCCGAACGGAGGATTCGTGATCGCCACGCCCGTCGGGTTGCTGCTGGCGTCGGGGTTCGCCGCCGCGTCGTCGATCGAGATGGACGACCGCACCGAAGCAAGCCTGCGCCGATGGCAGATGCCGATGAGGGTCGGCCTGGCTGCGGTCCTCCTCGCGTGGGCGGTGGCATCGGTCGCCGAGGTGCCTCCACTCGCGCAGGTGATCGAGTCGGAGCGGGCTCCGTGGCTGCTCGCGCTCCTGCCCCTCGGCGTGATCGCGTACATGTTCGCGGCGTGGCGATACGTCGGCATCTTCCGTCAGCGAGCGCAGCCCCTGCCGCTCGCGGTGGCCGTGGCCTTCGTGTTGCTCGCAGAGGCCCTGGTCGCCATGGCGTTCGGCCGGGCCTGGCGGGCGTCGTGGTGGGAATGGCACGTGCTGATGGCGGTCGCGTTCGCCACGGTCGTGGTCGCCGTGCGGCGGGAGTACCGCTCAGGTCGATCGATGGCGGGCACGTTCGGCGGCATCTACCTCGATCGCACGCTCGAGCGGCTCGATCGCCGGCAGTCGGCCGCGATGACCGACCTCGTCCGCGCCGATGCGACCGGCACGACCTCCGAGACCGCCGCAGCCCTGCGCGAGCGGGGATTCACCGGCCACGAGATCTCGGTGATGACCGACGCCGCTCGCGAGCTCGCGCGCGTCGACGGACTGCTCCGGCGATACGTGGGTCCGCAGCTCGCCGAACGTCTCGACTCCGACCCGAAGCTTTCTCACCTCGGGGGTCACGAGCGTGACGTGACCGTGCTCTTCGCCGACCTCGCGGGATTCACCACGTTCTCCGAAGGACGGCCGGCAGGCGAGGTGATCGAGATGCTGAACGCCTACTGGGGAGCCGTCGTGCCACACGTCGTCGACGACGAGGGAGGCTACATCGAGCGGTTCGCCGGCGACGCGATCCTCACGATCTTCAATGCGCTCGGCGATCAGCCCGACCACGCAGCGAGAGCGGTGCGGGCGGCAATCGCGATCCGCGACCGTTCCGACCACATCAGGGCCGGCCACGACTGGCCTCGATTCCGCGTGGGCGTGAACACCGGAGTCGTCGCGATCGGGAACGTGGGAGCCGGAGCGCAGCGCTCCTTCGCCGCGATCGGCGACACCACCAACGTCGCCGCTCGTCTGCAGTCGCTCTCGATGCCGGGGCACATCACGATCGGCGGGCGCACGCTCGATGAGGTCAACGACGAGCCAGGCCTCGTGATCGACGTCCGGCCCCTCGGCGCCGCCGAGCTCAAGGGCAAGTCGCAGCCGACGGACGCGTTCGAGCTGCTCTCGGTGTCGAGGTCCCCACGATGAGCTCGCGGGACCAGGACGGCACCATGGGCGAGGACGACGACGCGCGGAGGATCGACCGGTTCCTCGCGGATCTGCCCGAGGACAAGCGCGCCGCGCTCGGACATCTGCGGGCGACGATCGCGGCCGCAGCACCGGCCGCGACCGAGGCGATCAGCTACGGCGTCCCCGCGTTCAAGCTGCACGGCCGTCCGCTCGTGAGCTACGGCGCCGGGAAGGCTCACTGCGCCTTCTACGTGATGAGCACCGACGTCATGGACGCCCATCGAACGGACCTCGATGGCTACCAACTCGGCAAGGGATCGATCCGTTTCCAGCCCGACGCCCCGCTGCCCGAACCGCTCGTGCGAACCCTCGTCGCCGCCCGCATCGCCGAGCTCGAGGGAGCGTTGTAGGGGTTGACAGGCGTCGCTCACAGGCTCTATAACCTTCTTGTTCTAGAAGGGAGATGTTATATATGGCGGTGGATCAGCTCGATGCGGTGTTCGGGGCCCTCGCGGACCCCACGCGGCGAGCCATCCTCTCGCGGCTGACACAGGGGGAAGCCTCGGTCACCGAGATCGCGGCGCCGTTCACCGTCTCGCAGCCCGCGATCTCGCGGCACCTAAAGGTGCTCGAGGACGCCGGCCTCATCTCACGCAGCCGCAAGGCGACGGCTCGTCTCAGCCATCTCGAGGCCGAGCCGCTGCGCGAGGCCACGGAGTGGCTCTCCGGCTACCGCGAATTCTGGGACGAGAGCTACGAGCGCCTCGACGCGTTGCTCGCGGCGCTGCAGCACCAGCGGACCGATCGCCCCGACCGGGGCGACACGACGGGAAGGGGTACGGAATGACCCAGATGAAGATCACCGCAGAGCCGGGGGTTCCCCAGATCATCGC
>JBGGNG010000025.1:0-5809 GCA_041287635.1 Actinomycetota bacterium | reverse complement strand
GCCGAGGTTCCGTACGGCTCGAAAGGGACCCGGAGCAAGTACCAGGGCCAGCGAGGACCGACCGCCAGTCGGTTCTTCGAGGAGTTCGAGGACGGCGAGCGCGGCTAGCTGCGCTTCTACGCGTCCTCATAGGGTCGTCCTAGTGGCCGGATCCCATGGTTCGGCCTCCCGATTCCACCGGTTGCAGGCCGGGCCCGATGCCCATCGACACCGCGGCCATCGCGGCCTGCGTGCGGTTCGTGACGCTCAGCTTGCGGAAGATGGCAGCCAGGTGCGCCTTCACCGTCTTCTCCGACAGGAACAGGGCGCGCGAGATGTCGCGGTTGCTCCTGCCCTCGGCGAGCAGGGCCAAGATCTCGGTCTCGCGCTGCGTGAGCGATCCGGCTGTGCGCACGGACGGAGATCCGTCGGCGGCCGGCCCGCCCTCGATGGACTCGAACAGGTTCTGGATCACCTTCGGGGACAGGACGTTGCCCCCACCGGAAAGAGCGACGTTGATCGCCTGCTCGAGGTCCTCGGGCGTGGCGTCCTTCAGCATGTACCCGGCCGCACCTTCGGCGAGCGCGCGACGAACGTAGTGCGCGTGATCGAACGACGTCAGCATGATCACGGGCAGCTCCGGCCACCGGCTCTTCAGGTCGTGCAAGAGCTCGAGCCCGTCGGCGTCGGGCATCCGAACATCGACGAGCGCGATGTCGATGGATCCCGTGGACAGCTTCTCGAGCGCGTCGGTCGCGCTCCCTGCTTCAAGCACCTCTGCGTCGGGGAAACACTCGCGGATCACGTGTCCCATCCCGCGGCGCACCAGCGCGTGGTCGTCGACGACGAGCACCCTCACCGGCTTACTCCTTCTCAGCGACGGGGAGCCTCGCGACGACCCGCGTTCCCTTGCCCGGCGCCGACTGGACGTCGAGCGTTCCGTGGACGTCGGCGACCCGCCGACGCAACATGTCCAACCCCAGGTGCCCGGCGACGGGCTCGTTCTTCGAGCTCTCGAAGCCGCGTCCGTGGTCCTCGACGCTGACATCGACCGAGCGATCGGACGCGAGGACCCGGACCGCTACCTCGCCCGCATCCGCGTGCTTGGCCGCGTTGGCGATGCCTTCGCGGATCACGGAGGACGCTGCCTCCAACACCGACGCGGGGACCTCGGCAAGGTCACCCTCGACCGACCACGTGGCGGGCAGCTGCCACCGCTCGAGCACGCTCTTCAGGAGGTCCTCGATCGGTTGCACCTTCCCGGGGTCGGTGGGCGTGAGGTGCTCGAGCACGCCTCGGATCTCCTCGAGCGCTCTTCGTAGCTCGCGTACCGCTTGGCGGAGCGCCTCGGAGGCTTCGACCGATTGGATCTCGACGCGATGGGCGAGCGCCTCCAGCTCGAGCACCGACGCGGTGACCACCTGCGTCAGGCCGTCGTGGATCGCATACGCCAGACGCGCCCGGTCCTCTTCGGCCGGGTCGTCCTCGAGTACCTCATCGGGTCGTTCGAAGCTCTCGGCGGACGTCGCCTCGCCCCGAAGCGTCATCGCTTGCACCGTCCTCCATCCTTGCTCTGGTCTTCGGTCT
The DNA here is from genome assembly GCA_041287635.1 of Actinomycetota bacterium. Classification (GTDB taxonomy): domain Bacteria; phylum Actinomycetota; class UBA4738; order UBA4738; family HRBIN12; genus JAOUEA01. Next base: position 4,243 of record JBGGNG010000025.1, on the reverse strand, counting down.
TCTCCAGCGCCTTCTCTGCGTTTCGCGTGCGCTCGACGCCGGCCTCTCGTGCGTGCATGGGCACGCAACCTCCCGGCGGCACCCCCACCGGGAGGATGCCGGTCCGTTCGGTCTAGTTCTCATTTCGGTCGTTCCGGGCGCTGGCTTGAACCGGGCTCGGCGGAAGGGAGGTCGCCCGAGCGAGCGTTGCGTGGCATCCGGGCCGATCACGAGCCTCGGCTCGGGGATCCCGAAAAGAACCAACGGCTTCGAGCGGGTGGGCGAGGGCGTGTGCGATAGAGCGGTCCGTCAGGTCGTGGTCCCGACGACCGAGCGGGCCAGCACCTGGGCGAGGTCGAGGACCTCCGCCCCGCCGCCCCGGGCCCGTTCACCGTCGTCGAGCATGATCAGGCAGTACGGGCACGCGACGCCGACGGTGTTGGCGCCCGTCGACGCGGCCTCGTCGGCCCGTTCCTGGTTGATCCGCTTGCCGATACGCTCCTCCATCCACATCCGCGCGCCGCCCGCTCCGCAGCACAGGGCGCGCTCGCCGTGACGAGGCATCTCGACGGTCCGCAGGCCCGGGACGGCATCCAGGGCACGCCGCGGGTCGCGATAGACGCCGTTGTGGCGCCCCAGGTAGCACGGGTCGTGGTAGGTGAGCGTGGCCGAGACGTTACCGGTGGGCTGCAGCCGGCCCTCGGCGACGAGCCGAGCGAGCAACTGTGAGTGGTGGATCACCTCGTACGTCCCGCCGTAGTCCGGATACTCGTTCCGAAGGGTGTTGAAGCAGTGTGGGCAGTTCGCGATCACCTTGGTCACGCCCGCATCGGAGAGCACCTGCACGTTCTGCTCGGCGAGCGTCTGGAACAGGTACTCGTTGCCGATCCGGCGAGCCGGGTCGCCGGTGCAGAGCTCTCTGGGCCCCAAGATCGCGAAGGACACACCGGCACGCCGGAGCAGTTGGACGACCGCTTTCGAGATCGCCTTCGCGCGGTCGTCGAACGCGCCCGCGCACCCGACCCAGTACAGGTACTCGGGCGCTCGCTCGCCTTCTCCGATCACCTCGACGTCCAGTCCCTGCGTCCAGTCGGCGCGCTGCGCTTGCGGCATCCCCCAGGGATTGCCGGCCGTCTCGAGGTTGCGGAGCATCGCCCCTGCCTCGGCCGGGAACCGCGACTCCCCCATCACGAGGTTGCGGCGCATGTCGACGATCGTGTCCACGTGTTCGATGTCGACCGGGCACTCCTGCATGCACGCCCCGCACGTCGTGCAGGCCCACAGGACCTCCTCGTCGATCACGTCGGGCACGAGGGGCACGGGTTCGGGTTCCGCACCGGCCGCCCTGCCCTCCAAGATCTGGGGCCCTTGCTCGAACAGGTGGTCTCGCAGGTTCATGACCAGGAGCTTGGGGGAGAGCGGTTTGCCGGTGTTCCACGCCGGGCACGCGCTCTGACACCGGCCGCACTCCGTGCACGCGTACAGATCCAGCGTTTGCTTCCAGGTGAGATCCGTGACGGTCGTCGCGCCCAGGTGGACGTCCTCGGCCTCCGCGTTCTCGAGATCGATCCGGAGCGGGGTGAGGGTGCCCCTCGGTCGGGTGCTCGCGAAGTAGACGTTGATCGCGCTCGTCGCGATGTGCAGGTGCTTGGAGTACCCGAGGTAGACCAGGAAGCCGAGGATGATCGCCATGTGGATCCACTGGAGGGTCCACATCGACGCCCGTTGCCACCCCTGCGACATCCACCCGAACAGGGACGAGGTCGCCGTCGACACCGGCGTCCACCACCAATCCGGGGCGTTCCCCACGGCGATCCGGGCGCCGCGGGCGAGGAACAGCGTCACGATGATCCAGAAGATGAGGCCGAGGATCCGATAGGCCTCCCTGCGGTGGCTCCCGACGAAGCGCTCGGGACGCTGGGCGACCCGGATGCCGATCGCGACCCCGATCCCGACCAGCACCCCGGCCGCGAACACGTCCTGGGCGAGCCCCAGCCACCGCGACCCGCCGATCAGCGGGAGCTCGAAGCTCGGATCGATCAGCTCACCCGCGACCTCCACGATCGTCGTCAGCAGGACCAAGAAGCCCCAGAAGATCAGCGCGTGCATCAGCCCCGGCAGCGCCCGCTGGAAGAGCTTGCGCTGCCCCAGGACCTCGATGCCCTCGCGGGCCACCCGGCGGGGAACGTCGCCCCCGCGCTCGACCGGCCTGCCGAGGCGGACGAGCCGTGTGAGCAGCCGTGCCCTTCGAGCCGCGAGCCCGCCGGCGACACCGATCATGACTGCGAGGACCGCGGCTCGAGCGATCATTGAGCGCGAGCATATACGCGGACCATCAACGCTTGACCGCGGAGCGCGTGGGGTCATCATGTGCGGGACCGATCCGGGAGGAGTGGCCCGTGGAACCGATCGCGTCCCGATCGCAGGGGATCCCTGGATCCACCGAGAGACCGGCTTCGGTGCGAAGCATCGTCGTCGAGGTGGCCGCCTACGCCGGTGCGGCGATGGGGCTGGTCGGCACCTTCGTACTCGTCGCGACGACCGCGGAACCTACTGACGCGACGCTCCTGCTGGTCACGATCGCCGTGACCGCCGTCCTGTTCGCGGCGGGAATCGCGATCAGCAAGGACGCCGCATCGACGAGCCAGCGGCTTCGCAGCGTGCTGTGGTTCGCGGCCCTGTTCGGATGGGCCGCCGTCGTGGAAGGGATCCTGGTCGTCGCGGAGGTCGATCTCGACGGGCGTTCGGGCCAGTTGCTCTCCACGGTCCTGATCGCGGCCGGCGCCGTGGGGCTGTGGATCGGCCTTCGCCGTAGCCTGCAGCTGCTCGGCATGTTCGTGTCGCTCTTCGCGGTGCTCTCGGCGGCGGTGGTTCCGGTGGGGGAGCCCGGCCCCTTCGGGGAGTCGGACTTCGTGCTCCTGTCCCTGGTGTCGTGGTTGTTCGGGGCGGCCTGGATGGCACTGGGGGCTCGGGGCGTCGCTCAGCCCGCACGGACGTCGCTCGTGCTTGGGACGATCGCGGTGCTGTTCTCTCCGGTCTTCCTCACGGTCGGGGGCCAAGCCTCCGAGTCCACCCTCACCGTCGTCGAGGTGTGGGTCCTCGCCGGAAGCGTGGCCTGCCTGGTCGTCGGGGCGTGGCTCGAGGAGCGCGCCGTTCAAGGCCTGGCCATCGTCGGCGTGCTCGTCGCGGTCGCGGCCTTGACCGGGGACCTCCTCGGCAGCTCACAGGGACCTGCGATCGCCGCGGTGGTGATCGGGATCGGACTGCTCGGCGGTGCGGTGCTGGCGATCCGTGCCTTCCCGTCCCCGATCGAACCGGAGTCATCCCCGCCCGCGCCCTCCCTGCCGCAACCGCCGCCGTCCTAGTCGTCTGCGCCGGATCCGGCCCGGATGGAATAGCCGTGGTGGGCGCGAAGTTGATACCGACACGCTCAAGGTTCTATATTCAGGGTGACTGAAGATCGTCAAGCGAAGGAGGCATGCCTGATGGCACGTGCGGTAGGGATCGACCTGGGGACGACGAACTCGGTGGTTTCGGTGCTCGAGGCTGGGGAGCCGGTCGTCATCCCGAACGCCGAGGGCTCGCGGACGACCCCCTCGGTGGTGGGGTTCGCGAAGAACGGCGAGATCTTGGTCGGCGAGGTCGCCAAGCGCCAGGCGATCACGAACCCGGACCGAACGGTCCGGTCCGTAAAGCGGCATATGGGCGCGAAGGACTGGGGTCCGGACGTCGACGGCAAGAAGTGGACGCCGCAGGAGATCTCCGCGCAGATCCTCGGGAAGCTGAAGCGCGACGCCGAGGCCTATCTCGGCGACAGCGTGAACCAAGCGGTGGTCACGGTCCCGGCGTACTTCGATGACTCCCAGCGCACGGCCACCAAGGAGGCCGGACAGATCGCGGGGCTCGAAGTACTCCGGATCATCAACGAGCCGACGGCGGCGGCGCTCGCGTACGGCCTCGACAAGCAGCATGACCAGACGATCCTCGTGTTCGACCTCGGTGGTGGCACGTTCGACGTCTCGTTGCTCGAGATCGGCGAGGGCGTCTTCGAGGTCAAGGCCACGCACGGCGACACGCAGCTGGGCGGCGACGACTGGGACCAGCGCGTGATCGATTGGATGGTCAAGGAGTTCAAGAACAACTACGGCATCGATCTGGGAGCCGACCGGATGGCGTTGCAGCGCCTGAAGGAGGCCGCCGAGAAGGCGAAGATCGAGCTCTCGCAGGTGAGCGAGGCGACGATCAACCTGCCGTTCGTGTCGGC
>JBGGNG010000024.1:0-20695 GCA_041287635.1 Actinomycetota bacterium | reverse complement strand
CGGGTCGGGGCTGGTGTTCGAAGACGCGGGCGAGCACGAGCTGAAGGGCGTGCCCGACCGGTGGCGCCTCTACCGGGTGATGGCGTCGTGACCGAGGTCGCGGCCACCGACGAGGACCGACTCTCGGCCGAGCGATCTGTCGGGTTGCGCCCGAAGCCGGCCGGTCACAGACTCGCCCGATGAACCTGATCCGCAACTGGGACGAGCCCGACGAGACGGTCGACTTCGGTGGCGTGATCGAGCAGCTGATCTCGATCGGCGGCCTCACGGTGGCACGTAGCGTCCAACCGGTCGGGTGGCGGTGGCGGGAGCACTTCCAACCGCTGGTCGGAGGCGACTGGTGCCAGGCGCACCACGTCGGGGTCACGTTGGAGGGGCGTCAGGCGATCCTGTTGGCCGACGGGACCGAGATCGAGTACGGGCCGGGCGACCTCTACGACATCCCACCCGGGCACGACGGCTGGACGATCGGCGACGAGGACTGCGTCATGCTCGAATGGTCCGGCATGCGTCGGTGGGTAGGCGGCGCGACCCCGAACCGCGTGCTGGCGTCCCTGCTCTTCACCGACATCGTCGACTCGACCGGCACCGCGTCCCGACTCGGCGACGCCCCGTGGCACGACCTGCTCACGCTGCACTTCCATGGTGCCGACGACGCGATCGAACGCTTCGGTGGGCGACGGATCGCCACGACCGGCGACGGCATCCTCGCGTCGTTCGATGCCGCAGCCGCGGCGGTGCAGTGCGGTGTCGCGATCGGGGCGGCCGCTCGCGAGCACGACCTGACCCTTCGCATCGGCGCCCACGTCGGTGAGGTGGAACTGGCCGGCGACGACGTGCGTGGTGTCACGGTGCACGAGGCGGCCCGCGTGATGGCCGCGGCTGCGCCGGGCGAGATCCTCGTCTCGGAGGCTGTCAGACTGCTCTGCCAGGGCAGCGACCTCGCCTTCGAGGATGCCGGTGAGCACGAGTTGAAGGGCGTGTCCAGCCGCTGGCGCCTCTACAAGGTGGTGAGCTGAGTTGGAGCGACTCGAGACCCGTTACGCGAAGACCGCCGACGGGGTCAACATCGCCTACCAGGTTGTGGGTGAGGGTCCGATCGAAATCCTGTTCGTCCTGGGTTGGGTCACGCACATCGAGCGACTCTGGGACCAACCCAGGATCGTGCGGTTCCTCCAGCGCCTCGCGTCGTTCTCTCGCGTGATGATCTTCGACAAGCGCGGCGTGGGTCTCTCCGACCGCGTCCCTGAGGACCGCCTCCCGTCGCTCGAGGTCCGCATGGACGATGCGCGCGCCGTGATGGACGCGGCCGGATCAGGGCGCGCGATCGTCTTCGGTCACTCGGAAGGAGGCCCGATGGCCACCCTGTTCGCGGCCACCTATCCCGAGCGAGCGATCGGCCTGATCCTGTTCGGCACCAGCGTCTGCTGGAACGGCGCGCCGGACTACCCGTGGGGGAACCGCTACGGAACGCCGGAGGAGAGCACGGCGTTCGCCGAAGAGCGCGAGCGTCGGTGGGGAACGAAATCCTACGCCGCCGAGTACATCGCTGAGTCGTTCGCGCCGCCGCTCGCGGATGACGATGAGACGATCACGTGGCTGGCCGACTACATGCGGAACGCCGCGAGCCCCGGCGCCGCGAACGCGTTCGCGCGCATGAATAGCGCGATCGACGTTCGTTCGGCGCTCCCCGCGATCCACGTCCCCACGCTGGTGCTGGCGCGCGACGACGACCTCGACTTCGACTTCGACGAGACGAAGTGGATCGCCGACCAGATCCGTGGAGCCCGGTTCGTCTCCTTCCCGGGGAACGAGCACTACATCTTCTTCGGGAACCAGGACGACCTGCTCGGCGAGATCGAGCGGTTCGTGGCGGAGGTGCGCAGTGACGAGGCCGACCTCGACAGGACGCTCGCCACGGTCATGTTCACCGACATCGTCGACTCGACCGCGACGGCCGCAGAGCTCGGCGACAAGGGGTGGCGAGAACTGGTCGAGCGCCATCACGGTCTGGTCCGGGCCATGCTCGGCCGCTTCCGAGGTCACGAGGTCGACACGGCGGGCGACGGGTTCTTCGCGACGTTCGACGGGCCGGCACGCGGCGTGAGGTGCGCGCAAGCGATCTGCGGAGCCGTGTCTGACCTCGGGATCGAGGTCCGCGCGGGCGTCCACACGGGGGAGGTCGAGACGATCGCCGGCAAGGTCGGTGGCATCGCCGTGAACGTGGGGGCGAGGATCGCGTCGCTCGCTCATCCCTCCGAGGTGCTCGTCTCCCACACCGTCCAAGGCTTGGTGGCTGGCTCCGGCCTCGAATTCGAGGACGCGGGCGAGCACGAGCTGAAGGGTGTGCCGGACCGCTGGCATCTCTATCGGGTGGTGTCCGGGTAGCGATCTCCGAGCTCGTCAGTCGTCCGGGAAGGACACATCCGAGAGCGTCGACGATGCTGCTGGCGAAGGCGACGTGCCTGCATGAGAGGCGGTCGCGGATGAGGCGACCAGCCTGCTCCCCCTCGTGGCGTGGAGCCGACGCAGGGCCCGCGCAAGGAACGCGCAAGAACCGGCGGCGGGCATCGGCTCCCCACGTACACTCGGAGCGATGGCTCGGAAGAAGATCCAGATCCGTCCGCCGGGGCTGAAGCCGACCACCAAAGTGGGAACCCTCGGGCCGTACCGTGGGCGACTCGGCCTCGCGTGGGTGATCGCCCCGCTCGTGGCCGGCGTTGTGATCCTCGTGGCCGGCTACTTCGCGGTGTTCCGGTAGCCCAGCGATGATCGACGGCTACTGCTTCCCGCGGTCGGCGGAGCCGGGCGAGTCGCTCCCCCTCCACGTGTCGACCGATGCGCCCGCGTTCGACGTCGAGATCGCGCGGGAAGGCGCCCAGCGCGAGGTCGTCTGGCGCGCCGAGGGCGTTCGCGGGCAGGCACACCCGACCCCCGGCGACGTCGCGGCGAGCGGCTGCGGATGGCCCGCCGCCCTTGAGATCCCGGTCGACGAGGATTGGCGCAGCGGCTTCTACGCGGTGACCCTCACCGCCGGCGACGAGCGGGCAGACGCGTTCCTGGTGGTACGGCCAGGACTCGCCACGCCGCGGGCGCCGATCATCCTCGTGCTCGCGACCACCACCTGGAACGCCTACAACGACTGGGGTGGGCCGAGCCTGTACACGGGCGGCACGCAGGTGTCGTTCGAGCGACCGCTCGCGCGCGGCTTCCTCGACAAGCCCGAGCCGAAGCGGAGGAAGATGCAGCCCGAGCCCGACCGCGAGGCGCTGTGGTACTTCGAGTGGGCCGAACCCCTCGGCCTCTCGGTGTGGAGCGGCGGAGCCGGCTGGGCGACGTGGGAGCGTGACTTCGTCCGCTGGGCGGAGACGAGCGGGTATGAACTCGACGTCGCGACCGGCGAGGACCTCGAGCAGCACCCCGAGGTGCTCGACGGCCACCGCCTGTACCTGTCCGTGGGCCACGACGAGTACTGGTCTCGAGGCATGCGGGAGACGCTCGACGCCTTCACCGACGCCGGCGGCAACGCGGCGATCTTCAGCGGGAACACCTGCTTCTGGCAGGTGCGGTTCGACGAGGGCGTGCGCTCGATGACCTGCTTCAAGTACCGAGCCGACGAGGACCCGGTCGTCGGGACCGCCGACGAGCCGCTCGTGACCGGGCCCTGGAGCGACCGGCGCATCGCCTGGCCCGAGACGCGAACGATCGGCCTGACGTTCACGCACGGCGGCTACTCGCGATACGGCCTCGGCGTGCCGGCCGGTTCCGGCGCCTACACGGTCTGGCGGCCAGAGCACTGGGCATTCGAGGGCACGGACCTGCGCTACGGCGACGAGCTCGGTCGGGCCGACGCGATCGTGGCGTACGAGGTGGATGGGGTGGAGCTCACGCTGCGAGACGGCCTGCCGGTCCCGACGGGTGCCGACGGCGCGCCCGACGGACTCGAGATCCTGGCCACCGCCCCGGCGCGCCTCTGGAGCCAGCACGAGCAGCCGAGCCGATACGCCCACGAGCCCGGAGAGCTCGAGAACACCGCCATGGCGGTCTTCGGGCCGGGGTGGCGCGACCAGGTGCATCGCGTGACGAACAACCACGCGTGCGTCGGCGTGTTCGCGAAGCCGAGCGGCGGCACCGTGTTCAACGCCGGCGTCACCGACTGGACGTGCGGCATGGGCGATCCGGTCGTCGACCGAGTGACGCGCAACGTGATCGACCGACTGTCGGGCTGAGCGCGGAGCTGGCCTCGATCTTGCCGTTTCGTCACCTGGCATCCTTCGCCCGGCAGTGCCATCATCGCGCATGGTCCGCGACGAGGAGCGAACGGGCATCGAGGTCGCCAGCGATGGAAGCCATGTCCGCACGTTCCTGTTCGCCGACATCCGCGGATACACCACCTTCACCCAGGAGCACGGAGACGAGACCGCCGCCCGGCTCGCGGGCAAGTACGCCGATATCGTCCGCCGGACGGTGGAGCGACGCGACGGCACGCTCCTCGAGCTCCAGGGCGACGGCGCCCTCTGCGTCTTCACGTCGACACGCCAGGCGATCCGCGCCTCGATCGACCTGCAGCGGCGGTTCGTGGAGGAGACCGTCGCCGACCCCTCGCTCCCCTTCCCGGTGGGCATCGGCCTCGACGCCGGGGAGGCGGTCTCCGTCGAGGGGGGCTATCGGGGCGGCGCGCTCAACCTCGGCGCGCGCCTGTGCGGGATCGCGGGACCCGGGGAGATCCTCGCGAGCCGCGAGGTCGTGCACCTAGCCCGGAAGGTGGACGGTGTCGCGGCCGTCGATCGAGGCACCGTGCAGCTCAAGGGGATCGCCAACCCCGTCCACGTGATGCGGCTAAAGGCGGAAGCGGACGACGCGGCCGAGGATGTCGCGTTCCGGCGCGCGCTGGGCGCGTCGGGCGCCCGGCTCCAACCAGCAGGCCCCGGCGCGATCGTCGCCAACCCGTACAAGGGGCTGCGCGCGTTCGAGGAGGGCGACGCGCCCGACTTCCACGGGCGGAGCGCTCTCATCGAGCAGCTCGTCGAACGCCTTTCGGAGACTCGGTTCCTCGCGGTCGTCGGACCGAGCGGCAGCGGGAAGTCGTCGGTCGTCCGCGCAGGATTGATCCCGGCGCTCCGTCGCGGCGCGATCTCCGGCTCCGACGCCTGGCCGATCGCCGACATGTTCCCCGGCCCGTACCCGCTCGACGGGCTTGAGGCGGCGCTGCTGAAGGTCGCTCCGGATCCGCCGACGAGCCTCATCGAGCAGCTGCGCGCCGACGAGCGCGGGCTCAACCGCGCCGTGCTGCGCGTCCTGCCGTCCGACCGCTCCGAGCTCGTGCTCGTGATCGATCAGTTCGAGGAGGTCTTTACGCTCGTCGACGATGAGGACGTGCGTCGGCACTTCCTCGGCAGCCTCGAGGCCGCGGTGAGCGACCCCCACAGCCGCCTGCGGGTGGTCGTCACGCTGCGGGCGGACTTCTACGATCGGCCCCTCCGCTACCGCGGGTTCGCGGACCTCTTCGCGGCACGCGTGGAATCGCTGGTCCCGCTCTCTGCCGAGCAGCTCGAACAGGTGATCACGAAGCCCGCGGAGCGGGCCGACGTCTCCCTCGAGCCCGGCCTCGTGGCCGCGATGCTCGCCGACGTGGCGGAGGAACCGGGAGCGCTCCCGCTCCTCGAGTACGCACTCACCGAGCTCTTCGAGCGGCGCGACGGCCGCATGTTGACGCTCGGCGCGTACCGGGAGATCGGCGGGGTTTCGGGCGCGGTGGGCCGTCGGGCGGAAGAGCTCTACGACGGGCTCGACGCGACCGGGAAGGACGCGGCGCGACAGCTGTTCCTGCACCTGGTGGCGCTCGGCGAAGGAACGGAAGACACGCGCCGGCGGGTGTCGAGAGCCGAGATCACCTCCCTCGACCTGGACCAGCAGGCGATGTCATGGGTCATCGAGACCTACGGAACCTCGCGACAGCTTACGTTCGATCGTGACGTCCGCACGGGCGAGCCGACGATCGAGCTGGCGCACGAGGCGATCCTCTCGGCGTGGCCGCGGCTCGGCAGGTGGATCGATGCGGCCCGGGAGGACATCCGCACCGAGCGACGGCTCGCCGCTGCGGCGCGCGACTGGGCCGAAGCCGACCGCGATCCGTCTTTCCTGATCGCCGGATCGCGCCTCGAGCAGATCGAGGCGTGGCGTGCCGGGTCGCCGCTCGCGCTCACGCCCGAGGAGAGCGAGTTCCTCGACGCGGCCGCCGCCGAGCGGGACCGCGTGGAGGCAGAGGAGCGATCGCGCCAAGAGCACGAGCGGGAACTCGAGCGTCGCTCGGTGCGACGCCTACGCGCGATCGTCGCCGTTCTGGCGGTCGCCGCGGTCGTGGCCGGTGCCCTGGTGCTCTTCGCGACGAACCAACAACGGAAGGCACAGGCGCAGGAACGGACGGCGCAGGCCCGTGAGCTCGCGGCGGCGTCCGTCGCGAACCTCGACGTCGATCCCGAGCGGAGCATCCTCCTCGCGCTCGAGGCGATCGACCGGACACGGTCACACGACGGATCGGTCCTTCCCGAGGCCGAGGAAGCGCTGCATCGCGCCGTGACCGCGTCCCGCATCCTGCTGTCAGTTCCTGACATCGGCGGCGCAGTCGATTGGAGCCCGACCGGCGTGTTCGTGACCGAGGGTCCGGAGGACTCCGGGATGATCGATATCCGCGACGCCTCGTCCGGGCAGCGTGTGATCGAGTACCGCGGTCATGACATCGACGTGAACGATGTCCGGTTCTCACCGGACGGCTCGTTGCTCGCGACGACGGGGGACGACGGCACGCTGAAGCTCTGGGATCCGGGAACGGGTGGCCTGCTGTGGGAGGGGACCGGAACGGGAGCCGTCTGGGGACCTTCGTTCGATGCAGAAGGAAGCATCGTGACCGCGGCGTGGGAAGAGGAGGGCGTTGTCCGGATCTTCGAGACGTCGGACGGGAATCTCGTCAACACGATCGAGTCTGCCCACCCGCCTTTCATGACGGCGACGAGCCCAGACGGCAACGCGATCGCGGTCTCGAATGGATACGTTCCCGAGGTCGCCGTCTATCGCGTGGGATCGGGGAGGATGGCGTTCGAGCTCCGAGGTCACGCGTATCCGGTCAACCGCATCTCGTGGAGCCCCGACGGGCGATGGATCGCCTCGGCGAGCAATGATTCGTCGGCTCGGGTCTGGGATGCGCGCGACGGCCGATCGGTGTTCGAGCTGATCTCACACGCGGGAAGCGTCCAATCGGTGGACTGGAGCTCCGACGGCCGGCGCCTCGTCACAGGGGCAGTGGACGGCACGGCGAAGGTCTGGGCCATCGGCGACGGCGGACCGCGAGAGCTCCTGTCCCTGTCGGGCCAGGAGACGAGATCGGGCATCGACGCCGTCTTCTCACCTGATGGGAACGCGGTGATGACGGGAGCCAGCGACATCAGCGCGGTGAAGATCTGGGACGTGAGCATCGGCGGCGGCGCGGAGCTGGCGAACCTCCACACCGACACCCTGGCTCCGGTCGACGTCGACTTCCTGCCGGACGGCCGGGTCGTCGCCTCGAGCGATCGAGGGTCCGCATCGGTCTGGGATGTCGACGACGGCGTCCCGATGATGCGACTCGGTCCCGGTCGAGGCTCCGAACTCCCGGTGACCGAGATCGTGATCGCCGGCGATGGGACCCTCATCGCCACGGCGCAGCTGTTCTCGAGCGTCGTCGATGTATGGGACCCGGAGTCGGGAGCCCGACAGTTCGGCGTGGAAGCGGGAGGTGAGGTATCCGCGGTCGATTGGGCCGCGGAAGGAGACCTCCTCGCGGTCGCGACCCTCGGCGGCACGACGACGGTCGTCGATCGCAGTGGGAATGAGGTCGCGGTCCTCCCGGAGGCGGACGTCCAGGTCCTCGATGCTGCGTTCAGTGGTGACGGGACGCTCCTCGCCACGGCGGGGGGTCGGTTCCAACGACCGGATTCCTGGCGGGTGACGATCTGGGACGTGGAAGATGCGCGGGCCATCGAACGATTCCCACAGCCTGAAGGCGCCGACGCAGTGGCGTTCCACCCCACCGACCCGCTCATCGCTGTGGTCCACGGCGACGGCACGGTCGACATCGTGGACGTGCGCTCGGGATCCTCCGAGGTGACGATCGCCGGAAACTCGGGGCCGGTCTGGGGCGTGGCCTTCAGTCCGGACGGAACCCGCCTCGCGACGGCGGGCGACGACGGGACCGTCCGTCTGTTCGACGTCCGGTCGGGAGTGCGGCTGCTCGTGCTCCAGGCGCACGACCTCATCGTCACCGGCATCAGCTTCGTTGAGGACGGGAGGTGGCTCGCTTCGGCGAGCCCGGACGGCGTCGTCCGCGTCTGGGCGCTCGATCTCGACGAGCTGATCGAGATCGCCAGACGCAACGTGACCAGGGAGCTCTCCGACGAGGAGTGCCTGCAGTACCTGCACGTCGAACCTTGTCCCTGACGGGCCGACGAGCTGACGCTACCCCGCCTTCGTGAGCGGCGCATAGGCGAGCAGCACGCGCTTCTCGCCCACGTCGGGGAACGAGATCGTGGCCTCGGTGCCGTCGCCCGCGCCGCTCACCGTGAGCACGATCCCCTCGCCCCACCGCTCGTGCACGACCGTGTCGCCTGCGGTGATCACCGGCGCCTCGCGCATCGGCACGCCCTTGGGCTGCGGCGGGGTCCAGTCCTGCGGCGGCCGGTCGTCGTCGTCGTGCTCGCGACGACCCCCGATCACACGGCCGCCCCCGCGGCCCGCCCCCGGATAGCCTCCGGCTGCCGAGCCCCGTCCGGCCTGGCGTCCACCCGTGTACCGCCCTCCGTAGCCGGTCGCGGCTCCCTCGCTCTCCCGCACGTCGAACAGGTGCTCGGGCATCTCCCCGAGGAACCGCGAGGGCGGGTTGTACTGCGTCTGCCCGTAGATCGTGCGGCTCCACGCGTGCGTGAGGTATAGGCGCTGCTGGGCGCGCGTGATGCCCACGTACGCGAGCCGACGCTCCTCCTCGAGCGCCGCGGCGTCGGTCATCGAGCGGAAGTGGGGGAAGATCCCGTCTTCCATGCCGACGATGAACACGACCGGGAACTCGAGCCCCTTCGCGATGTGCAGCGTCATCAGGGTCACGCTCGAGGCGTCCTCGTCGTACTCGTCCTGCTCTCCGATCAGCGAGACCTGCTCGAGGAACTGCTCGAGGCCGGCGTCGGGCTCGCGCGTCAGCAGCTCGGCCGCAACCCCGCCCAGCTCCTGGATGTTCTCGATGCGGCCCTGCGCGTCGACCGTGCGCTCCTCCTCGAGCTCGCCGAGGTAGCCCGACTCGATCGCGGCGAACTCGACCATGCGTGCCGGTCCGGCGCCGTCGTCCTGGTGACGCCGGATCGCCTCCATCACCGTGTTGAAACCCGCCACGGCGCCCTTCGCCCGCGTCTGGAGCACCGCGATCTCCTCGATGCGACGGCACGCTTCGACCACGTCGATCCCCTCGGTGTCGGCGAAGGACTCGAGCGCGGCGACCGTGGCGTCGCCGATGCCCCGCTTCGGGGTGTTCACGACGCGCCGGAACGAGATCACGTCCTGCGGATTGATCAGCAGGCGCAGGTACGCGAGCACGTCCTTGATCTCCCTGCGCTGGTAGAACCGCACGCCGCCGAAGACGCGGTAGTTCGTGCCCACGCGCATCAGCACGTCCTCGAGCACGCGCGACTGAGCGTTCGTGCGGTAGAAGACCGCCACGTCGGAGAGCCGGAACCCCTCGGTCTCGCGCAGGCGCTCGATCTCGTCGACGACGAAGAACGCCTCCTCGTGCTCATCGTCGGCGCGGAACCGCACGATCAGCTCCCCCGAGCCCGCCTCGGTCCACAGCGCCTTCGGCTTGCGCTGCTGGTTGTGCTCGATCAGGGCGTTCGCGGCTTCCAGGATGTTCTGCGTGGAGCGGTAGTTCTGCTCCATCAGGAAGACCGTCGCGTCGGGGTAGTCGCGCTCGAAGTCGAGCATGTTCTGGATCGTCGCCCCCCGCCAGCTGTACACGCCCTGGTCGGCGTCGCCGACGACGCAGACGTTGCGGTGCTTCGCGGCGAGCAGGTTCACGAGCTCGTACTGCGCGCGGTTCGTGTCCTGGTACTCGTCGACCATCAGGTACGGGAACCGCTCCTGGTAGTGCTCGAGCACCTCCGGGTGCTCACGGAACAGTCGCACGGTCTCGGTGATCAGGTCGTCGAAGTCGAGCGCGCCGGCCTCGCGCTTTCGCCGCTCGTACGCGTGGTAGACCTTCGCGATCGTCTCCTCGTAGAAGTTGCTCGCCATGCTCGCGAAGTCGTCGGGCCCGATCACCCGGTCTTTCGCGCTCGAGATCGCGCTCGCCATCGCCTTCGGCGGGAAGCGCTTCGGATCCAGGTCGAGGTCCTTCAGGATGCCGGCGATCAACCGCTCGGTGTCGCCGTCGTCGTAGATCGTGAAGCCGCTCGGCACGCCGATGTGCGCGTGCTCGCGCCTCAGCAGACGAGCGCACGTCGAGTGGAACGTGAGGATCCACATGCCGCGGGTGACCCGCTCTCCGAGCATGCCCTCGACCCGCTCGGCCATCTCGCGCGCGGCCTTGTTCGTGAACGTGATCGCGAGGATCTCGAAGGGAGAGACGCCGTGCTCCCTGATCAGGTAGGCGATCCGATGCGTGAGCGCCCGGGTCTTGCCGCTGCCGGCGCCGGCCACGATCAGCACCGGCCCCTCGGTGTGCAGGACCGCTTCGGTCTGGATGTCGTTCAGGCCCTCGAGCAGGGGGGAGACGGCGTTCACGGCGGTCAGTGTAGGAGGGATGGGCGACGCGAGGCCCGGGCGGCGGTACCGTTGGTTCCATGACGGCCGAGGCGACACCACCGACCCAGCCACGAGGCGGCTGGCGCACGCTGGTGCACTGGTTCGGCATGGCCTGTCTCATGGTGGCGGCGGGATTCGCCGGGTACATCGCCTGGTCGCTGTGGGGCACCGGGCTGCACACGGCGCAGGCGCAGGACCGGCTACGGACGGAGTTCCAGCAGGAGTTGGACGCCGAACCGGCCGACCCGTCGACCGCGCCCGAGCTCGTGCCGCTCGGCGACGCCTACGCGCAGCTGCTGATCCCCGCGATCGACGTGAACTTCATGGTCGTGCAGGGAACCGGGTACGAGGACCTGAAGGACGGTCCCGGCCACTACCCCGACACCGCCGACCCTTGGGACGAGAGCGGCCGGGTCGGCATCGCGGGACACCGCACCACGTACCAGGCTCCGTTCTTCAACCTCGAGAAGCTCGAGCGGGGGGACGAGATCACGCTGCGGACGAGGTACGGCTCGTTCGCCTACGAGGTCGACCGGGTCTTCGTGATCCCGTCGGGCGGCTCCGGGCGGGTGCTCGTGCAGACGCCGAAACCGACGCTCGTGCTGACGACCTGCAACCCGAAGTACTCGAGCGCCGAGCGCCTGATCGTCACGGCGCGGCGCGTCTCGGAGAGCTAGCGGTCGGGCGGGCCGTCGAATGGCGACGGCGCCCTCAGAGGCAGGAAGTCGGCGAGCCCGTCGTCGGCGTTCGAGACGAGGGCGCCGAGCACGACCGGTTGGTCGGCGCCCGTACGGCGCAGCCCCACGACCAACTCGAGCCCGGCCCCCTCGACGAGCCGCATGAGCGATCGGATCGTCGGGAGGCGATTCCCCGTCTCGATCGCGGTCACGGCATTCTGCGACGTTCCGGCGAACGCTGCGAGGGTTCGCTGCGACAAGCCGGTCAACTCGCGTGCCGAGAGGACCAACTCCCCGACTCCGAGTGATGAGAGGGCGTGCGTGTCCGGCGGGGCGGCGGCGGTCACCATCTCGGCCGCCAGCAGAGCCGTGTAGTCCGGCAGACCACGGGCCGCGAGCTCGGGATCGGGATGAGAAGTCGTTCGCGCCGACACCACTATCGGTGTCAGGGACTGAGCGATCGAACGCGCACCCCGATCGACACCACTATCGGTGTCATCCTCACCGTTGGTCGCGCCGCGGTCCACGACCCCGACGCTACCGACCGACGACGACAAGCCACGGTCGGCATCACGACAGCTCAGCGACGGCCGAGGACATCCGTCACTCCCACTCGATCGTGCCGGGGGGCTTCGACGTGATGTCGTAGGCCACTCGATTCACGCCCGGCACCTCCCGGACGATGCGCGAGGCGATCCGATCGAGCACGTCCTTGGGCAGGCGCGCCCAATCCGCCGTCATCGCGTCCTCGCTCGTGACGGCCCGGACGATCACTGGATTCTCGTACGTGCGTCCGTCGCCCATGACGCCCACGCTCTGCACGTCGGCGAGCAAGACGCAGAACGCCTGCCACGTTTCACGGTCGAGACCGGCTCGCGTGATCTCCTCGCGCACCACGGCGTCGGCCCCTCGCACCTTCGCGAGGTTGTCGACGCTGACCTCCCCCACGATGCGCACCGCGAGCCCCGGTCCCGGGAACGGCTGGCGCTGCACGATCTCCTCCGGCAGCCCGAGCTCGGCGCCGACCGCCCGCACCTCGTCCTTGAACAGGTCCCGCAACGGCTCCACGAGCTCGAACGTCATGTCCTCGGGCAGCCCGCCGACGTTGTGATGGCTCTTGATGTTGGCCGCGGTCGTCGACCCCGACTCGATCACGTCGGGATACAGCGTGCCCTGCACCAGGAACCTCGCATCGGCCACGTCGCGCGCGACCTCCTCGAACACCCGGATGAACTCCTCGCCGATCGTCTTGCGCTTCACCTCGGGGTCGATGACGCCCGCCAGCCGCGCGAGGAACCGATCCGCCGCCTTCACGTGCACGAGCGGCACCTGGAAGTGCCGGGCGAAGGTCTCCTCGACCTGGTCCGGCTCGCCCTCTCGGTTCAGGCCGTGGTCGACGAAAACGCACGTGAGCTGGTCGCCCACGGCCCGGTGCACGAGCAGCGCGGCCACCGCGGAGTCGACGCCGCCGCTCAACGCGCACAACACGTGGGCCTTCCCCACCTGCGCCCGGATGCGTGCCACCTGGTCGTCGATGATGTTCGTCGGCGTCCAGTCGGGAAGCAGGTCGCACCCGTCGTAGAGGAACCGCTTCATGACGGCATGGCCGTGCGCGGTGTGCGAGACCTCGGGGTGGAATTGCACCGCGTACATGCCGCGCGACGGATCCTCCATCGCCGCGATCGGGATCTGCTCGGTGGAAGCGGTCACCCGGAAGCCCTCGGGTGCCCGCGTCACCGCGTCGCCGTGCGACATCCACACGGTGTCGCTCGTGGGCAGGTCCTGCAGAAGCACGCCGCCCCGCCCGTCGAGGGCCAACGACGTGGCTCCGTACTCGCGCTGACCGGTCGCGGCGACCTCCCCGCCGAGCGCCCGGGCCATCAGTTGATGGCCGTAGCAGATACCGAGCACCGGCACTCCGAGGTCGAGCAGCTCCGGATCGACCTGCGGCGCGTCCTCGGCGTAGACCGAGGCCGGTCCCCCGCTCAGGATCAGCCCGGCTGGCCTGCGAGCGCGCACCTCGTCGGCCGTCACGTCGTGCGCCACGATCTCGGAGTAGACGTGCGCCTCGCGCACGCGGCGGGCGATCAGCTGCGCGTACTGCGCGCCGAGGTCCACGACCAGGACCGGGCGCGGGGTGTCGGCGCGGAGGCTCAGTGGCCCATCCCCACGCGCTGCTGCGTCTGGTAACTCTTGCCCTCGGTCTTGATCGACGGCGCGATCACGAGCTCGGCCTTCTGGAACTCCTTGATCGTCTGGTAGCCGGTCGTCGCCATCGAGGTGGCCAGCGCGCCGAACAGGTTGAACGTGCCGTCGTTCTCGTGGGCCGGACCCATGAGGATCTCCTCGATCGAGGCGAGCTGCTGAGTCTTCACCCGTGCGCCGCGCGGCAGCGTCGGGTGGAACGTCGCCATGCCCCAGTGGTAGCCGCGTCCCGGGGCTTCGTACGCGCGCGTCATCGGCGATCCGATCATCACCGCGTCCGCGCCGCAGGCGATCGCCTTCGCGATGTCACCGCCCGTGCGCATGCCCCCGTCGGCGATCACGTGGCAGTACCGGCCGGTCTCGTGCTGGTGCTCGCGGCGCGCGGCCGCGGCGTCGGCGATCGCCGTGGCCTGCGGCACCCCGATGCCGAGCACGCCTCGGGTCGTGCACGCGTTCCCCGGCCCGACGCCCACGAGCACGCCGACCGCGCCGGTGCGCATCAGATGCAGGGCCGTGGCGTACGAGGCGCAGCCGCCCACGATCACCGGGATGTCGAACGACGGGATGAACTCCTTCAGGTTCAGCGGCTCGTGCTGGCTCGAGACGTGCTCGCCCGAGACCACGGTCCCCTGGATCACCAGCACGTCGAGCCCCGCGTCGAGCACGAGCTTCGAGTATCGCTCCACCCGTTGCGGCGTGAGCGAGGCGCAGCTCGTGACACCACCGGCTCTGATCTCCTCGATACGCCGGCCGATCAGCTCTTCCTTGACGGGCTCGGCGTAGAGCTCCTGCATGCGCCTCGTCGCCTTCTCGTCGGGCAACGACGCGATCTCCTCGTAAACGGATTCGGGGTCCTCGTACCGTGTCCAGAGCCCCTCGAGGTTGAGGCAGGCGAGCCCACCGAGCTTCCCGATCTCGATCGCGGTCGACGGTGAGACGGCGGCGTCCATCGCGCTCGCCATCATCGGGAGCGCGAACGTATACGCGTCAATCTCCCACTCGATGCTCACGTCCTCGGGATCCCTCGTGCGACGCGATGGCACGATCGCGACCTCGTCGAACCCGTAGGCCCGACGGGCCGTCTTGCCGATGCCGATCTCGAACTCCATGCCTTCCCCCACCCCTGGTCTCAGCCCGAAACGCAGGACGCCCACCGGTTCCCCGATGGGCGTCGCTCCCTACATGCCGGAAGGGTAACAGACGCCTTCACGGCTCCCGCGCCAGGGCTCGCCCGATGCGCTCGGCCACCACCACGGTCGGGATGTTCGTGGTCGCCCGGGGGGTGACCGGCATCAGCGACGCGTCGGCGACGACGAGCCCGTCGAGGCCGAGCACGTGCCCGTCGGCGTCGGTGACCGATCCCATCGCGCACGTGCCCACCGGGTGCCAGTAGTGGATCACCCCCGCCCGGACCGCATCGCGCAGGTCGTGTCGCGCCGGCGCCGCCGAGCCCGGCTCCACCTCGCGGTCGAGCAGCGACGCGAACGGCTCGGCGGCGGCGAACGCCCGCGCCAACTCCACGCCGTCGATCAGCGCCTCGAGGTCGTGTCCCTCGGGGTCGGTGAGGTAGGCGTGGTCGAGACTGGGCGCGGACCCCGGATCGAGGTCGCGGAGCGTCAGCGAACCCCGTGAGCGCGGCGTCAACAGCGCCACGAACACGCCCAACCGCCCGTCCATCGCGATCTCGGGGAAGACATGCAGATCGAAGGGCTCGCCCGCGGCCTGGGCACGGCCGCTCTCCCCTTTCGCGAACCCCTGCTCGTCGGGCACGGTCCACCCGGCCGCCGCGAACGCGGCCGTCCGCCGGCGCAGCTCGTCGCTCGGCGAGAACGACACCTCGAAACTCGGATGGTCGTGCAGGTTCCGTCCCACCGGCAGGTCGGCGACGACCCTCGCCCCGAGGGCCCGAAGGTCCTCGGCCGGCCCGATGCCGCTGCGCAGCAACACGGCGGGCGTGCCGTACGTTCCCGCGCTCATGACGACGAGGTCGGCGCGGAGCTCGACAGCTCCCTCCGGCCCGAAGACCCGGACGCCGACCGCACGCCCCGCCTCGACGAGCACCCGGTCGACGGCGGTGTCACCCCACACGGTCAGACCGGGATGCGCCCTGACCGGGTCGAGATAGGCGAAGGCGGCGTTCCATCGCACGCCGTCGGGGCTGTTCGAGGGCTCGGCACACACCCCGATGCCTCCGTCGAGCGACTCGAGATCGTCGACCTCGGGGAAGCCCAGCGACGTGCCTGCCTCGATGAACCCGCGGTGGAACGGCGCGATCTCGTCGTCGGCAAACCGTCGCACGCGCATGCGCGACGAGGCTTCCCCGAAGAGCGGGAGCAGGTCGTCGGCGCCCCAGCCCTCGAGCCCGAACGAGGACCAGCCGTCGTAGTCGGCGCGATGCCCCCACGAGACCGTGCACCCGTTGTGGGCCGAGCATCCGCCGATCACCCGCGCGCGCTCGTACGCAAGCGATCGCCCGGGCAGCTCCTCAGCAGACGTGTACCCCCAGTCGTGCGAGAGAGGGATCGTGCGGGCGTCGAGCAGCTCGGGGGGCCATCGCCCGTCGGTGAACGCGCCGTGGTCGGGTCCCGCCTCGAGCACCAGCACGCGTCGTCCGGACTCGACGAGGTGCGCCGCCACCACTGTGCCGGCCGTGCCGCCTCCGCACACGATCACGTCGAACGCGTCCACGATGCCAGCGTAGCCCTCGCGCTTCGCCGAGGTTCACGCGTTCGACGCCTCGGGTTGTCATGATGCTCCGATGCACGAGGTGCCGATCGCGCCGCAGCACCCCGACGGCTTCTCCGAGCTGATCGAGCAGGAGGACCTGCTCCGCTATCGCAGGGCGCTCGCCGACGCCGCCGCCGGCCTCGAGAGCCACACGTGGTGGCACGTGAACTCCACCGCCGAGGGCGGCGGCGTGGCCGAGCTGTTGCACGCCCTGCTCGGATACGTGGTGGCGTCCGGGATCGACGCGAGATGGATGGTGATCGAGGGCGACCCGGCGTTCTTCGAGGTCACGAAGCGCATCCACAATCGCCTGCACGGCAGCCCGGGTGACGGCGGCGAGCTCGGGCCGCAGGAGCGCGCCGTCTACGACGCGGCGCTGGAGCGCGAACGGGGGCCGGTCGAGGCCCTCGTGCAACGGGGTGACGTCGTCGTGCTGCACGACCCACAGACGGTCGGACTCACACCCCAGCTCGTCGCCCGAGGTGCGCAAGTGATCTGGGTCTGTCACGTCGGGATCGATGCGGCGAACGATCTCGCGCGAGAGGCATGGGCCTTCCTGCTCGACGACGCCCGCGCGGCCGCGGCCACCGTCTTCACCCGGTCGGCGTACGCATGGGACGGCCTCGACCCTTCCCGTGTCTCGATCATCCCGCCCTGCATCGATGCCGGCTCGCCGAAGAACGTGCCGATCGAGCACCCGACGGTCGAGGCGGTGCTGGCCGCCGCGGGGGTGATCGAGGCGCCCGTCGGCGATCCGACCGTGCGGCTGGCCGACGGCAGCACGATCCGCGTCGCCCGGGAGGCGGTCATGCTCGAAGAGGCGCCGGTGCCGGCCACCGCCCCGCTCGTGGTCCAGATCTCGCGGTGGGACCGGCTGAAGGATCCGATCGGCGTGCTCACCGGCTTCGCGACCGAGGTGCCGCTCGACACCGGCGCGCACCTCGTGCTCGCCGGGCCCCAGGTCGACACGGTCTCCGACGACCCGGAGGGAGCCGAGGTGCTGGCCGAGGTGAGCACGGCGTGGCAGGACCTGCTCCCCCACGACCGGGCTCGCATCCACCTCGCGAGTCTCCCCGTACACGACCTCACCGAGAACGCTGTGGTCGTGAACGCGCTGCAGCGGCGCGCCGACGTCGTGGTGCAGAAGAGCGTGGCCGAGGGGTTCGGCCTCACGGTGACCGAGGCGATGTGGAAGGAACGCCCCGTCGTCGGATCACGCCTGGGAGGCATCGCCGAACAGATCGAGCACGGGAAGAGCGGCCTGCTCGTCGACCCGGCCGACCTCGCGGCGTTCGGCGAGGCGCTCTCGATGCTGCTGCGCGACGAACAGTTCGCCGCCGAGATCGGCCACGGCGCTCGCCAACGGGTGCGCAGCCGGTTCCTCGCCCCGCACTATCTCTCGGCGCACCTCGAGCTCGCGCTGCGGGTCGCCGGGGTCGCCGACCCCTGAGTCAGTGCTCCTTGACAACGGTGCCGGCCTCGCTCACTCGCAGGTCGGTGAGGCCCGAGTGCACCCGGTCGCCCGTGACGTGCACCGTGTCGTCGTCGACGCGACCGAGCTCCTTCAGCCGTGTCAGCACGTGCTGCAGCGACTCCTCGGGGGTCTGCGAGAGCGTGTCGACCGTGATCTCGGGGTGCTCGGGCACCTCGTAGGGGTCGTCGACACCCGTGAACCCGGTGATCTCGCCGGCCAGCGCCTTCTTGTAGAGACCCTTGGGGTCGCGGTGCGCGGCGATCTCGTCGACCGTCGCGTGCACGTAGACCTCGACGAACTCGCCGATCTGCTCGCGGCAGACGTCGCGCGTCTCCTTGTAGGGGCTGATCGGGCAGCAGATCGTCACCACGCCGTTGCGGGTGAGCAGGTTCGCCACGAACCCGATGCGCAGGATGTTCGTGTCGCGGTCTTCCTTGGAGAAGCCGAGGCCCTTCGAGAGGTTCTTCCGCACCTCGTCGCCATCGAGGATCTCGGTCTTCAGCTCGCGCGACTGGAACTCGTGATAGAGCATCTCGGCGATCGTGGACTTGCCAGCGCCCGAGAGGCCGGTGAACCAGACGGTGAAACCCTGCTGCTCGGTCACGTGAGGAAGCTCCTTCCGACGGCGCCGGCCGGCGCCTCGATGTCGTACAGGGACAGGATCGACGGGCCGACGTCGACCAGGTTCATGCCGTCGACGCGGCCCATCTGCTGTCCGGGCAGGTTGACCATGGAGAAGAACGCGGTGCGGTCGTGGTTGGCGCCGTCGGTGCCGGTGTCGTTCTCGAACGTGTAGATGCTGGGGTTGCCGACGGCGCCCACCGAGCGCCAGTCGAGGTCGCCGAAGTACACGATCAGGTCGGGCGCGACGCCGCGCACCTCGGGGTAGACGTCCTGCGGCTTGTGCACCTTCGTGCCCATGGGCCGACCGTCGGGGCCGGGCAGCGCCTCGAGCTTCGTGATCATCTCGTTGCGCAGCGTCTCGTACTGCGCCGGCTCGACGATCCCGTTGGGCTCGCGCCCCTTGATGTTGAGGAAGCACCGCCCGTAGTAGCCACCGTCGCCCCACGCGACCGTGCGGCTCCAGTCGATGTCGGCCTTCGCGATCGGCGTGATCTCGCGGACCGGCTCCTTCAGGACCAGGTAGCCCTCCTGGATCAGCCAGTCGTTGAAGCAGAGGCCGCCCATCATCGGACGGGCGCCGTGGTCGCTCATCGCGATCGTGACGACGTCCTCGGGCAGCACCTCGAGCAGGGTGCCGATCTCCTTGTCGAGGAAGCGGTAGTAGTCGTGGAACGCGGTCTCGTACTTGTTGCCGGCCTCGTAGAGCGGGTGCTTCGGGTCGTAGAACTGCCAGAAGCAGTGGTGCAGCCGGTCCAGGCCCATCTCCACCATCATGAAGAAGTCCCAGGGCTTGTTCTTGATCAGGCGCCGCGCCACCTGGAACCGCCGCTCCGTCATCTTGAAGATCTGGTCCATCACGAAGTCGGGGCCCTGCTGGCGGAAGTTCGGGATGTCGAAGATGTACTCGTTCTCGCCGAGCTCTCCTTCGATCTCGGTCTCGAGCTCGGCCGGGAACGCATACCGGTCGGCGCTCGGTGGCGTGAGGAAGCATGCCACGCGCCAGCCCGGAAACTCCTTGGGCGGCGGGAATCCCGGCGGCACCCCGATCAGCAGAGAGCGCTTGCCCGCGGCGCCAAGCGCGTCCCAGACCGCCGGCTCCTTCACGGAGAGCGAGGTCGCGACCTGCAGGCCGTCGTAGCTCGTGTCCTTGCGGTTGCGGAAGCCGTAGATCCCCAGCTGGCCGGGGGTCTTCCCGGTCATCGCGCACGCCCACGCCGGCACGGTGATCGGCGGGGTGATGCTCGCGAGATCGCCGTACATGCCGTTGGCGAAGATCTTCCGGAGGTTCGGCACCTCGTCGGCGAGGTCCTCGAACAGGAGCTTCGGTGCGCCGCAGTCCAGGCCGATCACCGCGACCCTGGGTCCATCGATCATGCGCTACCCCTTCGGTATTTGAGCGCGTGCTGCATGCTGCGATCCTCTCGGGTATCAGAACGGGCGCTCGGCACGGCGGGCAATCGAGCCGCGGACCGACGCGCTGACGCGAGGGGGTGCCTCAGCGGTGCGCGTATCCTACCAACCGCCCGAAACCCGGCCCACCCTGGAGGACGAGCACTCGTGAAGCTTCTGCGACGGTTGCTGAAGGCCCAGGCGGCGCTGTGGCTGATCTGGAGCCTCGCGATCGGACTGTTCCCCCGCTGGGTGATGGAGGATCTGTTCGGTCAGCCCGTGCTCGCCGACTACGTCTGGGTCCGGGCGGCCGCCGTGATGGGGGTCGTGCTGGCGCTCCTGATGGTCCTCGTGGCCCAGAAGATCGATGAGCTGTGGTGGTGGTCATGGGCGTTCGCCGTGCTCGAGGTCGGCACCGCCACCGTGTTCGCGATCAACGCGGCATTCGGCGTGCCCGAAGGCGCCGATGCGTGGCCCTTCTGGGCGCTCGCGATCGTGAACGGCGGGTTCGGCGCCGGCTTGCTGGTGGGCATGGGCATCGGGGGCCAGGAGAAGCCGTTCGTCTGATGAGGTTCACGCTCGGGCGGCGTCGATGCGCTCCGTCGCGAGCCGATCAGCCGCCGCGGCAGGTGTGATGCCCTCGCGCTCGGCCCGGTCGAACAATCCGGTCAACGTCTCGCCGATGCCCTCGAGCCGGGCCGTCATCCGCGCGGCGTCCCATCCGAGTCGCTCGTACCCCGCGAGGTGGATCACGCCACCGGCGTTGATCACGTAGTCCGGC